>JAGROY010000243.1 GCA_020439995.1 Verrucomicrobiia bacterium
GCAAAACAAATTTGACAGATCCAGCGCCTCAAAAACAGGCCCACTGAAGATCAGCGGGTTACGCTACCTCCAGCCTTCAAATCATCGTCTATGGGATGCCTGTGTTTCAGATTCTATTGCCTGATTACTTTATCGCAAATTGATCCTGACTACGGCACTGGCGTGGTGAAACTGATTTCTTAAATGCAGAAAAGGCATGCATCTGCGATCGGGTTCGAATTTTCAGGGTACGGTTTCGCCGTTTGTTTCGAAGTCAGATTCCTCCGCAGCTGCAGCTTTTGCCGCGCGGTTCCAGCGGGTGGTTTGCCAGGAAAATGCGTAGTTTTCTTTTTTGCCGAGGTCGAACCAGTTGGCGATGATTTTGCCGGGTCCGCCCTTTTCCTCATAGAGGAAGCGTTGCAGAAAATTCTGGGATGCCTCAGCGCCGCGGCCGGGGATGGCGCAGTCGTTCACGCGGTAGAAGACGCTGGAGTCGATGTCGTACAGCCAAAGGATCTCTGGAATAGCACTGGCTGCTGCCTGTGAAGTGCTGGTCTGGCGGGTGGTGAATACGGCCCCGGCATCGCTGGACCAGCTCAGTTGTTCAAAGCGCTCAGTCTTTGAACCGCGCTCGCCGTTTTCTTCCAGATAGTGCAGGCGGGTGAGGTAGCGGGGCTTGTTGAGGAGGCTGCCCTGCTCGATGAAGACGATGGCACTGCGGCGGGCGGCACCACGGTTGTAGAGGGTCAAGGTGACGTCGCCACGGTAACTGAGGAATTGCTGGACGCACGGATACTCGATGTAGTTGCGCACCTCGATAATCACTGCTGCAGCTGTGGCCAGGGTGAGGCAGATGAAGAAGAAGAACGCGAAACGGCTGCCACCGCCTCCCGCGCTGCTGGTGCGCGCCTTGAGCCGAGATTTCTTGGCGGCCGGTTTACGGCCTGTCGCACGCTTCGCAGCTTTGCGTGCGGGGGCCTTTTTTTTAGAAGTTTTCCTGGTCGCTCGGGGCATGAGTGCTGCTGTCCACTTTCGCCCGCAGCCTACACTGGAACGGGATCATTTGGAACCTGCCAGAATGGTTCAATATGAGCAACCGTGAAAGTGGTCTGCATATTCCTTTGACGGGTAGTGGTGGTAGACGTTTGATGCGTTGCCTGTGTCTGAAACGGATCATCATCGCCTGGTAACGGCTCTCCAGAACTATCGCCCCGGCAGAATTCTGCAGATGGGTGCCCTCAATCATGTGAAGAACGGCCTATCCCTGTATGAGAGCAGCGCCGTGGAGTGGGATGGCTGGCGTGGCGATTCGATGGCGAAGTTCAAGGTAGGCAAGATCAGTCTGAACATTGCGCTGGATGGCAAGGGCAACGTCGTGTGCAGCTGTAAGGTTTGCGGTCCGAACAGGTGTGGACACTCGGTGGCGGTGATGGCGACGGTGTGCCATGCGCTGCGGGGCAAGATGGGACTCTCAAGCTTTAAGTTTCCGCCGGACATGTTTGAATACATCCGCGATGCACTGTTCGAAGGGCCGTTGAAGCCGGATGCGGCGGCAGAGGGCAAAAAGACGGAGCCACGCAAGGCCGCTGCCTCCGCCCTGCCTCCGGTGCGCATCGTCCAGGATGGCAACAGAGAGCTGGATGCTCTGTTGTTGATCCCCAGGGCATCGTTGTCACTGCGTGGCATAGGTTCGTTCTCAAGCCCCGCTGCGATCAAACAAATTCCGCCTGACCTGCGGGAACTGTTTGTGGTTCCAGTAGAGAATCCTATCGAAGTCGAGGAGGTGTTGTTCGAATTCCTCATCAAGAATCTTGGCAAGATTCCGGTCGTGATTGACAAGCTTGACGGTGACGACAAGTCGACAGTGCTGGAAGGAGTGCTTCCTGACCCTCTGGCAGGCCTGCTGTTGCTGCGTCGCCATGCAGATACGTGTAGCGTGGATGTGGTGTTCGCCGTCGCGCCGTTGGAACGCGGGAGCGCCGGCAAATTCTCCGTTTCAAAAGGTGAACCGCTGACAAACTTCTACCGACTGGGAAAAACGCTGATTTACCTGCCGGAAAAACGGGCAATCGCCCGGGTGCTCGCGATTGAAATGTGGGAAACCCAGAGCCACGGGGATGTCGATACATATGTCAGCGACAAGATCTTCCAGCGCTATCACAAAGCTAAGGAACGCCTGCCGTTCAAGCTCTCAAAGCCGATTACCAAGACGATAGACCAGTTCAATCTCGAGCCGTTTGTCTATGGCAGTGAAGGCACCGCCGAAGGCGTTCTGCTGCGGTACTACGAAGGTGATTCGC
The DNA here is from genome assembly GCA_020439995.1 of Verrucomicrobiia bacterium. GTDB lineage: Bacteria > Verrucomicrobiota > Verrucomicrobiia > Verrucomicrobiales > DEV007 > JAGROY01. The sequence goes on from JAGROY010000243.1 coordinate 2,280, forward strand.
AAGTGCCAGTGACCCCGGTATCGCTGCCAACCACGGTCAAACTGATCGCTAGTGTGGATGCTAAATCCGGGACGGCTAAGCTGTGCGGGGTAGTGGGAGAAAATGGCAACGCGAGTTCCAGGTTTGATGATGCCTGCGAGCATCTGGATTACTTGGACGACGCTACTGGCGCATCCTATGCACGGCAGACCGCGATCTTCACTGAATACAGGACGACAGTCGGATCGTTCCTGCTTTGTAAGAATCCCGACGAGCGCAGTGATATCCTGGATGCATTTCTGGAGCTCGTCGATTCCGCCCAGCGTGGTGCCCGCTCCCGCTATCGATACGAAGCGGTTTTTGAAAAACTTGAGCTGCTCGCCGAGGCGGATGCGGAAGGAATCGTAGCAGCCACGCTGCCCGGCGGGAAGCAGGAGGATGCTCCGCCTTGGGTTCACCTCAATCCCGTCGCCCCCATTCTGAGTGCGCTGGCAGCGTGCTACAAGCATCTGCCGGGATTCCGCTGTACCATTGTCGACGAGCCAGTTGCTGGCCGCAGCATGACCAAGCTGGAGGTTCCGCCAGCGGATTGGAAACGCGGGCTGGGGACGTTCAGCAACGAATGCAAACAGGCGGGCGTCGAGCTTACGGTGAACGGAAAAACGGTGGAAACCGTGTCGCTGGATTTTCAAGTTGTGGCCGAACCTGTGGCCCCTACCAAGCCGACGGGCGATCATGTGCAGGGAGCGGAAATCGGTGGCGACCGTATCGACTGGTTTGCTCTGCACCCGAAGATCCTTTGCGATCAGGTTGACGTTCCCCAGGAGCAATGGGGGATGATAGCGCAGGGTGGCGCGTTTCAGACGGAGGGCATGGACGGGGTCATTCGCGTCGTCGACACCGAATCACTCGAGCGCTTCGCACTCTTCCTCCGTGCGGGAGCCGGGGCTGCTGGTGGCGGCAAAAAGGCAACTCAGGAAGCCGCAGTGACAGTGCCCAGATTGCAGATCCTTGACTGGATGCAGCTCAAGAAAAACGGCATCGAGATCATCCTGCCGCCCGAGGATGCGGCGATCATCGATTCCCTGCTGTCTGGGACGCCGGGCAATCCTGCCGACATGCCGCCGACCATCCAGGCCACGCTGCGGCCTTACCAGATCGCCGGATACCGCTGGATGGCTTTCCTCTATGAGCACCGCTTTGGTGCCGTTCTTGCGGATGACATGGGCCTCGGCAAAACGCTGCAGACCATCACGCTGCTGGCCGGGCTTGATGCAGGTCTGGTGGGCCACCGAGTGAAAGACAAGGTGCCGCATCTCGCGGTGTTGCCACCCTCGCTGGTGTTCAACTGGCGGTCTGAAATTGAGCGCTTTCTGCCGGGCCTGACAGTTTACGAATACACCGGCAGCAAACGTTCGCTGGAAGAACTGAGGAAGGCCGATGTCGTCCTGACAACTTACGAGCTGGCACGGCGCGATATTGAAAAACTCGAGCAGGAATCCTTCGATGTCATCATTTTCGATGAGGCGCAGGCAGTGAAGAACATCGCCGCCGCCCGGGCGAAAGCGATTCGGCGCCTCAACGGCCGTTTCCGGCTTTGCCTCACAGGAACGCCGCTGGAGAACCACGTCGGCGAATACTTTGCCATCCTTGATCTCGCACTGCCCGGCCTTTTCGGCGAAGGCGAAGACTCCCGGAAGGCACTGCGGGCCAGCGATACCGGGAATGAACGCTACCTTCGACGGGCCCAGCCATTCGTGCTCCGCAGGACAAAGGAGAACGTGCTCAAAGATCTGCCGCCAAAGGTGGAGAGCGACATCTATCTCGATCTCGATCGCACTCAAAAGGAATTCTATCTGCGCACGGTGGCGGAGGTGCGGGCCGAAGTCGCGCAGGCATTTGCCCACAAGCCAAGGCAGCAGGCAGGCATCGTCGCGCTGTCGGCGCTCATGCGTCTGCGGCAGATTTGCGTGGCACCCGGCGTCATTGATCCATCGATCAAGAGCGGCTCAGCACCGAAGCTCGACCACCTCGTCGAGCAGCTGAAAGAGCTTGCGCAGGAAGGGCACGCAGCACTGGTGTTTTCACAGTTCACCCGCGTGCTCGATCTCATCGAACCAACCCTAAAGGCTGCCGGAATCGCCTTCGTGCGCCTCGACGGACAGACGCCTCAGAAAACGCGCAAGAAGATCGTCGACCAGTTCCAGGCCGAGGACGGTCCCGCCGTTTTTCTTATTTCCCTCAAAGCCGGCGGCTCCGGGCTGAACCTCACCCGCGCTTCATACGTTTTCCACCTTGACCCCTGGTGGAATCCCGCAGTCGAACGCCAGGCCTCCGACCGCGCGCATCGCATTGGCCAGACTAACACCGTCTTCATCAACCGCATCCTCATGCGTGACACCATCGAGGAAAAAATGATGATCCTCAAAGCCCGCAAGCAGGAGCTCTACGACGAAATCATGGGTTCGGCAGAGGCCGAAGGCGAACGCATCCAGTCGCGCAAGGCCCCGATGATCACCCAGGAAGATATTGGGTTCCTGCTTGGAGAGTAAGCCCGGCACGCCTTCATTACTCGTGTTGAGGCCGGCAGCCTCAAGGGATTCTGGCTGGCTAGACAAGACCTGCGCAGGCAATCACAAGAGTCGCGTAGTATGACCGTGATACTCCGTAAAAAGTGTTACAATGAACTCAGTGCTGACTCAATCGAGACTGTGGTGCCGAGCTGCCATTAGCGCAAACGTGTCCTTGCTGAGTTGCTTCCTCTCTTGGGGCAGTATCCCGGCGTCCGCGCAAACAAGCCCGTTCTACGATTTTACAGTAATTGCGGAAGAAGGCGAGGCTACCCCGGCAGGCGAAGTTCTCGGAGATATCGAGGCGAACGTCTCCGTTAACGATTTGGGCCAGGTGGCATTCATCGGGTCAGTGGATGACATCGAGCAGGTTTTCGTCGGGAACCTCACGCGGGCTCCCTTGAACGTGTCGCAGACGCCGCGGACAACTAACATGGATTTTCCCCAGATCAACAATCGCGGGCTGGTTGTCGAGCGGGAACTCTGGTCCGGCAATGGTGCCATCCAATTGTGGGACGTCCGCAACCCCGGCACGGCATTCCTTCTGGTCGCCGACACTTTTCGCATGGGACTCACGCAGTTGACTCTGCCAGTTCTCGGCAATGGCGATCTCACCCGAGCCGACATCGCGCCACTCGTCGGATATCTAGGAAGAGAAAGCGATCTCCCGTTCGCCTACCGCGTCAACGATAAAGGCACACGCCTCACGCAGACGCCGGTCTCACAGTATGGGAATACGCTCGCCAGCTTCCGCTCCATGGCCGCCGATGGCGAATGGCGGACGATCGTGCTTCAGCGCCAGTTCCGCAACAGTCCGCGCACCATTGAAGTGCGCCAGGACCATTCGCCGGGCGGCTCGGACGATATATGGGAGCCCACCATGATCGCCACGACGGCGCTGGGAAGATACCGCGATCTCGGCTTCAGCCCGGCGATCAGCGACACCGGCTATGCGATCGCGTTTCTCGCCGATGACGAGGACGCCGGCCCCGGCCTCTACCTCGCAGTCTCGGACGAAAGGTTCGCCAATGAGCCGGATCGCATCGATCGCGTGTGGGATCTCGACGACGTGGTCGGTTGCGACGAAAACGGCGCCCCGATAACGTTCGCTGAATTCGACTTTGAAAAGAACGCTCTGGGCATCATTCACCAGGAATTCCCCCCACTCGATTCGTTTCACAACGACCGGTTTGTCATTGTCTTTGGAGCGACCCCCGAGCGCGCCAGTATTGAGAACTCGGCCGATCCCAGTCGGCCGCTCTGGTTTTCCGAACACCCGGGGATCTGGACGCTCCAGGTGGATTATCTCCGCATGCTCGATGACGAGCCCAACCCACGGCTGAGACCACATGTCGCCAGCCCCACGCCGGTCGTTCAATTGGGCGACGTTATCGGCGGGCGCACTGTGAACGATTTCATGCTTTACGATCCCATCTCGATTCCACTCCATGATCCCGCCGGGGTGGCGCGGCCGGGTGGAGCCGCTCCCGGCGACCACTACGTGGCGTTCACGATCGAAACGGCCTTTGGGACGCATGTCGTCCGCGCCGCAAAATTGGACACCGACCAGGACGGCCTGATGGATCACTGGGAGACCCGCGGCTTGGACATGGACGGCGATGGAAATCCCGAGCTCGACCTTCCCAAGATGCAAGCAAATCCGCTGCGGCGCGACGTCTATGTCGAAATCGACTGGCTCAACGAGCGCCGATCCGGTGTTTCCAACTGGTGGAGTTGCCGGCCGGCGCCGGGGGTAATTGGAAGACTCGTCGAAATGTTCAACCCTCCGAACACGCCCGGGAATCTCGGTGGGGATGAAATCGCCAATCCCGATGGTTCCCGCGGTATCACCCTGCATGTGGATGCCGGCCCGCTTCTGGACGACTTCGGCGATCCGTATTCCTACAACATGGGTGACGACCTCTACCTGCTTGATGGCGGACAGGAAATCACCAAGGGTGGCAATCCCGACAAGCATATCGACGTCGTGTATTTTGGATTACCGAAACAGCAAGTCGAAGGGGTCGTCTCCGAGTCACTCCACGAGCTCAAGAAGCTTTACTTTGGCAAGAAGGACAAGCGCGCCCGCGAATTCGTTTTTAAATATGTCGTTTTTGCAGACTTCAAGCAATGGGTGGAAAGGGACGACTCGGATCCTTCGGCGTTCATTGGACGCGTGGGTGTTGCCAGCGAGCAGGCGTTGATCTCAGCAGACGAGCTCCCAGAGGCCGCGTGGCGGGGAATCGCGCTCAAAATTGTCCGCGGGCCGGGAACAGGACAAGTGCGGCGTGTGTCCGCGGTCACGGGTTCGATAATACGATTGCGAGAGCCTTGGGATTTTCTACCAACTGCGGAGTCTTGGTTCGCGTTGCTCGACGGCAATGCCTACGGTGAAGCTGAAGTGGATTGGTATCCCCGACCGGACAACAATGGCATGCCGGGAAACGATGTCATCGTTGCGTTTGCCGGCTACGGAGCCCATCCCTTCCAGTCGCATCTCGCAACCGGCTCTGTGCAATGGCGAACGCTCGCCCACGAACTCGGCCACACTTTGACCTTGCGCCACGGAGGAAACGACCACTTGCCCTACTGGGGACAACAGTATGTGAGCCTCATGAGCTATTCGCATCTGGACAGAGAGTTGAACACAGATCCTCTTGAGTTTGGGCCTCAATCTTCGAACACGGTCAACATCCTCCCTGCTGGATCCACCTATCCAATCATCGAGTCGTATTCCGATAGAACTGATCCATCAGGATTCTCCGACTGGAGCAATATCCGCTACGATATCTTCCGTTCGGGGCCGTTTCTTGGGAACAGCTTCCAGAAGCCAAGCTTTCCTTTTGAGGTCGAGCTTCCCCCAATTGAGGAATGGGAACCACTCGACACAACACCGCCTCTTGTGGAGATTACCTCGCCCTCGGGGAATGGATGCGGATTCAGCGTCGCGGCCGATGGCAATCTCGCTGTGTCCGTGGTGGCTACGGATGATGTGCAGCTAAAGTATGTTTTAGTGCAGTTCGACATCAACGGCGATGGCAATTTCAGCGGCGAAGGCGAGCGCCAAGTCGCGGAGTGGGACGACGCAACGCGCAGATTCAAAGTTCTCTTTGAGAACTTGTCTGGGCTGCCGGGATCACGCGAGATCATCGCGATGGCCTACGACTCGTCGTTCAACATCGGCTACGCTGTTGAGCACTTAACCACTGGCAGCGAGAGTGAAGGGACAATCACGCTACTGAATCAGGAAAGCACTTTTCCGTTCCAGCCGCATGAGAATGCGGGCGGCGCTCGCCAGAAGAGCGAATTTACCCTCACCGCGCCCAGTTCCGGAAGGATCGCGTTTACGGTCACGTCGACGCCCGCGATCCGTTTTGACACCGTTCAGGGCGACCGGCACGAGTCGACAGCCGCGCGGTTGTTCTATGTCGGCAAACAGATCGGACTGCGTCCGGCCTGCAACCCGCCTGGCTGCGATCCGGCGGTGTGCACATCCTACTGGAACGTTCCCACCGGCGGCGGCGAAATCCGCGTTGAAGTCCTCGGACCGGCGACCTATGACACAGACGGTTTCTTCTTAGGGCATGAGGCACAGAATTTCACGATCAAGGCGCAGTTCGTCGCCGTCGACGTCACTCCTCCCAACATAGAGATCAAACTGCCGGCGGTAGACGATTTCGTTGAGGTCGGAGGAGCGCTGGTCGTCGACCTCGTGGTAGAGGAAGACTTCGGAGTGGCCTCGGTCGTTGTATCGTTCGACCGGAATGGCGACGGGGACGAAGACGATCCCGGTGAATCCGCTGTCGCGACTGACGGCGGCGGCGGCAAATTCCGCGCTGCATTCCCGGGAATCTCGGGTGAGGCGGGTGCCCGGGCGATTCGCGTCAAGGCAGTGGATACCTCCGGCTACCAGAGCACCAAGACTGGCTCGGTGGACGTACGCCTTCCGGATACGACGGCACCGGTTGTCGAAATCAAGTCACCTCCGCCCGGTTGGCCGGTTCGCTTTGACGAAACACTGATGGTGGAAGTAAGTGCTTTCGATGACGTTGAAATGGGGACGGTCACTGTCTCGTTTGACATTGACGGAGATGGCAACGTCAGCAGGGAGGGTGAAACCATGCAGGTTCCCCGCTCCGGTCCGAACCTCTACACTGTGGAGTTCGCGGGAGTGGCGGGTGATGCCGGCTCCCGCCAGGTCACGGTCTCGGCTGTCGACACCGCTGGCAATGTGGCGCCCGCCAGTGTGCCCGTAACGGTCGGAGGGATCACCTTTATCAAGGAGACTCTGTTCACGGATCCTGAGGGTGCCATTCCCGGACAAGGCAGTGTCTGGGTGGGAGGGGTACGGCAGGTGATCGACTATGAACCGATCACCGTGCCGGGATCCGGAACCGTGATGTTCCGCGTGACGGCGATGCCGAATGTGCGCCAGGAAGTGAAGAACATCCAGCGGGAGGATCCCTACGTGCGCAACATTACCTTCAACGGAACCGCGCTGGACCTGCGCGGGAGTCTCGCCTGCAACTCCTTTGGCTCGAATCCGGCCGTTTGCGAGACCAGCTTCGCGGCAGAGGAAGGGGGCAAACTTGATTTCAGCGTGCTGGGCCCCGGCACTTGGAATATCTGGGGCGAATTTTCGGGCCACGGCGAGCAAACATATGTGCTCGAAGTAGAGTTTACCGCCTTCGACAAGACGGCGCCAGACGCTGCATTTATCAGGCCCGCTCTCGGCGAAAATCTCGATTTGGGAAAGCCTCTTGAAGCGCGATTCGATGTGAGCGACACGGTCGGCGTGGCGTCCGTCGTGGCGGTGTTCGATGTCGACGGCGACGGTGATACCAATGACTATGGGGAACAACTGGCGGCTCTGCACGTGGGCGGAAACACCTACGTGGCAACGTTCGGTGCGATCAGTGGAATTCCGGGTCCGCGCGCGCTCAAACTGCTGGCGACTGATACATCGTTGAACACCGGTACCCGCAGCATCACTGTGGGTGTCGGTGGCGTGGGCGGCGGAGAATCGGTTCTGTTTGCGCGGAGCGGGATCATCCCGGGGCAGCCCTCGGATTTGAACGGAGGCAGCCGCCAGGTGGTTCCGTTTTCAGGGATCACGGTTCCGGGGATGGGCCGTATCACATTTCGAGTCGAGGCCACCCCACCGCGCCGGTTCGCCGTGACCAATCTGGAACGGCACGATCCAATGGTAGTGAAGGCGGCCTTCAACGGCGAAATCATCAGCCTGCCCGCCGAATGCAACGCGCCGGGGAGCGATCCAGCTGTTTGCATAACAACTTGGGACAGCCCAGCCAGCGGTAACATGGACTTCGAGATCCTGGGGCCCGCAGAATACAATATCTGGGGGGAATTTCAGGGACACGGCGCGACCAGCTACTCCGTCGATGTGCTCTTCCGGCCGGGGCCGGTTGTCACCGCGGTCAGTCCGGCATCAGGATCGGTCGGCGGACACACGCCGGTCACCGTGCGCGGTTCTGGTTTTGGTCTCAGCGCGGTCGTCCTTTTCGACGAGGTGCCCGCCACGGAAGTCCAGTGGATCAGCGCGGAGGAACTGCGCTGCAAGACGCCACCAGGGATGTCCGGACCGGCTGATGTGCGAGTGCTCAACTCCGATTCCGAAAGCCGCCCCTGGAACTACGGCGCACCTTACGGCTTGTTCGGAACTGCCAACGGAGCATTCATCTACTCGGCCGCTCCCGCTCCTGGAGCACTGGAACCGGAACAGTTGCTGGGTACGTTGACCGGCCACTTCCAAGCGGTAGGCAAGGAGGAAGCTCAGCATTCGACGAACGGATCGTTCGATATCCCCGGTGCGGGCCAACTCCGTTTCGAAACCTACGGGTTCGTCCCGATTCTCGGTGCCATTCCGGGGCCAAGCGACGATCCGGAGGACCTCGACTGGCACAATCAGAGCACCTCAGTGAGAGGATTCCGCGACGGAGCGGGGACCGGCTACGGCGTCAATGTCGAATGCAGCACACTGAACGCACCCTACGGTCCGGTCGTCTGCAATTCCTCACACGTCGTTCTGGCAGCGGCTTCCGGCGCGGGGCAGTTTACCGTCACTGGCCCGGCACGCTGGAATGCATTCTGGCGGCAATTTGGCGATTTCGTGATGGAAAGCGCGCCCGCGCAGAATTGGAGCGTCGCGGTATGGTTTGCAGACCAGCCCACAATCACATCTGTCTCTCCATCTGAGGTGCCAGCGGCGGGCGGCACGCGGGTCACCTTGCGCGGAACCCACTTCGCCGAAGGGATGAGTGTCGAGTTTGGCGGCGTGCGTGCAAGCGGTCTCAACATCCTCAATTCTTCCGTCGCCGCCTGCACGGTGCCCGGGCACAAGCCGGGCATGGTGGACGTTGAGCTCAAACTTCTCGGGATGACGTCAAAACTGCCAGGCGGGTTCACCTACGAGGGCACGGCTAACCCTGACGAAGACACTGATGGCGACGGCCTCGACAATCTAATGGAACTCTACATGGGCCTCAATCCGCAGGTGCGCGACAGTTCGGGAGCCTATGAAGTCGGGAGCAGCAACGGATTCCTCCGGTTCGTCTACCGGAGGGCACGCGACACCTCCGGTGCTGTGGGAGTCGTTGAGTATTCGCCGGATCTCAAGAGTTGGAGCACTACTGAAGTGATCGAAACCGTGGTTCGAGACCTGCCAGATGAAGACTATGTGCTAGTTGAGGCTCGGGTGATCAGACTGTTGAAATCGGGTGCCTACCTGCGTCTGAGAGTGACCCAGTGATCAGGCTTTCGAGGTAGGACCAGTGCGTCGTGCCCAAGCCGCCGACTCTGCTCTCACTCGCCAGAGCGCGAAGCTCAGCCAATTAAGGCTTAAAAAAGGGCACTTTGTCCGCCATCCGGTAGCTGAAAATGGATTCATTCCACCGACGTGGCGAAATCCGTGGAATGTGCTAGGGTGAGCGCCCTATGGGAAACGGTAAAAGTTTGTTTGAAAAAGTCTGGGACGCGCACGCAGTGCGTGAGCTGTCGAATGGTCAGACCCAGCTGATCATTGGCACTCACTTGATCCACGAAGTCACTAGCCCTCAGGCATTCGGGATGCTTCGTGACCTCGGACTCAAGGTGCGATTTCCTGAGCGAACGTTCGCCACAGTCGACCACATCGTTCCCACAGACGAGTCGAGTGAGCCGTTTTCCGATCCGCTGGCAGACGCGATGATTCGCGAATTGCGTAAGAATGCGGAGGACTTTGGCATCACTTATTTTGATCTTTCTACCGGAAAACAGGGCATCGTCCACGTGGTGGGCCCGGAGCAGGGGATCACTCAGCCCGGCACGACCATTGCCTGTGGCGACTCCCACACCGCGACCCACGGGGCCTTCGGAGCCATCGCTTTCGGCATCGGCACCACCCAGGTGCGCGACTTGCTGGCAACGCAGACGATGGCGATGAGCAAGCTGAAAGTCCGCCGCATCAACGTGGATGGCCAGCTGCCTCCTGGTGTTTATGCCAAGGACGTGATCCTGCACATCATCGCCCAGCTCGGGGCAAAGGGCGGCATCGGTTACGCCTACGAGTACGGTGGCGAAGTGTTCGATAACTTCACCATGGAGGAGCGCATGACGGTGTGTAACATGTCGATCGAAGGCGGTGCGCGTGCAGGTTACGTAAACCCGGATGATACCACATTTGAATACCTGAAAGGCCGCCCCTACTGCCCGGGTGGTGATGCATGGGATGCGGCTGTGGAAAAGTGGCGCGCGTTCGCATCGGATCCAGACACGGTCTATGATGACGTTGTTAACATTCGCGCTGAAGATGTGGCTCCAAGCGTCACCTGGGGTATTAGCCCCGATCAGGGATTCTCTGTCACTGGCACCATTCCTCGTCCTGAGGAAGGCGAAACTCCCGCTGAGCAGGAGTCGATTCGAGAGGCGCTGGAATACATGAAGCTCGAGCCGGGTAGCCCTATCAAAGGTACTAAAATCGATGTGGCATTCATCGGCAGCTGTACCAATGGCCGGCTTTCCGACTTCCGTGAAGTGGCTCGCTTCATCAAAGGCCGCAAGGTGGCGGACGGAGTGAAGGCGATCGCCGTTCCTGGATCACAGATAGTGGCGAAACTCTGTGAAAATGAAGGACTTGACCAGGTGTTTCGCGACGCAGGATTCGACTGGAGGCGCGCAGGTTGTTCGATGTGTCTGGCGATGAATCCAGATAAGCTGATCGGTGACCAACTGTGCGCCAGCTCCAGCAACCGCAACTTCAAAGGCCGCCAGGGCAGCCCTACCGGACGCACCATTCTCATGAGCCCGCTCATGGTAGCCGCCGCAGCGATCACGGGCGAAGTGAGCGATGCACGCGAGGTATTTGAACTCACTGAGTTAAGTTCTAAATGCTAAATCCCGAGCAATTTTCGATCGTCACCAATAAACTTAATTTCTAACGCTTGTAATTCATTCCTGCATTCGATCATTGAACATTATTTAGAATTTAGAGCTTAGAAATTAGAAATTTACCCCTTATGGCACTAGACAAGATCACTACCGTTCAAGGCACCGGCGTTTACGTGCCCGGTTCCGATGTCGACACGGATCGCATTATCCCGGCGCGCTTTATGAAGTGCGTTACTTTCGATGGACTTGGCGAATACCTCTTCTATGACGTCCGCAAGCATGAGGACGGCAGTGATAAGGAGCATCCACTCAATGACCCGCGTTTCAAGGATGCCACCATTTTGATCGCCGGATCCAACTTTGGCTGTGGGAGTTCCCGTGAGCACGCGCCGCAAGCCATCTACCGCTACGGATTTCGTGCGGTCATCGCTGAGAGCTTCGCCGAAATCTTTTTTGGCAATTGCGTGACGCTCGGCATCCCGTGTGTTGTCGCGACCGGCGACGACATCAAGGTACTTGCAGCCGCTGTGGAAGCAGATCCCACGCTGGCTGTGACAGTCGATGTCGATCAGTGTCGCGTCTTTTTCGGAGACCAGTCGTTCACTGTTCACGTTCCCGATTCAGCCCGGGATGCGTTAATCAGCGGCAAGTGGGATCCGATCGCGGATCTACTGGAAAGTGCGGACGAGGTATCCGATCGCATGCAGCAGCTGGGTTACTCAGCCTGATTTCATTTTCCGCTTCTGCCCACAGCAGACGGCACATTATTACGCTGAAAGGGGGGCGGCCCGGCTATGGAAAGTCGGACCGGGATAGTCCCATCGGCAATTCTACTATTTGAACAATAATCGCGCTTCTAGAAGCATTCTAGGCTTGCACAAAGTGCCGCGAGTTAACTTATCTAAAGAGCTTGGAACACAACTTTAAGATCGGACAACGCTGGGCCAGTGAGACTCAGCCAGAAATGGGACTTGGCACCGTCACCACGGTGAAACCCGGACGCGTATCTTTGGTTTTCTTTAAGACCGGCGAGACAGTGACTTACGCAACGCGCCAGGCACCACTTCGGCGCGTGATCTTCGAAGTTGGAGACTCGGTCCGTGGCGAAGAGCAGCGGCCATTTCTCATCGAAGGTGTCCGTGAAGAGGAAGGATTGCTCCATTATCAGGGGGCAGACGGCATCGACCTCTGCGAAACCGATCTCGCCGCCGCCCTTTCGTTCGATAAGCCGGAGGCGCGCCTGCTCTCAGGAAATCCAGACGAAAGCGGTGACTTCAGCCTGCGCTATGACGCGCTGGAACACCGCTATGACATCATGCGCAGCGAAGTCCGCGGCTTCATTGGCGCGCGCATGTCGCTCATCCCGCATCAGCTTTACATCGCTCATGAAGTGGCGCGACGCTTCGCCCCGCGCGTGCTGTTGGCTGACGAAGTGGGATTGGGAAAAACGATTGAAGCCGGTCTCATCATTCACCGCCTGCTGTTGAGCAACCGCATCCACCGCGTCCTCATTTTGCTCCCGGAGTCGCTGGTGCACCAGTGGTTCATCGAAATGCTGCGCCGGTTCAATACCTCTTTTGCGATCTTCGATGAAGAACGCTGCGACGCTATCGAAGGTGCCAGCCCGGGCACCAATCCCTTCCTCGATGACCAGTGTGTGATTTGTAATCTCGAGTGGCTGGCGTCTTCTCCCAAGCATCTCCAGTTTGCCGCAGATGCCGGATGGGACGTGCTGGTGGTAGATGAGGCGCACCACCTGGGCTGGACGCCGAAGAAGGCAAGCCCGTCTTATAAGGCAGTGGAGACATTGTCAAAGACGGCTCCAGGCCTGCTGCTGCTGACAGCGACGCCGCGTCAGCTGGGTGAAGACGGGCACTTTGCGAGGCTCAAGCTGCTCGATCCCGCGCGCTACACCAGTCTGGAAGAATTCAAGGAAGAGGCAGCCCATTATGCGGAAGTTTCGAAGCTGGTCGACGTCCTGCTGGGCAAATCCAAGCTCACCGCCACCGCCCGCAAGAAGCTGGCGAAGCACATGGACGAGGCCGACCTGGCCGTTCTGGAAGGCGAGCCGACCGACGAGGACCGAGCCCGTCTCTCTCGTCACATTCTCGACCGCCACGGGGTTGGTCGCGTGTTGTTCCGGAACCGGCGCGAATCGCTTTCGGGCTTTCCGGGGCGCGAAGCGAACCTTGTGCGGCTGGAGGCTCCAAAGGGCAAGGTCACTGCGCTTAAAAAGGCGATCAACGCCGAGTGCGCGGCAATGTGGCCGGACCCGAAAACCGGTGAAAAACCAGCCGAAGACGCTTACGATTTTTCCGAAGATCCACGGCTGCCGTGGCTACGCGACTTTATCCAGGCCGACGAGGAGCGTAAGATCGTCCTGATCTGCAGCAGCCGTAAAAAGGCTGAGGCTGTTGAGAGCGCTCTGCGTGAATTGATCACGGTCAAAACGGGCGTCTTCCATGAAGGACTAACATTGATCCAGCGCGACCGCAATGCGGCCTGGTTTGCGGACACGGATGGCGCGCAATTGCTCATCTGCTCGGAGATCGGAAGTGAAGGGCGGAACTTCCAGTTTGCCCACGATCTCGTCCTTTTTGATCTGCCGCCAGATCCAGAACTGCTAGAGCAGCGCATCGGTCGCCTTGACCGTATCGGTCAGTCGGAGACAATTAAAGTGCACATTCCATTCATCGAAGGCACTGCTCAGGAAGTCATGGCCACGTGGTTCCACGAGGCGCTCGGTGCCATCGAGCATCCGCTTCACGGCGGGCGCACCTACCTTGAAAAATTCGGACCGAAGCTGCAACGTATCACCACTCCTGCCAAGGCGGCGGCAGACTTGAATAAGGAGACCGTCGAGTTCAAGGCGAAATTCGATGTGGAACTCCGCGAGGGACAGGATCACCTGCTGGAGCTGCAATCGTTCGAGCCAAAAGCCGCAGCCAATCTCGTGCACGGCGTCGCACGCAATGACGAGGATCCAACGCTCGATACATTCATGGCTCACATCTTCGACCACTTTGGCGTGGCATTCGAAGAGGCTGGCGATCGCACCCTCGTGCTCAAGCCGGATCATCTTTTCGATGAAGAGGCATTCCCCGGTCTGCCGAAAGAGGGCCTCACTGCGACGTTCGATCGCGACAAGGCGCTGTCCCGCGAAGACATCTCATTCCTCAGCTGGGATCACCCGATGGTGCGCGGCTCCATCGACATGCTGGCTGGCAGCAGCCGTGGCAATGCGTCCTTTGTATTCTGGAAAGAAGCGCAACGCGAACTGGTGCTGGAGATGGTATTCATCTGCGAATGTATCGCGCCTCCTGGACTGCACGTGTCCCGCTTCCTTGCTCCGCGTCCGTTCCGCTTCTTCGTCAATCACGCTGCCGAAGACCGCACCGACGAAGCGCATCAGTTCCACCGCGCGCTACTGAAAGGCCGAGCGCTGGACGGCAAGGCCTCGTGGCTGCGCAAGAACGGAGCTACCCTGCGCGGAATGCTCCCCACCATCATTGATGCCGGTCGCAAGCTCGCCGACAAGTCCGTGGTGAACTACCGTCGCACCGCCAAGAAGAAGATGGAAGCGCTGATGACTGATGAGCTTGCCCGTCTCGAAGACCTCAAAGCCCGCGGCCACGCCATCCGCGACGAGGAACTCGAGCTGGCAAACAGCGAGCGCGAACTCCTCGGCCAGGCCATCGCCACCGCCCGCGTCCGCCTCGACTCAGTCAGACTCTGGGCGCTTGGAATGTAAATTACGCAATTTCAAGTTAGACCGGGCCGGAGCCCGGAGCGCTGGTGAGTGGCTAGCCATTTTGGGCCGGGCCCACGCGTCATCCCTGCCTTTCAGCGGGAAGGTAATGGCAATCGACTCCTTGTGTACAGCGAGACCAGCGTATCGAACTCCCAGAAAAGAATTGAATCGTGCTCCCTCTGAACCGGGCAGCTTTACTCAGCAGCAGGCGGGTCTGCCTTCGTTTCATCGGCGGCAGCAGGCTCTTCGGCTGCGGCCGCAGAAGCAGGTGCGGCTTCGGGTGCTTTGGTGGCAGTACCGAGTTGCAGGCGGTCGTCCTTTTCCAGCTCTGCTGCCAGCTCCGGCCAGCCGCCTTCTTCCTGAAGCTGGAACATGTGCAGGTAGAGGGTGACTTCCTCGGCGGAGTATTTTCCTAACAGGGTATCAATCGCCGCCTTCAGTTTTTCAGGGTCCAGGGTTTTGGGCAATTCATCGACTGCGCCGGTGCCGTCGTGCTCGATTTCCTGCTTGTCGAGGAAGGCGACGAGCATGTCTGACTTTGCCTTCATCAGCCATGCCTGGAGCAGGTGCTGTGCGATTTCGTCACTGCGTTTGGTCTGCAAGGCTTTTACCACCCACTGGAACTGCTGGTCGCGGGACTTTTTGGTCACAAATACCGGGCGCAGTTTGCGCTGGGTGGCCAGTGTGGAAATGGTGGTTTTGTAAACGTTGCGGTCGGCATGGTAGAAAAAATCTACCAGTTCCACTGCGAGTGCAGGGGACATTTGCAGGAACATCTCGTGGGCTTTCATGTCAGTGACTGGGATGCTGGATACAGGGTTGTCGGTGCTGGATACAGAGGGATGCGTGAGTGCCTAAACGTTGAAGCGAAACTCCACCACGTCGCCGTCTTTCATTACATATTCTTTTCCCTCAATGCGAAGCTTTCCTGCTTCGCGGGCTTTCGCGTAGGATCCAAGCTCCACCAGATCGTTGTAGTGGACGATTTCGGCGGCGATGAATCCGCGCTCGAAGTCCGTGTGGATCACGCCAGCGGCTTGTGGTGCCTTGCATCCGTCCGGGAACGGCCAGGCCCGCGTCTCTTTTTCGCCCGTGGTGAGGTAAGTGCGCAGGCCTAGCAGCTGGTAGACGGCCTTGATCAAATTCGAAACGCCGCTGTCCTTCACGCCAAGCTCTTCGAGGAACATTGCCGCGTCGTCGCCATCGAGATCGATCATTTCCTCTTCGATACGGGCAGAAATGACTACGATCTCCGCGCCGTGTGTTTCCTTGGCGTAGGTCATGACGGGGGCGACCAGCGGGTGATTCTGAGGCTCTGCCTGGGCACCGGCCAGATCCTCTTCGGACACGTTGCAGGCAAAAAGGGTTGGCTTGGAACTCAGCAGGAAGAAGTCGCGCATGAGCTTTCTTTCTTCGAGAGACAACTCGATGGTCAGCGCCGGACGCCCGTCGTCGAGATGCGGCATCAGCTTGTCCATGAGTTCAATCTCACGCTTGGCATCTTTCTCGCCAGTCTTCGCTTTCTTTTCACGCGACTTGTAGCGCTTCTCCAGCATCGCCAGGTCTGCCAGGATGAGTTCGGCATTGATCACCTCAATGTCACGCAGAGGATCGACGCTGCCCATCTCGTGCACGATGTCGTCATTGTGAAAACAACGCACCACCTGCACCTCTGCGTCGACTTCGCGGATGTTTGCCAGGAACTGGTTGCCGAGTCCTGCTCCTTCGCTGGCACCCTTCACCAGGCCTGCGATATCGACGAACTCGATGGCGGTGGGAATCAGCTTCTGAGACTTCGAGATGCCCGAGAGCACGGCCAGACGATCATCCGGCACGATCACGACACCCTGGTTGGGCTCGATCGTGCAGAACGGATAGTTCGCGGCCTCCGC
>JAGROY010000244.1:0-4812 GCA_020439995.1 Verrucomicrobiia bacterium
GCAACAAAAAGCGATCCGCCATCATGCAGGCCGACTTTCTGCGCAGGCTACGCAGCGGAATGCGCGTGTTCCGCTGGTATCGCCGCCCAGCGCGCAACGCCCAGTTCCGCGCCCGTCAGAAACTGAATCAGACGCAACATCCCACCATCAAGAGGCGTCGCTAACGAACAAAGTAACAAAGAATCATGAACACACCCACCAGCAGAACATCACCCAGGGCGAAGCCCAATGGAAAAAATGCATCCTTCGATATCGACGAAGGCTCTCCAACCCTGACCTTCGTCACCGCCGGAGAAGCACTGGCGATTCCCTACCATACCCTGCACCACATGCGCTTTGCGAAAGATGCGCGCAGCATCTGCTTTGCCTTCGATGAGTTCGAAGTCACCCTGGTGGGGCTGCACCTGCTGACACTCTGGAGAGAACTGCAAGGCTACAACGTTCGTGAAGTGCGATTAGCGCAGGGCACCGCTCAGAAGGCCCTCGAAACCGAGAATCCTAACACCGTCATTCGGTCGATCTCGATCAAGGTTTTGAACGAAGATCCTGAGGAGGATATCGACCAAGAATGAGCTGCCTGCTGAGATCAACGATGGCACTGGCCGTTTGACGCTTTGAGCATTCACTTCCCATCCGTTTGCAGGAACATCTCCAGCAAACGTTCCATCGCCACGCCTGGAGCACTTCTGCCCTGTTCCCAGGCTTCCATCGTGCGATCGGAAATAGGGATTTCGAGTTCCTCCGACAATCGGCGTGCGGCGCGTCGGCGACCGAGTTGCTGGTGGATCCTCCAGCGGTGCAGGTGTTTCACGATCGGCGATTTGGATGGGATCTTCTTTTGCAGTAATTCTCGGGGCATGGGATGAGTGATAGGGCTACAGGGCTACTGGGTGTTAATCTCTTTTGATGGAGACTCCATCAAGAGGCTTGGGTAAGGTGACGTGGATGGATGAATGAATGGACAGGAGGGAATGGGCAGGAACTCCGCGTGGAGTCTCCACCGCGGACTCTCCGCAAAAAATGGGAGTATGTCGACCGGGGATAGAACGCCTGCAGGCAGGCATTCACGCGCGCAAGGAGCGAGCGGTTGCTCAGTTGCCCACTCGCTCCTTGATGGAATTGTTGCCCTTATTTTACTTGTGTGGCGTTGCGCTTCCATGCGTCGTCGAATTCGCCGCTGATAGATAGCTGCATCGCTTTTCCTTTGTAATCATCGTGCGTTACGAAACAAGCGCCAGCGATGCCGGATTCCCATGTTCGAGCGCAGATTCAGATGCGGATAAAGCTGGGTTCGCCTGCAATGCCACATTATCCAGAACGCCATGCACGGCTTCACTTCGGCAGGGCAACTTGAGCAGGCTGCCTTTGAAGGATTCGGTGAACGCATTGTAGAGGCTCCACAGATTGCGATCGCGGAACTCAACGTGGTTGGGAGCGCGCCACTGTTCGAGCACTTTCGGCACCATGGTCGTGGTAATCGCTCCAGAGTCGAGAGCACGAATGACGAGATCATGTGCCTCGGCGTTGTTCAGATCGCACTGCTTGTAGCGCGTCGATCGGGTTGCTGTATCGTTCGCCAGATTGCGAAGTCGACCCACTGCCCTGGTGGTGAGTTGTGGCAGGTCGCGCATGATGTGCGTGGTGTGCCGACGAGCGAGAACCACTTCGCCATTGAAGGACAAGTTATCACAAACGAAGACCTGGCTTCCCATGGCCAGCGCTGCGGGAAACCGCTTGTCGTGACTGTTGCGGACACCGACCACCGTGCCCCATTCATTGCTTTCGTCGCCGGGAAGGCGTACCTGCATCAGTCCAAAATACTGAGCGCCGCCGGCATTGAGCGCGTGCGCTTCGTTCAGGACACGCATACCAGCGGTTTCGAGGCCGTGCCTTACCTGATCGACCAATGCGCCGTGCGCGATTGGATACCATCGGCCCGATGGTTGCGGAGTGCGCTGCTTGTCGAGATCTTCGCGCTCGACCCTGCCAGCGCCACAGTGTAGAAATAGGTCATTCAGTTTCATGATTTGAATTGCTTCCGATGTTGAAGGTAGTTCTTGAGTGAAGTTGAGGGCGAGAGGGGGTTGCCGCCCCCTCTCTGCCCACGTTAATTGCCGATCAGGCAATCATACTATCAGGCAACTGCGCCCGCCTTGGCGTTGGTGCGCTTCGTCTTGGTGCCATTGGTGGTGGTAGTGGTGTTAGTGCCAGTGTTGGCCCCTGCGTTGGCCCCTGCGTTGGCATTGCCGTTAGCGTTGGCATCCTGCGGACGTGGAGCGAGGAACTGCCAGTCTTCGACCCGCACCAGCAGGCGCGAGCGTGGCGAGCCATCTTCGGCCTGCCACTGGTCCAGCTGCAGCCGACCTTCGACGTAGACTGGCGTCTTGGTGGTGACGCATTCGGCAAACGCGTCGCCACGCTTGCCCCAGATCTCGACATCGACCGCGACCAGGCGTTCGACAGTTTCGCCGTCGGCCTTGCGGATCGCTTCGTTGTGCAGAAGACGCGCACGCGTCACCGTGGTTTCGCCAGCGGCCCGGGATTCAGCAGGCTTTGCGATGTTGCCAGTCAGTTGGATGTGATTGCGAGTAAACATGGTGTCTTTTTCTTTCTTGGTGTGGGTTTGTTAGTGTCAATTGAAACAGCCGGATCGAAGTGGGTCAGACCCTCATTAACTGTGTATTTGAACAAATACTAAACAGAGGTATAAAGCAACCGAAATTGGGAGTTATTTGCAGATGAAACTGTTTGTCTTTGAGTGAGTTACGGAACATTTCTATATCCAAATTCCGCGCCAACGAGCGCGCTAAAATCGAAAGTAAACCGCCCTTCGCAGTCACGAATCGAGGGCTACCGTCGAAGGAGTCCGGCCAGGAATCATGGAGGAAATAAACGTAGTTTTTTTCGGAAGAAAAAAGCCATTCCCCAGAGAGACCGGCGGCTGTAGGGGCGGGAGTCATAAGGCAAAATGCCGAAGGGAAGGAGGTTGCTCCAGCGGATACCCATTTTGCCGTTGACGCCCGACCCGCTGCCGGTGCGGCGCGGAGCTTCCCTCGTGATCCCGACCAACGGGAGGCAAGCTGGATCGCAGCGCACGGTGTTCGACGGCGCAGCGGAGTTGCGGAGAGCAGCAGTCGCCCGAGATCCGTTGCCACACGCGCCAGCGGAAGCTGCAAAGCCATCGGGCGACTGCGGATCGGAGCGACGCAGCGGAGCCGTCGGACACGGTGCAAGACTGCAAGGCTGATACGCTCCACCACCAGCGAGAAGCCCAGGCAATGGTCTCGCTCCGGCGGGGGAACGCGGAAGCGGGGCGAGACGATTGCCCACCCGAGCCACCCACGCGAACCACCTCGTATAAAGACAAAGCGCGAGCGTCCTGCCCTGTTGTTCGGACACGGTGCGAAGCACGGTGTCCGCACGTTGAGTGGAGGTCGGTTGGAGGGGGTTGGGGAACGGTCTGCGTTGCAAGCGAGCATCGCTCGTGCAGCAAGGCAAAGACGGTTCCGCGGTGGGGTGGCAGGCGGGCGAGTCGGATCTCCGGGGGCGTTGCGGGAGTGCCCCCCGCTCGAATGGGTAGCGCCGCACGCAGTAGGCGCGAGGGAAAAGTCTTTCCCTTGAAACAGATGCCGATTGCAAGAAGAACCGGATTGATAATTGGCTGTCACGCCGGTGCTTGAGAAAGATGAATTTGCTGCTTCACCCCTGGCTCCACTGCCACCGTATCGTTTTTCTCCACCGCCACCGGATTCAGGTCATCCTCTACCGCATCCTCCGGCAACAGCTGAGGAAAGAGAAACTGCCAGTCGTCTACGCACACCAGCAATCTGGGCCAACGCAAGCCCGTATCATACTCCCACTGATTCTGTACCGATGGAAGTTGCACCTGTCCAGCAACCACAACCGGCACTTCGGGAGCAACATAATCCGAAAACGCCTTGACTCGCTTGCCCCAAATCTGCAGATCAACGACGACCTTATTCGATGCCTTCGTCCCCTTCCGAGATGAGGCTAATGCTAATGGCGAGCAAGAGCAAGAACGCGAGGCCCTCGCGGGGATAGAAGACGGCGACATCGACCGTATCACGCACGATCCGGCAACTGCCGATGACGTGTTCCGGCTTGCCCTGGCCTACCTGAATTCGCGTGAATTCCCGACTCACGCGCAGTTGCAGGCACTGCTCGTGTTGGAAAGCCACGGTGCCAACGGCGAGGAATCACGCTTCCTCGCCAAGCTGCTTGAGCCGTGGTGCGCCTTCGGCAACTACGGAGCGATTCTCGACGGCACGAACAACGTCAGCCTTGCTGGACGCATTGCCCATTTCGAACTCGGCTCCATCCCCGAGTCCGCCGAAGACCTTCGCGCCGTCGCCGCTTTCCTCATCACCAATCACGTTCGCAACGAAGTCATGTCGCGCCCGCGTTCGACACGCAAGCGCGTGATCCTGGAGGGACTGAGCGCCTTCCTCGCGATCCCAAACGGCGACCGCATCACCCGTGAGTTCTACGAGCGGATGCGCAAATACAACTGCTGGGTGTTCTCCGTGATCCAGCAATTCAGCCGCTTCCACGACAGCCCGGTGCGGTCGAGCGTGATGGGCAACTCGCGCCTGCTCTTCCTCCTCAAACAACGCGACCGCCAGGATCTCGACCGCATCTCCGAAGCCTTCCCGCTCCCCAATGTGACCAAGGATACTGACATCGTGCCAAAGAGCGCCCTCTACCATTGCCACGATTAACATTAACTCCTCAATCACAAAAGCGACATCTTCCGCCATCTCAGCGCGCGCTGGCAGGATCTCTTCGACGCCA
>JAGROY010000244.1:4832-5046 GCA_020439995.1 Verrucomicrobiia bacterium
CGACCTGACCAGCACCTACTTCGAACGTGATCCTCCGGAGAATCCCGAGTCGAGCAAGAAACACTTCGGCTACAGTCGCGACAAGCGCCTCGACTGCGTGCAGGTCGTCTTCGCCTTAGTCGTTACCCCAGAAGGCTTCCCGTTGACCTACGAAGTGCTCGCCGGCAACACCCAGGACAAGCAGACCCTGCGCGACTTCCTGCAGAAAATCGAA
>JAGROY010000245.1 GCA_020439995.1 Verrucomicrobiia bacterium
GGCTATTCCGGTGCGGAGTTGGCGAATGTCATCAACGAGGCCGCTCTGCTGGCTGCGCGGAAGGGGAAGAAATCGATCGAATTGCCTGAACTCGAAGAGGCAAGAGACAAAGTCCGTTGGGGCAAAGAGCGCCGCAGTCTGGCCCTCTCCGAAAAAGAAAAGGAGAACACTGCCTACCATGAGGCAGGTCATGCCATTTGCCTGATGGTGCTGGATAATACTGAGCCGCTTCACAAGGTCACCATCATCCCACGTGGTCCGTCACTCGGGTCGACGATGTGGTTGCCTGTCGAAGACCGTTACACCAACCGGAAGAACGAGCTGCTGGACAATCTCATCGTGACCATGGGGGGCCGAGTCGCCGAAGAGATCGTCTTTGGTGATGTCACTAACGGCGCAGCTGGCGACATTCGTCAGGCAACTGCTCTCGCGAAGAAAATGATCTGCGAGTGGGGGATGAGCGATGAACTTGGAATGGTCGAATATGGCGACAATAACGAGCACGTTTTCCTGGCCAGGGACATGGCACGCGGCCGTGATTATTCTGAGGATACCGCCCAGAAAATCGATAGCGAGGTGAAGCGAATGATCGATGAAGCTTACGCGAAATCGACTGAGATTCTGACGGCCAACAGGGATAAGCTCAACACGATCGCGCAAGCGTTGCTCGAGTATGAGACCCTGAATCGCTCTCACATTGAGGAAATCATGGAGACCGGCAAATTGGGCAATCCGCCTAAATCGCCGAAGCCGCCAGAACTCCCTAAGGAGAAAGAGGAGCGCAAGACCCCGACTCAAGAATCGTCTTCCGGTGACGAAGGATTCTCAGGTGATCTCGCAGGCGCGCCTGCCTAGCCTTGCGATTTTAGTAATCCCGGGGAATGGTCGGCGATGATCGACCAGGCAAACTTTGATATTGCACCACTGCTTGCAACAGCAGTGCGTGCCGGGGCCGCAATTCTTGATGTTTATAGCAAGGATTTTGCGGTGGAAAAGAAAGCAGATAACTCACCGCTTACCGAGGCGGATAAGCGAGCGAATGCTATCATTCTTGAAGATCTGGCTCAGTTCTCGCCCGGAGTTCCGATCATTTCCGAAGAAACGAAAACCTTACCTTTCGAGCAGCGGAAGGACTGGGACTGGTTCTGGCTGGTTGACCCACTCGACGGAACTAAGGAGTTCATCAAGAAAAATGGCGAATTCACGGTAAATATTGCGCTTATACACCGCGGAGTTCCCTGGGCTGGAGTCGTCTATCAGCCAGTGACGGATACGCTCTACTATGCGGTGAAAAGGCAGGGAGCCTGGCAGCGTAAGGGGGGCAGTGTTCCAGAACGGCTGGATGGAGGTGCTCATTACTCTGAGGCAGATGCGGTGACGGTTGTAGCGAGTCGTTCTCATATGTCACCTGAAGTGGAGCAATTCGTCACCGATTTGCGAGGCCGCGGCAAATCAGTGGAGTTTTTGTCGGCAGGGAGTTCGTTGAAGCTTTGCCTGGTGGCTTCCGGTGCAGCATCTGTTTATCCCCGACTGGGGCCGACCATGGAATGGGATACCGCTGCCGCACACGCTGTTGCCACCGAGGCTGGGCGTTCTGTGCTGAATTTCGAAACACGGGAGCCACTGCTTTACAATAAGCAGAATCTACTCAATCCGTGGTTTATCGTGGAATAGTATGATGAAAATTGTGGAAAATGGAGTGAGAATGCGAAGTGCAGCCGACAGTTGAGGGCGGAAATGATTTGAATGCCCTCTGTCTTCTTCCAGAAACACCAGTTCCCTGTGGCGGAGTTGCGACCTCTTTCGTATCTCTTGACCAGATGGCTTGAATTCTGTCGTCGGGCACGACACAATCAGCGACAACTTTCATTTATGGCTACTTTAACTCCTTCCATTCTTGGGCGTCGATGCATTACATCGGTCGCCGTTTCAATCCATTTGCTTTGTGCGGTAGGCCAGCTGTCCGGTGCCGATGAGAATGACAAAGACGGAAAGAAGTTGCCCAGCTACCGCTATCCGCAGATGCCGGGCTTTTCAAGAATGCCCTATTTGCAGATGTCGGGACCCGAGTCGATGTCAATTGTCTGGCGGACGGAGAAGGCGATGACGCCGGTAGTGAGGTTCGGCAAAGATCTGAAGAATCTGGACCGGAAGTGCGATGGCGCGGACATTATTGTGAAGCAAAAGTTGAAAGACTTGATGCGAATCGCCGGGCCTCCTCCGAAATCTGACCAGCTACCGCTTTTCACTGCGCCGGATGGCACTCATCAGTATGAGGCATCACTCAAAGGATTGTCGCCATCCACTCGCTACTTCTACGCGATATTTGACGGGGAAGAGAGGCTGACACCGGAGGATCCAAGTTTTTTCCTCGAAACGCATCCAGTTCCCGGGACTGATGACGAGCTGTTGTTCTGGGTAGTCGGAGATTCCGGCACTGGAGAACAGCGCCAGCAGGATGTACATCAGGCGATGATCGACTATGTTTCTTACAATAATCTCGATCTGGATCTCTACGTGCATGTTGGCGACATGGCCTACAGCAGCGGAAAGGATGATGAGTTTCAGGAGCACTTCTTTGAGATGTATGAGCCCACCCTGCGAAACACCGCCTGCTGGCCAGCAATGGGCAATCATGAGGGAGGGACATCAAAGGGACAGTTCGGCTATGGACCATATTACGATAGCTACATCGTCCCTACGAAAGCTGAGATCGGTGGAGAACCTAGCGGCACTGAAGCCTACTACTCATTCGACTATGCGAAGGTGCATTTTATTGTGCTCGATTCCTTTGATCTCGATCGCCGTCCGGTGGGCGCGATGGCGCAGTGGCTGCAGACTGACTTGGAAAAAACTCACGCTGACTGGATCGTGGCGTTCTGGCATCATCCGCCTTACACGAAAGGTTCACACGACTCTGACAGGGAGGAAGACCTCATTGAGATGAGGCAATACATCCAGCCGATTCTTGAAGCAGGGGGCGTTGACCTTTGCCTGACTGGACACTCGCACATCTACGAGCGTTCGATGCTTATGGACGGTGCCTACGAGACGCCGACGACAAATGAGGATGTGATTCTGGACGACAATGACGGTGATCCCCATGGGGATGGCCCTTATCGCAAAAGCGCTGGTCTTCCTCCCAACAACGGGCACATCCAGGTCGTGGCGGGCCACGGCGGTACTAGATTGTCCCGGAAAGGCACCATGAATGTGATGAAACGCATCTTGCTCGAGCACGGATCCGTTTTGATTCAAGTGAGCGGCAACACGCTCACTGGCACCATGATCGATTACAAAGGATACGAGCGGGATGTGTTCAGTATCGTAAAGGAAGGAGTCGTCGCCCCGATTCGCATTGCGCAGCCTTGGGAACGTCCACCATTCGGTCAGCCAGAACTGGCAAATCATTACTGGGAAGGGGGCAGCTTGCCCGCTGACTATGAAGAGGCAGTGAAAAAACACTCCGAGTGGAAATACCTGGCAGGCGCGCATCCTCCAGAGGCATGGGCAGGCACCGAATTCGACGACAGCGCCTGGTTGACGGGAGCTGCTGGATTCGGCTTCGGTGACCGCGACGACACGACGGTGCTGGGGGACATGAAAGGCAAGTACACCGCAGTCTACTTGAGAAAAGAGTTCGAAGTGAAAACGGCGCAGGATGCCGAGGAGCTGACTCTGGCAGTAGCCTACGATGACGGATTCATCGCTTATCTCAATGGTGTGGAAATGGCACGGGCGAACGTGACTTCGGGATCCGGGCCGGATGCGGTCGTCGATTTTTCAAGGGAAGCGCAGGAAGAGTATCAGACGTTCAGTTTCCGCAACGTCAGGGACTCATTTCGTTTCGATGCTCCCAATGTCCTCGCAATCGAAGCCCACAATCGCTCGGTTTCCAGCGACGACTTTACGATCGATCCGTTCATCGCCGTTCTCCCTCCAAAGAAGTCGAATCCGGATAAACTGTTTCCCCTGCTGTATGAGTACGTCACGGGCTTGAACGAGAAATGGAGCTACTTCGCTTCAAAACAAGAGCCGCCTGCACGGTGGATGGATGAGGATTTTGATGTTTCGAAATGGCCGAAGGGACGCATCGGCTTTGGCTATGGAGATGGTGACGACGTAACGGTGCTGAAGGACATGGAAAAAAATTACACCAGGGCTTACTTCAGAACCGAATTCACGATCAAGAACGAGGATGATTATGACAGTCTTGGTCTTGCCATCCGCTACGATGATGCATTTATCGCCTACATTAACGGGAAGGAAGTCCTACGGGTTGGGATTGATTCCGGTCGGGGGCAGAATGCTAAAGGTATCGCAAAGCACGACGCTGATGAGAAGAAGGACAAATACGACTATTTCTCACTGGCGCATGCCCGGCATCTGTTATCATCAGACGGGCCCAACATCATTGCAATCGAAGGCCATAACGTTGACCTGCAGAGCAGTGACTTTACGATCGATCCCATTCTTCTTCTCAACCGGGACAAGTCGCAGCCAATGCCGGAAAAATTCACAGAACTCATCCCCAAAAACGCCGAGTGGCGATACGTCGCCGGGAAGGGTGCTGCGCCAGAGGATGGCTGGGAAAAGCCTGACTTTAAAACCAGCGACTGGGCAAAAGGAGAGTCGGGATTCGGATATGGAGAAGGCGCGGATGCCCGCACTGCCCTCGATGACATGAAGGAAAATTTCCGCGTTGTCTACATGCGGAAAACGTTCGACCTGGACGATCCAAAACTCGCTTCGAAAATTGGTCTCGCTGTCCGGTTTGATGACGCATTCATTGCCTACCTAAACGGCAAAGAAATTCTGCGCAGGAACGTCGAGACCGGACGCGGAGAGAAAGCGGAGAAATTCACTGGAAAACAGAAGATTTCCAAGGACTTCGAATACTTCCCACTGGGATCGCAGAAGGATGCTTTTGTTGATGGCCAGAACGTGATTGCGATCGAAGGCCACAATCAGGCCGTCACCAGCAGTGACTTTATCATCGATGCATTCCTTGTCGTGAAGGACGAATAACAATCATGGAACCGGTCAAGAGAGTTATACGATCGCTGAGCATTGCCGCCTTGTTAGTGGCAACAGCGCAAGTGATCTATGCTCACCATGGTCCCGGAGAAATGATCGCCATGTTTACTCAGCGCATGGAGGCGGACGGGGCTACTCCAGTCCTGCTATACAAGCGAGCGATGGAGTGGAGGACTCTTGGCGAAATGGATAAGGCGACCGATGATCTCCGCAAGTCGATTGAGTTGAGCCCGAAGTTCGTCGATGGCATCGAGCTGCTGGCTGAAGTTTATCTGGCGCAAGGATCATTGGAGAAATCTCAGGAGGTGGCCCGTACCGGTTTGCAGGTGGCGCAGTCGGCCCAGGAAAGTGCCGCATTCCAGATGGTCTTGGCCCGGGCTCTGGAGAAGAGCGGAAAGTCTGCCGAAGCGCTGAAAACCTGCAATGCGGCATTCGACAGTTTTCCGCGGGGCAATCTGGACTGGTACCTGATCCGGGGAACCCTGCAGCAGAAACTTGGGCACCATGCTGAGCGGGTAGCAGATTTCCGCCGCGGATA
The DNA here is from genome assembly GCA_020439995.1 of Verrucomicrobiia bacterium. GTDB lineage: Bacteria > Verrucomicrobiota > Verrucomicrobiia > Verrucomicrobiales > DEV007 > JAGROY01. The sequence goes on from JAGROY010000245.1 coordinate 5,576, forward strand.
CGAGGAGACCGGGAGTATCGTATTGCGGAATTCCATGGTGGATGCCATGATCGATGCCGGTCGGGCAGAGGAAATTCTTCCGGTGATCGATCAGCAAGTCGATGCTTGCAGGTTGAAAAGTTCGTGGCTACTGCGTCGCGCCAGGGCTAAAATATCGCTGGGTAATCAAGCGCAGGCGGTCGATGACCTGAATATGGCTGTCGCCGAGTTGGAAAAGAGAATCCATCCCATTCATCCAGACGTGACTCTCGTGGTCGATCGGGGACTGGCCAGGGCTTTGCTCGGAAATGAGGAAGGAGCGCGAGAAGACCTGGAACGAGCGCGTGAGTTGGGAGTCAGTCCATCGATGTTGCACTTGCTGCTACAAGAGCTTTCGTCCGCAGACTTCGATCGGAAACCTGACAAGAGCGAACGATCTTGACCCTGTGTTTGCTTCGGCAGATTCTTCTCAAATGAAAACCGTCGGCACTAGTGGAGTTGATTTAGTCCTTCCTTCAACAAGGCTGGGGCTTTCTCTCATCGCTTTGATTTTTACAGGTTTTTGCCTGACCGGTCTTCTGGCTGCGGAGGATGGGAAAGCAGCAAAACCTCCAGAGAAGACACCAACGATCGTTCATATTAAAGTGTTCGCCGCGAAAGACGGGAACGGCGAACGTCCGTCGGAGCCTGTTGCGGAATGTCAGGGATTCGTTGTCGAGGATGAAGGGATGATCTTAACCAGCTACCGGCTGCTGGTGGATCCAGCGACTGGAGCGTTGCACCCGGTAATCAAAGTCGAGGGACTAGGTGAAAAGCCCAAGAGTCCGTTGACGGCATCAATCATCGCAGTCGAACCAACCCTGAACTTCGCCATTCTTAAAATCGATCCCCCCAAAGGGCTGAAGGCTTCCAGGATTTGCTCGCGTGAAGAGATCATCGTCGGCTTGCCGGTGCATGCGATCGCAGGGGGAGAAGGAGATTCCACAACTTTTTCTTCGGGAGTCATCACAGAATTGAACAGCATGGAATGCTACCAGGAAAGTATGACTGCCACCATGCTCCAGGCGGAAATTGAGATACCTGACAGTTCGCTCGGAGGTCCCGTCTTCAACAATAAAGGCGAAGTGGTCGCGTTGCACACTGGCTACCGCACGCGTGCCGACGATACCCACGAGGAAGGTGTCGAACTGGAAAAGGGAAAGATTCATATCCTGCCCATTTTCCTCGTTTTCAATATCTACGAATCGGTGAAGCTCAAGGGCAACATGAAATCGCCGTGGACTGGATTTTCAGTCCGTGCGTTGACAGAAGACGAGCAGAATGGCTTCCCGCATGGTCGGTTTCTGGGTGGGGTCGGTATCGACTACGTGTGGAGCGGTAGCCCGGCGGAAAAGATGGGTGTGCAAAAAGGGGATCTGCTCGTCGGCTTCAGCTACTATCCCACGAAAACCGTCGCCGCATTTCAGAAGTGGCTCTACATGTATGGCGTTGGTTTTAAAGTGAAACTTCACTTTCTGCGCAATCGATCCGAGTATTATTCTGTCGATTATACGATCGAGGAGCGCCCGGATTCTGCCCCTCCACGTTGAAGACTCAATTTGACTGGGCGGATTGTGATTGATTGCTGGAATCTCTGGCGGGATTGGGTAGGGTCGTATTCATGAGATTCCGTTTACCATCGTCTTCGGCTGCCCGGGCTTTACTTGCCTTGCACCTGTTCGTGGCAGGATGCTTTGTCGTAGAGCTTGGTGCCGCACCGGATGTGAGCGACCCTTCCACACTGCTCATGACGATCAATGGTCAGGGCGTGCGCCAGGGGGACATGGATGCCCTGATGCAGATCAATTTTGGACCCAAGTTCTCTGGATTGTCACCCGACGAGCAGGAAACCGTTCGTATCAATCGGGCATCCGATACCCGAGCGCAACTCATCGATCGCGTCTTGCTGGTTACTGCGGCAAAGGCTGACGGCTTTACAGCAAGCGAGGAGGAAGTGTCAGCAGAATTGGCCAAGGTAAGCAGTCAGCTGCCACCGGAATTAACATTGAAAAGCTACCTCGAAGGCATCGGCCTGAAGCTTGCCAAGTTCCGCGAGTATGCCGCCGATCAAGTATTGATCAACAAGCTGTCCGCGAAGCGTACGAGCGATATTCCGAAACCTGCCGCAAAGGAAATCGAGACCTACTACAAGCAAAATCCAGACTACTTTGCTCAGAAGGAAAGGGCGCATGTGAGTCACGTACTGGTATCGACCGAGGGAGCATTGACGGATGAACAACAGGCGCAGAAGCGAGCCGAAGCGGAGGTGGTGAGGCGGCGATTGCTTGCCGAGCCCGAGAGCTTCGCTAAGATTGCGAGAGAGGTCTCAAATTGCCCGAGCAAAGAGCAAGGGGGGGACTTGGGTGTTATCGAGCGGGGGCAGATGATTGCGAGCTTTGACGAAGCGGCGTTCACTCAGAAGGTTGGTGAAATCGGCAGGGTGATCCGGACTCCCAAGGGCTACCACGTTCTCAAAGTTACGGAACGTGTTCCAGCGAAGCAAATCACGCTGGAAGAGGCATCTGCCGATATTGAGGCGTTGCTTTTGTTCAATGCGCGAAACCAGTCAATGGAGGGGTATCTCGGCACTCTGCGGCTGTCAGCAAAAGTAGTCACTCCACAGGCAACGAAGCCCAAAAAGTGAAACTGCGTGGCCTTCAGCGGCTCAGCAGCATTCTGTGATGATAAAGTCCACTGTGATCGCGGCTGTCCGTGCAAGGCTTGAGCAGGATCTGCAAAGAACTCTCGCTGCAGCACGCGCCACCGAGGCCGCAGCGACCGATCCCGAAAGCAGATCAGAGGGCAAATACGATACGCGGGGATTGGAGGCATCTTACCTCGCAGCTGGTCAGAGCGAGCAGGTCGAAGAATTGGCAAAATCGCTCCGATTGATCGGAATCTCATCCAATTTTCCCGATTTCTCCCCCAGTGACAATATTCGGAGCGGTGCCCTTGTGGAGGTTGATCTCGCCGGGGAGCGCGCAATGTTTCTGTTGGCTCCGGCAGCCGGAGGACTCGACGTCGAATTGGACGGGATCGAGGTGACTGTTCTCGCTCCTGGTGCACCATTGCGCGCTAAGCTCGATGGGCGTATCGTCGGGGATCGTTTTGAATCGCCCCCAATGCGGATCGTTGCAATTTCTTAGGTGGAGTTTGCTGCGGTCGACGGAATGCCATTCCGTCCTGATATATTGTTCTTAGGCGTTGCTGTTGCAGGACGGGCAAATTCGATTTGAGCCCCGGAGATTGACGATACCGGTAGTGCCCCCTATGCTGCGCGCTCATCGAAAACGTTTAAACTACTGATATGAAGCAAGCCCCCCTTGTCATTTTCCTGGCCGCATTGGCGGTCACCTCGGCTTCTGGTCAGAATCCCGAAGGTTTTCGCTCGCTTTTTAACGGGACGGATCTTTCGGGCTGGGACGGAAATCCTGAGTTGTGGTCTGTCGAAGATGGTGCGATCACTGGGATAACCACGGGGCCGGAACAACTTGGCTACAATCAATTCCTCATCTGGCGTGGTGGTGAAGTGAAGAATTTCGAGCTACGTGCCAGGATCAGGCAAAGCGGCAACAACTCGGGCATTCAATATCGGAGCAAAGAATTGCCTGAGAATGGCAAGTGGTCGATCGGTGGCTACCAGTGCGACCTTCATCCGACGACTGCGAACAACGCGATGCTCTACGAGGAACGAGCACGCGGCATCGTTGTGCAGAATGGCCAAAGTGTCGCCATCGACCCCGCAGGCAAGCGCTGGCTGACGGCCGAGCACTCGCCAGTGAAGGTGGATATCGCTGAGTGGCACGAATACACCGTGATCGCTAACGGAAACCACTTGATCCACAAGATCGACGGCGAGGTAACCATTGACCTCATGGATTTTGATGAGAATGCCCGCTCGCTGCAGGGGCTGCTGGCGTTTCAGATTCATCGTGGCCCTGCAATGAGCGTGCAGATCAAGGACGTTATGCTCAAGGAGCTGCCCGACGGCCAGGTCGTTCCTTTCAAAGACTATGCGATTCCCAGCGATGCCCAGGTGATCGAAGATGGGAAGAAGCCTGGGCCAAAGAAGAAAGCGGCAGCGCCAGAGGCCAAAGCCGCAGGCGGAGAGAACTCGGCGACTCCGATTTCACGTATCAAAGCGCCACAGGGTTTCGATGTTGAGTTGCTCTACTCCGTTCCCAGTGCGGAGTTCGGCTCGTGGGTGAACCTCTGTGCTGATGACAAAGGTCGCATCTACGCGAGCGACCAGTACGGTGGGCTCTACCGCTTTACGCCACCCGCCGCCGGGCAGCAGCTGAAGGCAGAAGATATCCAGAAAGTCCCTGCAGACATCCGCGCCGTCAATGGCATGCTATTCGCGTTTGGCGCACTGTATGTCGGTGTTAACGACTACGAAAAGAAGATTCCGAGTGGGTTCTATCGTCTTACCGACAGCAATGGCGACGACCAGCTTGACCATGTCGAGCTGCTTCGCGAAATCACCGCGAGCGGTGACCACGGTGTCCATGCAGTCGTCCTCACCCCTGATGGCAAGGACTTCTTCCTCGTGTGCGGAAACAATTCTGGACTGACCGAAACGGCGCCTACCTCGCCCGTCCTCCCGCTCTGGGGGGATGACCACTTGCTGCCGCGCATGCCTGATGGGCGCGGTCACAATCGTTCTGTCCTCGCACCTGGCGGGATCATTTACCGCGTTTCACCGGATGGAAAGACGTTCGAAATCGTGGCCTCTGGTTTTCGCAATGTTTTCGATGCGAGCGTAAACAGCGATGGTGATCTGTTCACGTATGATGCCGATATGGAGTACGACTTCAACACCTCCTGGTATCGGCCGACGCGCATCAACCATGTTGTCAGCGGTGCAGAATTCGGCTGGCGCAATGGTGCTGGCAAGTATCCCGAGTTTTATGCCGACACACTTCCTGCCACGTTGAACATCGGCCCAGGGTCGCCCACCGGCACAACCTTTGGCTACGGCGCGAAGTTTCCCTCCAAGTATCAGAGCGCCTTCTTCGTGCTCGACTGGAGTTGGGGCAAAATCTACGCAGTTCATCTTCAACAGAGCGGAGCCACTTACAGTGCTACAAAAGAAGAATTCATTACCGGCGCGCCCCTGCCAGTCACAGATGCGATCATCCACAAAGACGGTGCGATGTATTTCGCCATCGGCGGGCGTCGCGTCCAGTCCGGGCTCTATCGCGTGACCTACAACGGCAGCGAAGACACAAAGCCCATTGACCTCACTCCCAGAACGAATCCACAACGCGATCTCCGCCTGAGCCTCGCCGCTCTCCATGGGAAGCAGGATCCAAATGCAGTGGCGACCGCCTGGCCCCACCTCAGTAGCACAGATCGTTTCATTCGCTCTGCTGCACGCACCGTTCTCGAGCACCAGCCAGTCGCTGAGTGGCGGGACAAAGCATTGAGCGAATCCGATGCCACCAGCCAACTGGAAGCCCTGATCTCCCTGACGAGAGTAGCGAGTCAAAACCCACAGGACTCGGCGATGCGTGGCAAAATTCTCGGAGCATTACTTGCCCGCGATTTTGCCAGCCTGACCGAGGAGCAAAAGCTCGCCTATGTCCGCCTTATTGAGATTGTGCTCCATCGATTCGGCAATCCTGACGATGCCACCATTCAGGCCATCATTACCAAGCTTGATCCGAGTTATCCGGCAGAAAGTTTCGAGCTCAACTGGTTGCTTACCGAAACTCTCGCTTACCTGCAGGCTCCTGACACAGCGGCCAAAGGCATGGCCCTCATTGCTGCCGCAGGAAGCCAGGAACCGCAGATCGAGTACGCTCGAAGTCTCCGTTTCCTCAAGACCGGTTGGACTAAGGAATTGCGCACTCAGCAGCTTGAGTGGTTCCTCAAGGCCGAGAATTTCAACGGTGGGGCAAGCTTTTCCAAGTTCATCGAATTTATCCGCAAGGATTCGCTGGACACTTTTACCGATGCCGAAAAGATCGAACTTGCCGAGTTGATCAACAAGAAGGCCGAGAAGAAGAGCGCGATTGAGTTGTCTGGAGCCATGTTCGCAGGTCGGACACCCACGATGTGGACGCTTGAGGAGCTTAGTGATGCCTCAAAGAATGGCATGAAGGGCCGCAATTTTGACAACGGTCGCAAGATGTTCGCTGCATCTGCCTGTTTTGCCTGTCACCGTTTCGGGAACGAAGGTGGCATGACCGGGCCCGATCTCACTGGTGCCGGTGGGCGCTACAGCCCGCACGATCTGCTAGACCAGATTATCAACCCGAGCAAAGTCATCAACGAGCAATTTGCCCCAATCGTTGTCACACTCAACGATGGCGACACATTCTCTGGTGTGGTTGTGAACCTCAATGGTGACACCATCACGATCAATACCGATCCAAGCGATCCCAACCAGCGTGTGAACGTGAACCGTAAGAAGGTTGAGAGCATCGAGATCAGCGAAGTTTCTCAGATGCCGCCCGGCCTTCTCATGATGCTGACAAAAGACGAGATTCTCGACCTGATCGCCTACGTGCTTAGCGGTGGCGACAGATCGAAGGACATGTTCCAGCGGTGAGGTTGTTGGCGAGGATGAATCCCTGAACGCTCTTCCAGTATGCGTTGCCAGACCCTTGACGTGGACGAACTATGGTGCGCCTCTTGAAACTGCTTGGGATCTTTGTCCTTCCTGTCTGGCTCCTTGATGGCTGTCTTCACCGGGATCCGTTGTATTATCTTGATGAGAAGAGTCAATTGATAGCGCCCTGGCCATCTGCACCGCTTTCATTTGATTTCCATGATCGAGCTGGCGCCCGTTCAGGCTACTACCAGATCCACGATGTCACCGAATTCCTGATGAACGGATCCGTTTTTACAGGCAAGACAGGTGAAGAATACTTTGTCGTCCGAAGATCTGATGGAAATCGAACACTCTTTGCTACCGCAGCGGATCGTGATGCAACTCTCGCTGCAAGCTATTCCACAAAGGTTGCTGACTTGAAGGGGATTCCATGGCACTCAGCTCTTCGCGCAAACTTTTTCTATCCATACAATTTGATCTACTATCTTGGTGCCACCTGTATCATTGCATTTATCTGTTTGAGGCGGCGTGGAAGAGTCCCAGAATCCAGAAGGCGGCGAAAGCGACGCGAGTCGTATTGAGCCTCCTGATTAAATTTGGACTTCTTTCCGATTGCTCTGAACCACCAATGGCGAGCATGTCGAAACCATCTGTCACCAAAGCTCTAAATGTGGCATTGGTGCCAGCGCTTCAAGCTGAGGATACAGCGACGAATGCGAGAGAATAGTGAGTTTCAGTGATTCGCGACAAAGAGAACCGGTCGCTGCGCCGAAATGGGTTCTCAACACGGCCTAAGAGACGAACAGTCTCGCAGTAGTCGAATCACACCAGCCGCTTGGCAGCTGAGAAAGTGCATTTTGCGAGGATTGATGTCACCCTTTTCAAGATTCGCGTGGCCGCAGGAAGGAGTAGCAGACAACTCCCAGAATCAAGCACCCGCCTGCGACCAGTGACATTGCGCGAATAGCCGCGACGCCACTGGTTTCGCTGTATCCTACCAGGGCCGCTGCGATGAAAATCGCCAGGCCGTTGAGAATTTTGACTACGAAATTGAAGATTCCCATGTAGATGCCGATGATGTGCTCGCCACCTCGTTCGTTGGCGCAGGCGACGACGCCTTCGGGCTCGAGCCCTAACAATGTTGCAACCATCGGGCCGCCCAGTGCAAAGAGCAGCCCGGCAGTCAGCATTGGTGATCCGATTAAACTGATGCCCAGAGCAGCCGTCGACGAGTAGACGACGGCCAGCGCGATCGATGCAATTACCATTCCGCGTTCCCAGCCGAGTTTGGCAGAGAGGCGCGGAACCAGCAGGAAACAGGGGAACGATACGAGCAGCAGTGGCCCCAGTAGCTTTGCCACATCGCCAGCAGATCCGTTCAGGAGGTGGATAGCAATGAATGGGGCAGCAGTCGTCATGATAGTGAACGACATCTGGGAGCCGCTGAATAGAGCGATGAGGCCGAGAAAACGCCGGTGCTTCATCGCCAGGCGGAGCGAGTCAGCGAGGGTGAGGGCATCGGCGGCCTCAGTGCCGTCGGTAGTCGGGTGGCCCACTGTTGGTTTGAATCGATCTGAAGGAGCGGCGAAGTAAGGCAGTGCCATCATGGCCGCTGCGATGAGACTCAAGACGACGGCCGCCGTGGTGTAGCCAAAGTGGTCGACCAGATAGGGGCTCACTACAAAACCGATTGCGGTGGCCATCAGGAGTCCTGATCCGAGCAAATTTGACAGCACCCTGCGGCGTGGCTCATTGCCTGGTGAGTAGTCGCCGATCAAGCTCCAGTAGGGGATTGCAAAAAAGGTGTAGCCGACAAAGAAAAGGAACATTCCGCTGCCGAGTAGCGACCAGCGCACGACCTGTGTCATATCGTGATTCGGCAGGAATGTAAGGGTGAGGCCGATCGACGGTAAGAGAAACGCGAACCAGAGAAGTGTGCGCCGTTCCTTGCCACTGCGAATCCAGACATCGCTCAAGCGTCCTGCCAGCGGGTCAGTGATTCCATCAAAGATCCGGAATCCCAGCAGCAGTGCACCCACGGTTGTTGCTGAGAACAACGCTTCGCCCTTCACCTGGGTGGCGGCGTAGACGACGATCCACTGTAGAAAAAAGCGGTTGAGCATCATCATGCCGATCTGACCGCAAATGAAGAAAATGTATTGGAAGATGCTCACAGTAAAGAAGGGGCGAGATTGATGTGGCATGCGTGGGCCGCATTTCAAGCAGAAGTGTTACCACATCGACCGACCAACGACGATGACGAAACGTAGCCGTTATCCGCAGCGGCGACAGCACGTTCGGCGCGTGCTCCACAGTCTGTCGTGGTGACTTCTAGTCGCCAGTCGCGAAGAGCAGGCCGAAGGTGGGCATTCCTGCTGAGCCTTGAACGGGAAATAGATTAACCGCGAAGACGCAAAGAGCGCGAAGCTTGAGGAGGTCTGTAAATGGAATGACTCATAGAAAGGATGAGTAAGCGGCCTTCCGCAACTTTGTTCTGCAAGGACGATTATCGCGCCTTCGCATCGATCGGGAAGGGGACAAGGTGAAGTCGAACACTCTCCGATCTGGAGTGCTCAGGCAGGACTGAGCTTTTTCTGTCTGAGCGATGTCAGTCCGGCCATAGAGCGCCGTCAAGCCGGTCGCACTCCAGAGGGATTGACGATTGATTGACGGGATGCGTCGACATTTGAAGTTCATCCTGTGAACTCAAATCTGCGCCATCAGCGAAATCTGTGGATTAATATGCTCGAAGCCCACTACCCATCAGGCGATGCGCTGGCGACGGCGATGAGGTGGCTCAGTTCTGCGCTGATGTCCGCCGGATCATCCACGGTGGCGGCCACTTCAGTGCGGATCAGTTCGCGAAAACGCACGCGCAACCTGTAAATCGTTACTTTCACTGCCGTCTCGGAAATGCCGAGCGTTTGTGCGATTTTTGCCTGGGAGCATTCCGCTCCACCTGCAAGCCAGGGCTTGAGAGCAGCGAAATGGCTGGGCTTTCCGCTGTGTTCAGCTTCCAGTGCCATGAGCGCGCGACCGATGAGCGTGAGTGCCCATTCGCGATCGAAGATAAGGGTGTCATCGCACACACCCGGCATCCGCAGGCCGGGCGACGTATCGGTTCCTTCCACAAACGCCACATGCTCCGCGCCACCGCCGCGTTTGGCTGCGACCGCAGCATCGCTGAGCTTGGACATGAAGTGTTTCAATGCACCGAGCAAATAGCTGCGGAACCTGCCCAGCTCTGGATCGGGTGCGCCGACTCCCTTTGCGAGAACACTTTCGAAAAATGCGTGGGCGTGCTCTCTTGCCCAGTCGTCACCCTTGCCATCGCGCCGAAGAAACGCGACGACTGGCACGTAGTAGGCCTCGCACAACTCGGAGAGAGCTACCTTGGCGTCCTCGCTTTCGCCGCGACTTCGCAGGACGAGTGTCCACTGGGTCGGATGGAAAGTGGAGGCATTGTTAGATTCCATGTTCGGTCACCTTCCAGTCTCCATCCTCGAGAATCAGGCGAAGCGTGATCTTCCGTTGCTTCCCATCCGTCGCCGTACCCTCGATCACCGCTTCCGCAGTTTCGTCATCCACCATGTCGAGTTCTACAAACTGACAAAGAGGGAAGTCACCGAACGTTTTCGAAGGATCGATGTCATCTTCTCGCAGCTTCGCCAGAAAGGATCCCGATAGTCTGGATTGAAAGACCCGACTATTGCGTTCTCTGGAGGCCTTGAGAAATTCTTTGATTGCTTCCTCAGCGTGCCTCTGTTGAGAGCCCCGATGGGGATCGGCAACCTTCCATACGCCATCTTCTCTGGCGAGAGTGAAACTTGATGAAGAGTGGAAAGTAACGCCACTGGGGTTTGCTTCCGACCTTTCGTGCAACCAGACCACCGCCGAATCACTCTCTATTGAATCGACGTAGCCATAGGAAAGTCGTTTCCATCTTTGCATCATTTCGGACAGACTCGGAGTCTTACTGAGCAGGCCGGCAGTAAGTCCGCGTCGAAACCGATCCTCATCTTTTTTTTTCGCCGCCACAATCATTGACTCCACGGTACGTATAATCTTGTGACCCTTTGCTGATCGATGAGCCAGAATGTTCCAGATCTGCACGTCGTTCTGGAACAGAATGGTCGCTACGGTTCCGTTTTTGAAGCGGAGTTCTATCTTTGAATTTTCGGGGCTAACGGACGCTCCCCGAATCTCCCAGTTCACCCCATCCATCGAGCAACTGACGATCACTTCGTCTATTCCGGTCAGGTTTTCCAGTAATCTCGCTCTGACCCAAACGCTCTTCCCTTCCTCGAGCGGTATTCGTTGCCCACCACTCCCGGGCACCCACTCACCGAGGCTGAGGCCAAAGAACGGGCCTCTGGTGGGAATGTCCATAAATGTTGCTATTTCACTAGCCTCAGGGTGACTAAACGTGAATCTCACGCGGGTCGCATGAAGCGCTGCTGCTTCAGTGGCGAGACCCGCTGCTTGCCGATCTTTGTAGTGATCGACGGTTATCGCGGGAACTCCTATCCCCAGAATGAGCAGAGAACCGATCCAAGCGATTTTTCCCGCACGCTCTTTTCGGGCCATGAATCCAATCACCAGTGCAAGCACCAACGCGACGGAGCACAAGGTGGCAGGTAGCTCGACTTTCACTGGCACAAATCTCGACAACGATAACCAGGGGTCAATAAGAAGGATGAGTATGGGAATGAGGATGCCTCCGACCAACATGGCTAAGGCAAGTTTACCAAACCTTCCCGATGGAGTGAGCGGCCTGATCGATCGCCTGCTGAGTTTGTCGCCTGCGCCCTGCACGTCTGTCTTCACCTCGTTCGCACTTTGCTGTCGCAGTTCTCGTTCCTTTTCCAAGGTTCGCATCACGATCTCATCGATGCGGGCATTCACCGTTGCCCGCTCGCTCGGCGCGGGGAAGCGCCCCAGTGGCAGTTCGCCGGTGAGCATTTCGTAGATGACGACGCCGAGGCTGTAGATGTCCGCGCGGTGGTCGATGTCGTGCGGTTTTTCGTGCTGTTCGGGCGACATGTAGGCGGCGCTGCCGAGGACGTTGCCAGTCACGGTGAGCGTGAAGTTGTGCTGCGGATCACCCGCAATCCTTGCGATGCCGAAGTCGACGATCTTCACATTGCCAGCTGGATCGAGCAGGATGTTTTCCGGCTTGATGTCGCGATGCCAGATGCCCTGCGCGTGAGCGGCTTGCAGCGCATCGCAGATGCCGGGTACGATAGCGAGCGCCTGCTCGGGAGTAAACCGACCGGCACGCATGGCCTGGCGAAGGTTCACGCCATCGACGAATTCCATGAGCAGGTAGAAGAAGCCGCCACTCTCGCCGTGTTCGAAAACATGGACGATGTTCGGGTGGTTCAGCTTTGCAAGCGCGCGTGCCTCGCGGGAGAAGCGTTCCGCGAATGCAGGATCGTGGCCGAGATCGGGCGACAGGATTTTCAGCGCGACGGTACGATCCAGTCCCGGCTGTCGCACGCGATAGACAAATCCCATACCACCCTGACCGATGAATTCTTTGATCTCAAACTGAGGAAAGGCAGCGGAGACATCGCCCATCGACGGTGCGGATTTACCGATGGCCTTGGGTATTTCCGCATCGCGCAAGACGCACACGGGACAAAGCCCGCCGGGAGCATTTTCCGGGATTGATGACTGGCAGATGGGGCAGATATACGCGTTCACACAGGTTCCTGACGGATCGGAGCGCGCAGGTTACAGAAAATGTGAACTTGAACCAGCTTTACTCACGACAGCCAGGCACCCTGAAGGGTTTCATCGGTCTGTCGCTCAGCGATGCCCTGATTGCGAATCCGAAGAAGCCTGCCGAGGCGGACGCTCACACAGGGGAGAGTCATCCAGGGCATAGGGGTAGGGACGGCGCATTGGCTTGCGCCACCCCTCCCTCCGAACCGCACGTGCG
>JAGROY010000246.1 GCA_020439995.1 Verrucomicrobiia bacterium
CCGTTTCAACCAGCCACCTCAGGGAGTCTTGATTACGGACAGGAAATTGATGCTGCGCTCGTATACAAGGTGAACAAAAATATCACTATTGGCGCCAAGTATGCTCAATACTTCGCAGACGAATTTGCCACAGATACGTCGAGATCTGTCCTCGACTTCGGATTCAAATTTTAACTCTTCGATTCGCAAGGATCTGGAACGCTGGTCGAGCCACCTGACAGCGTTTTTTTTGTCGCCGCCTGCAATGTTCCGCTCCGCTCGAGATCACGCCCAACGATTTCGCTGATTCCAAGGAAAGTTTCTTCGGCAAGACTGAGCCTTCGATTGGTCGGCAAGTATGCCACCCATTCCCGGGTCATGTCCGCGCCGGGAATCTCACGAACCATCAACTGGCCGTTCTCAATCTCAGTGCGGGCGACCCACGGAGCAAGGACTCCCACGCCGACACCAACTCTGGCGAACTCCTTGATCGCTTCCATGCTCCCTACCCTGAGCGCACTCGATGCACGAATATGATTCACTCCGAACCACTGATCCACCAGTTTGAACGTCTGCGTGTGCTCGCCGTAGACAACGAAGCGGACGTCGAATAAATCGGATGCCCCCAGCGTCGCTCGCTCTGCCCAGGGATGAATCGGCGAGAAAACGAAGTGTAGAGAATCCGAAAATAAGTGACGATAGGTGCCGGTCTTGACGTGATCAGGCCGCAAGCCCAGTGCCATGTTGATAGCGCCAGCCTGAAGCCTGTCGAGTAGCTCCAACGTGTTGCCAGTTTCCACCTCGATGTCTGCATCCGGAAAGCTTTCGCGGAACTCGCGAAGTACCGCGGGGAGCAAACCAGTTCCCATCGATGCCGTTACCCCGACACGAATGCGGCCACGGCCCCAATAGTGCAAATCCCCCACCTCGCTCACCCCCACCCGGAGCTCCTCAAGAATTCTCCGGGCCCTCATCAATAATGCCCTGCCCTGATCCGTCAGGTCGATCTTGCGCCCCTGCCTTTCTATCAGCTGACATCCCAGAATTTCCTCCAGCGCCTTGATCGAGTGACTCACCGCAGACTGGGTTACAAACAATTCCTTCGCTGCCGCCGTGAAACCGCCCAGGCGCGCCAGCGCTTCGAACGCTCGAAGTTGCCTTAGATCAATTGCCAGTTCGGTCGCGCGTCCCATCACAACTCCGTAAGCAGTTCGCAGGCCAAGTGGCACGGAACCCGCTCCACCTTGAGGAAACACGTGACTTTCTCGATCTCCTCATCCCCCATCCGTATCGGCTTCGTTCCACTTCTGGACGCGGCCCCGTTGATTGCCGCGCAGGAACTTGGCCTCTTCCGCAAAGCCGGTCTCGACATTCGTCTCCGGTCCGAACCCGGTTGGGCAACGGTCTACGACAAATTCGTTTTTGGAGAATTCGATGCCATTCAGTCCCTCGCAGGCCAGGCTTTGGAACTTCGCGCCGGGAGATTCACCGCTCCATCAACAGGGTTCGCGGTGCCTCTGTTTCTCAATCGCGGCGGCTCCTGCATTGTCCTCTCCAGAAACTGGATCGATAAGGGCATCACCACTGCAAACCAGATGCTGATGACGAATCGATCATCCGACACTGACAGAAAGCTCACCTTCGGAGCGGTTCATCGACTTTCGTCCCACGGGTTCCTTCTTCAGAACTGGCTGCGGGATGCCGGGGCAACAGAAGACGAAATTCAAATCATTAATCTGCCGCCATCGTTGATGGCACGCAATATTCTGTCAGGCCACCTAGACGGTATCTGCGTTGGTGAGCCCTGGTGCACGCACTGCACGATCGACAACCACGGAACGGTGGTGGCTATCGGTGATGAACTGGCCCCAAACCACCCGGACAAAGTATTTGTAGTTTCCAGTAACTTGCGACAACAGCGCCATGCGGAAACTCTCCTGTTAATCCAGTGCATCTTTCATGCAGCTGCATGGTGTGATGAGACCGTCAACCATCCGAATCTAGCATCTATGTTAGAGCATGATCATTACCTGAGCCTGAAAGCAGATGTAATCAAGCGCGCCCTGTCCGGAGAATACCATTCAATCAGCAACGGCAAAGTGAATCGCGTAAGATTCAACAGGGCAGCAGTATTGCCCTCGGGAACCTGTCTCACTTGGCTCGCAGAACAGTGGCACAAGAACCAGTGGAAGGGCGCCGATCACCTCCCACAACTCCTTGATTCAAAACTTTTTACAGAAGCCTTCACCTCACCATGAATCGAATTCATGGTATCAATGACTCGTTACAAGCGAGCTGACAGCGTCCGCAGAGAAAATTGGCACACAGATGGCTTTTGATCGATGCAACATGAAGAAATTATACCATCTCATCCCTCCGGTATCCCTTGCGCTGGGATTCCTGCTTACCAGTTGCAGTGACAGTGGATCCGCCCTCACATCAGCGGAAGCGATTACCGGAACCTCGAACGAACTCACCACGAATCTTCTCCCCACTGAAAAGACCAAACTGACGTTCGGATTCATCAAGCTCACCGACTGCGCACCACTGGTCATCGCCAAAGAAAAAGGATTCTTTTCAGACGAAGGACTCGACGTCGCTCTTGAGCCACAGGCCAACTGGAAGGTTCTCCTCGATCGGGTGATCACCGGTGAACTGGATGGAGCCCACATGCTAGCAGGGCAACCGATCGGTGCCACCATTGGCTTCGGAACCAAGGCAGACGTTGTCACTTCGTACAGCCTCGACTACAACGGTAACGGCATCACCGTCAGCAACGCCATCTGGGAAAAAATGAAACCGCTGGTGGAGACGGGCACCGATGGCAAACCACTGCACCCCATCAAAGCGGACTCCCTCAAACCAATCGTCGATGAAGCGGTAAAGACTGGGAATCCGCTGCAGATGGGAATGGTGTTTCCAGTGTCGACTCACAACTACGAGATTCGATACTGGCTGGCTGCAGCTGGCATCCATCCTGGATTTTACTTCGACCAGGCAACAAAAAATGTAGATGTCCCTGGCACCATCGATGCGGATGTCGTCCTCTCAGTGACTCCTCCGCCGCAAATGCCATCCACCCTGGAAGCCGGCACGATCGTCGGCTACTGCGTGGGTGAGCCATGGAATCAACAGGCCGTCTTCAAGAAAATTGGAGTCCCCGTGGTCACCAATCTGGGGATCTGGAAGAACAATCCGGAAAAAGTCTTCGGCACGACAAAAGAGTGGGGCGAGGCAAATCCCAACACCTGGCTGGCAGTTACGAAAGCGCTCATCAGAGCAGGACACTGGCTCGATGAGAGCATCGCCAATCGAAAGGAGGCGGTGACGCTTCTGGCACAACCGAACTACGTGGGAGCGGACGAAGCGGTGATCGCCAACAGCATGACTGGAACGTTCGAATTTGAGCCAGGAGACAAACGTGAGATGCCGGATTTTAACGTATTCTTCCGTCACAATGCCTCCTACCCGTGGTACAGTGATTGCATCTGGTTCCTCACCCAGATGGTGCGCTGGGGCCAGATTACCGAACCTAAAACCGACGAGTGGTATGAGCAAACGGCGAAGGACATCTACCGCCCGGAAATCTACGAACAAGCGGCACGCCTCTTGATCGAAGAAGGCCGCTTCGAAGAATCCGACTTCCCGTTTGGCACAGACGGATTCCGCCCTCCTACCAATGAATTCATCGACGGCAAATCTTACGATGGCAAAAAACCGTATGCCTATGTCGAGAGCTTTGAGATTGGCTTGAAATAACGCCATCTCCCGAACCCAGACATTCTTTGAGCGAACATCCGATGAAAGCAACGCCGACTTCAATGGCCGGAGTCCCTGCGCCCGCAGCGGCCACTCCGAAACGCGGCCCCTGGTTTCCTGTCCATCGCGTCACGCAGCGACTGGATCAGCTTGGGCTACCCTTCTTCATTCCCTACGCCCGGCTACTGGCAGGATTCGAATCAAAGAAGCAGCTGGCCGAAATCACTCGTGGCATTCTGGCACCCGGGGTAGCGATTCTCGTGTTTGTCGGTTTCTGGTCAGTGTGTGCAAAAGTCGTTCGCACCGAGAGCGTGGCGATTCCGAGTCCAGCGGAGACTTGGTCCGCGTGGCTGGGCATGCGGGAATTTGCGGAGATGAATGCTGCCAAGGAACATGCTCACGACGCGAAGCAGAAGAAGCTCAGCGCGGCTCTGTCCCTTCAGGCAGAAAAGGCAACAGCAGCAGGAAACACAACCAATGCAGAGATCTTTCGCACGCGATCAAAGGAAGCATTGACCAATCGATATGCCGGATCGCCCACGTTCGGCGATCAGATTGCGGTAAGCCTGCTCACCGTTCTCATCGGTTTCGCAGCAGCCACCGCGATCGCCATCCCACTCGGGTTGCTGTGCGGGTTGAGCCCATTGATCAATACCGCCATCATGCCGCTGATCCAGATCTTCAAACCGGTATCACCACTGGCGTGGCTGCCGATCGTGTTCGTATTCGTCACGGCCCTCTACCAGCCTGCAGAAGATGCGAAACTTCTGGGTCGAGCGCTCTTTATCTCCGCAGGAACGGTGACCCTTGCTCACTCTGGCCGACCTTGATCAATACCGCGTTCGGGGCAGCCAGCGTGCAGCAGGACTTTCTGAATGTCGGCAAAGTCCTGCGACTCAACTGGCGTCAACGAATCTGGAGAATCGTCATGCCATCCTCTCTTCCCTTCGTATTCACAGGACTGCGATTGTCACTTGGAGTCGGCTGGATGGTTCTCATCGCCGCAGATATGCTGGCACAGAATCCGGGCCTTGGAAAATTTATCTGGGATGAGTTCCAGAATGGATCATCCGAATCCATGGGACGAATCGTCGTCGCCGTAATCGTGATCGGTTTCATCGGCTTCCTCCTCGACCGGGGCATGCACACCCTGCAGCGCCTCGTCACCGCCGAAAACACCACCGCATAAGGAGATCTTCACCATGGCTAAATCAAACAAAAAGAAGCGATCGGCACCCTCAGCAACCGTGCCATCAACCAATGAATCGCCATTTGTTCCAGTGGCTCCGCCAGAGAAGGGCTACCTCACCCTGCGGGGTGTGAATAAGTCGTTCGGGGGTGCAACATCTGGAACGGAGGTGCTGCGGGACGTCAACCTCAGCGTCAATAAGGGCGAATTCGTGGCGATCGTCGGCTTCTCTGGAAGCGGAAAAACGACCTTGATCAATCTCATGGCAGGGCTGGTGATGCCGGATAGTGGTCATCTCAGGATCGATGGCGAAACCATCACCGGGCCGGATCCAGAGCGTGGTCTGGTTTTTCAGAACTACTCGCTCCTGCCATGGCTGAATGTATCCGGTAATGTCAACATGGCGGTGAAGAAGGTTTTCGCTGACGAGGTAAAACAGCGGAACGCGCAGCGGGTTCAGGATGCGATTACGATGGTCAATCTCGGTGGTGCCGAGCACAAGCGCCCATCTGAACTCTCCGGCGGAATGCGCCAGCGTGTTTCCGTCGCCCGAACGCTCTCCACAAAACCAGCAGTGCTTTTGCTCGATGAGCCACTCAGTGCTCTCGATGCCATGACTCGCGCCACGATCCAGGATCAAATCCTGGAAATCTGGGAGAAAGAACAGCAAACCGTGGTGCTCATCACGAACGATCTCGACGAGGCAATCCTCATGGCCGATCGCGTCATTCCACTCACCCCCGGTCCCGGCGCAACGCTCGGACCAGAGTTCAAGATCCCGCTGGCTCGACCACGCAACCGCGCCCAGATTTTTGCAGATCCTGAGATTCAGGAACTTCGGGAAACGATTGCCAGCTACCTAATCTCACTCCGCGCCTACCAGACGAATGCCGTTGCCGATGAAGTAGTGGAATTGCCCAACGCCGAACCGCTCGATCTCGATCGCCCAAAAGGACAGGTCTTCTCCCCTTTCGCCCCGCGGAAGCCGGAAACGGGAGAGCAACTGGCTACCAATGCTCCACACCTCGACATCTGGAATCTTTGCAAGGCTTACCCTACCCCTGGTGGCGGTCAGGCGGTAATCGTAAAGGATTTCTGCCTGAAGGTGCGCAACGGGGAATTTGTAACCGTGATCGGCCACTCCGGCTGCGGAAAATCGACCGTTCTCAGCATGATCGCAGGGCTCAGCGATCCCACTGGCGGTGGTATGATTCTGGGAGATCGCGAGATCACCGAGGCTGGCCCGGATCGCGCTGTCGTCTTTCAATCACCCTGCCTGCTTCCCTGGCTTAGCGCTCTGGACAATGTTCTGATCGGCGTCAACCAGGTCTTCGCACACCTGGCAAAAGCGGAGCGCCGCGACATCGCCTGCCATTATCTTGGTTTGTTAGGGTTAGGTGGAGCACTGCACAAAAAGCCCTCTGAACTCAGCCAGGGCATGCGCCAGCGGGTCGGTCTCGCCCGGGCCTTTGCGCTTTCTCCCAAGATGCTGCTGCTGGATGAACCCTTCGGCATGCTCGACAAGCTTACCAAGTACGACCTCCAAGGCGTTCTCATTGACCTGTGGAATCGGGTGAAACTGACCGCCCTGATGGTCACCCACGATGTCGACGAGGCGATCTATCTTTCCGATCGAATCATTCTGATGAGCAATGGGCCTGAAGCCGCAGTCGGCGAGATCGTGGAGGTGTCCTTTCCCCGGCCCCGACATCGGGAAGAGATCATGAAGACACCACTCTACGGTCGCTACCGGGAACACCTGCTCTCATTTCTCGAAGAACGAGCTCACCTCCACGAACCACCACGCACTTGCAGTGCAGAAACGGATACACTTTTGGGATTCAAATCTTCCCGCGAGCGAGTCGCCTGAATCACTTCTCCTCAGACATGAGCATGGTACCATTCATTCCCGATTCCGCACCGTTCACCGCCGAACAGCGGGCATGGCTCAACGGTTTCCTGGCAGGTCTTCTAAGCCGCAGTGAGCCTGCTCCTGCCCCGATCCCTGCAGTCGAAGCTGGGCAGCCGATCCTGTTCCTATATGGAAGCCAGAGTGGCACCGCCGAAAGTCTGGCGAAGCAATTTCACAAGCAGGCAGTCGCAAAGGGATTTGCCTCACGCGTTGTGGGCATGGATGAACTGGAGGCTCACGCCCTCGCTGCGGAAAAGAATGTCCTCATCATCACCAGCACCTGGGGCGAGGGCGAGATGCCGGACAATGCGGCTTACTTCTGGGAAGCGCTCAACCAAAATGGTTCATCACCAGCGCTCACCGGGCTGAACTATTCGGTACTGGCGCTCGGTGACATGAACTACGCCGACACTTTCTGCTTCGCTGGAAAGATGCTGGACGAGAAATTCGAGGAACTGGGTGCAAACCGCGTTCATCCCCGCATCGATTGCGATGTCGATTATGACGAACCAGCGGAACGATGGAAAAATGGTGTGTTCAGTGCACTGTCAGACTCAAAGACCGATGAAGCATTTTCAACGAGTGCGCTGGCAGTATTGCCAGGGCATGGGGAGGAGGTCGAACCCACTACTGCGAGCTTCTCGAAGAAGAATCCCTTTCCAGCTACCCTGCTGGTCAATGAAATGCTGACAAGCTCGGAATCGGCAAAGGACACCCGCCACTTCGCCTTCTCGATCGAAGGTTCCGATCTCGAATACGAGGCTGGCGACGCCCTCGGCGTCTTCCCCCACAACTGCCCGGACGTAGTGGACACAGTGTTAGAGGCAAAAGGGCTTGATGGCCACATAGAAGTGCCCACGCCAGCAGGAACAAGGCTCCCCTTGCGCGAAGCTCTCATACATTACTACGAGATTCGTTCGCTGCTTGGTGACAATGAGAAGACGACTCTGTCCCCTGCTGAGTTTGTAGAAGAATTGCGCAGGCTGCAGCCACGGCTGTATTCGATCGCCTCGAGCCCCAAAGCCCATCCGGGCGAAGTCCATCTCTGCGTAGATATCGTCCGCTATGAACAAAACGAGACACTTCACAAAGGAGTCGCCTCAACCTATCTCGCTGAACGTCTTCCCGTAGGCGACACCACTGGAATTTTCTTCCAGACGGCCAAACACTTTCGCCCGCCCTCCGATCCGAACTTGCCCATGATCATGGTCGGCCCCGGGACTGGCATTGCTCCCTTCCGAGCATTTCTCGAAGAACGCGAAGCCACAGCGGCGCTTGGCCGAAACTGGCTGTTCTTCGGTGCCCAACACCGCTCCAGCGATTTCTTCTACGAAAATCAACTCACCGCATGGCTAAAAAGCGGCCATCTCACCAGACTCGACCTCGCATTCTCCCGTGATCAGGAGGAGAAACTCTACGTCCAGCATTTGATGGAAGTGAACGCAGAAGAATTCTGGTCATGGCTCGAAGCTGGCGCCCACTTTTATGTCTGCGGCGATGCCTCGCGCATGGCTAAAGACGTCGACCGTGCCCTGCACACCATCATCGAAACAGCTGGCCATCGCTCGCCTGAAGAAGCAGCCCGCTACGTCGCCGAGATGAAGAAGCAGAAGCGCTATGCGCGGGATGTGTATTGATTTCCCAGCCCTCACAGCAACAAATATCTCGTCGACCTACATTGCTTGAAATGGTAGATATGAGTCGCCTGAGATGTCACAGAATTCTAGATCCCTCCCATCCCTCTCCATCACGACACCGCTTAGTGACCTTGCTCGCTGGAGGTTACTGTGGATTGTTTATGGCTTGATCGCGGCAGCGATGCTCACTTCGCTGTTGGTCGATCCATTCTCGATGGTGGCAGCGGTGGTTGGGTTACTCGCGGGCGGAGTGTGGAGCAGTATTTTCATCTTGTGGTTACGGCGACGCATCACCGCCATTCGATGGCTATTGTGGGTGGTCGGAACACTTGCTTTTGTAATCGCTCCAGTCGCCGCCGAGTTTATCTACCATTCTGGCTTCCAGTGTCTCTCCTTTGCCTTCACTCCGTTCGCCTTTCTGGCCGCAGTCAAGGGACGCGCGCTCCACGAACAAATTGTCGCCAGTCAGTCACATTCACGCCCATCAAACACGGGGCCAAACGACGATGCCACTGCCGTGACTTTTTCTACTCATCTGGATTCACCTGACTCTCAGCGTAATCGTATCACTAACAGTGCTCCAACCTTCGATTGATCGATGGTTCTTTCCAGATCCCCCGGGAGACATCGAGATTGGACAGCTCAACCTGACACGCGATACTCTCGAAATCGCAATCAAAGGCAAGATCCGCAAGATGTCCGGTAGCGATAGATCAGCGCTAAGGCGGTGTAAATAAATAAACTTTACAAGTTACGAGGTTAGTAGATGATTAAGACATGTTTACTAAAACAGGTATTGGTCTTGATCAGTGAATCCCCTTGCCAGCCATTTCGACCAACTCTGGCCACACCTAAATGAGAGAGGGCGTCGTATGTTGGCGGCTACTGAGGCGCTGCGCATCGGCTATGGAGGAATTACCCAGGTGGCCGCCGCATGTGGGTTGTCCCGCGTCACCATCACCAAAGGGATCCGTGAACTATCAGAGACTCCTCTGCCTCCTGAGCGGATCCGACGACTCGGAGCGGGCAGACCCATTCTGGAGGAAGAAGACCCTGAGGTTTTAAACCTGCTCGATGGATTAGTGGAGCCGCTCTCGAGAGGAGACCCTGAATCGCCGTTGCGATGGACATGTAAGAGCACCCGGGTCTTGGCCGAAGAGCTTGCGCGAAAGAAACACCGGATCAGTCACACGAAGGTGGCCCAGCTGCTCCACTCGATGGATTTCAGCTTGCAGGCCAATCGGAAAACCGAGGAAGGGAAGGATCATGTCGATCGCGATAGGCAGTTTCTCCACATCAACCGCGAAGTGGGCAAGGCAATGAGAAAGGGAGAACCGGTCATTTCCGTGGACACCAAGAAGAAGGAATTGATCGGGAATTTTCGGAACCCGGGCCGGGAGTGGAGACGGAAGGGCGATCCCCGAAAAGTCAAAGGTCATGATTTCCCGGGGCCGGAAGTCCCGCGAGCCTACCCTTATGGCATCTATGACTTGCGGCGCAATTCGGGGTTTGTGAATGTGGGGACCGATCACGACACGGCAGCCTTCGCGGTAGCTTCGATCCGAGGGTGGTGGAAGGCGGAGGGGAAAAAGCTCTATCGGAAAACGCACCGGATCTTGATCACGGCGGACGGCGGAGGGAGCAATGGCTATCGGCTGAAGCTGTGGAAGTTGGAGCTTCAGCGGTTGGCGGATGAGACGGGCTTGGCCATTGGCGTATGTCATTTCCCCCCAGGGACGAGCAAATGGAACAAAGTAGAGCACAGGCTGTTTTCCTTCATATCCTCAAATTGGCGCGGGCAACCGCTGGAAGACTATGAGACGGTAGTGAAACTGATCAGTCGGACGAAGACCGCGCAGGGACTAAAAGTGACCTGCAGGCTAGATCGAAGGAAATACAAAACGGGGAGGAAAGTCACAAAGGAGGAGATGGCTTCCATCCAACTGATCAGAAGTAAGTTTCATGGAGAATGGAATTATGAGATCACGCCAAAGATCGGTTTGTAGTTGTAAACTTAATTTATTTACACCTCCTAAGTTTGTATTTTTTCGATATTGAAAAAGTGTTCACCGACCGCAACCGCTCTGCATACCTTTTGAAGCTGTTGCCAAGGGAGCGCTACATACTTCTCCGGGAACCCAAAGGCAACTCTGGATCATTTTCAGATACCGTTCACGAAGGTGAAGTAATCCTCAGCCCAGATGACAACAAAGCAATTCTGTCGCTCCCGGTAAATCTGATCGAAGGTCGAGAGTTTCGGGTTTGGCGATCAGCCACACGTAATTCCGTAAGCATTGCGGGCATACCTTTGCCAGCTGACATTCCGGCGAACACAGGCAACCCGAAGGAAAAGAAGTCGCAGGTGAACCGCTATCCTTACATTCGGGTTAAAAAGGGGGTTCCTTAGACTCCAGGGTACTGTGGTAACACGAATACCAGCCAGGGAGAGCACATGACTAAGGCGGATAGCCAGGCCTTTCGATCAGAAATGTCCTCACTGAGAATCCGCACACCACAGCTGGTAGCAGTCACCGAACTGAGACAAAACAAGAGCATGCCCCCTCCCGTAATGATATTCGGAAATCGAGCGTTCTCATCTTCGATTCCCAGAACTTCAAAAGCCAACACGCCGACCATTGCCCAGGCAATCCCACAGCACGTCCACCCAATACGGACGACGAGCCGATCGAACCAAACTGGTATCACGCTCATCACCAACAGGTAGCGGCTTTGGCGACAAGTGTCAATCTGAGCATTAGTTAGTACGTCGACTCGTTCACCATGAATCCGATTCATGGCGGGAATGACGAGTAGCCGCGATTGATCTGTGGATCGCTCAAGGATCTGGCACGGGACGGGCTCCGTTAAGGTTCCATGCTTTCAGAATCAACGTTTACCACCGCGCAGAAAGAGTATCTCTCTGGATTTTTCGCGGGGGCACAGTCGACTGGCGTTTCCTTTAAAGATCTGGGCACTGCCCCAACCTCTATTCACGATCCGATCGCAGAGATTCCAGCCGATGATGATCTCTGTAGAGAAGAACACATCAAACGTGAGATGGAGCCACTCGACGGAGCGGTAGAACTTTTTAACAAGGCGCGGACGAACTCGCCCCCCGAAGGAGCTGATGTATTCCGGTTCAAATGGAATGGGCTGTTCTGGTTGTCGCCAGTGAAGGATGGCTACATGTGCCGATTGCGAATACCAGGCGGAGTCGTGAAATCGTTCCAGCTCCGTGAGCTGTCGAAGATCGCCGACGAACTTACAACGGGCTACATTCAGATCACCACCCGTAACAACTTTCAGATTCGACTGATCGAACCGAAGGACTGCCCGGAGGTGCTCAGGCGGGTGCAATCTGTCGGCCTCCACTCAAAAGGTGCCGGTGCGGATAACATTCGCAACATCACTATGAACCCGTGCGCTGGCTACGACCCGCACGAGATCATCGATGTCCGCCCGCTTGTCGATGAACTCGCAACCCTGATCATTGCCGGTCACGAATTCTACAATCTTCCGCGCAAGTTCAATATCGCCTTCGATGGCGGAGGCACCATCAGTTCGGTCGAAGATACGAATGACATCGGTGCGAGCGCGGTTGAAATCGGCGAGAATACTGAGGGTCTTGAGCCCGGGATCTATTTCAGATTTGCGCTGGGTGGAGTCACTGGACACAAAACCTTTGCCAGCGACTGGGGAGTGGTGGTCAAGCCAGAACAAGTGACTGAAGTCATCGTAGCGATCCTGCGTGTCTTCATCCGCGACGGCGACCGAACCAATCGCAAACGCGCACGGCTCAAGTATCTGGTCGAAAAGCGAGGCCTACCAGGATTTCTCACGGATGTGGAAGAGCTTCTCGGCTACTCGCTTGTCCAACTACCACCTGACTCTCCGACACAACTCCCGAGAAAGGTCTCGCAGCAGGGCCACGGGCACATCGGTGTGTATCCGCAGAAACAGGATCGATTGAACTACATCGGTGCAATTGTGCCGGTCGGCCAGCTGACATCCTACCAGTTATCATGCATCGCCGATATCGCCGAAAGCTACGGCAACGGTGAAGTGCGACTGACGGTCTGGCAAAACTTGATCATTCCTAACGTTCCCACAGCTTTCGTCGAATCCGTCCGGCAGTCACTACGCCGTATCGGTCTGCGCACGGAACACTCGCCTCTGCGTGGTGGCTTCATCGCATGCACAGGCAATCGCTATTGCAAGTATGCCGCTGCGGACACCAAGGGACACGCCATCGCGATGATGGACTACCTGGAAGCGCGCGTTCCACTCGACCGTCCCGTCAACGTCCACTTCACCGGATGCCCGCACAGCTGTGCACAACACTTTATGGGCGACATCGGCCTGCTCTCCTGCGCGGTCAAATCAAGTCCCTCTGGCGAGGGATACCATGTCACGGTTGGCGGTGGCTTCGGTGAATCGCGTGCGATCGGGCGCCAGATTTTCCAGAGCATTCCATATGAGTCACTCGGAACGGCGCTTGAAAGCACGCTACTCGCCTACCTCGATCATCGGATTTCAGGGGATGAAAGTTTCCACGCCTTCTGCGTTCGCCATTCAACTGAGGAACTTCAGCATCTCTTCACATCCGCCGTGCCTGAGCCCGCTGCGCACGCATGAGTGCTGGAGATCTACAGCCGTTACTCGCCACGTTGTTGCGTGAGCAATCGAAGGTGAGAACTGCGGTCGACGAGTTCGCTGCCTGGACGGCGCCGGTAAGT
>JAGROY010000030.1 GCA_020439995.1 Verrucomicrobiia bacterium
AACTAATTCTTGCGCTGTCCCTAACCAAGCTCCGTCGGCAACTAAGGAAACATTCGCTTATTGCTCAACTCGGACACGGACAAAGACCTCGGAACCCGTGATCCCGTTGACCGTATAGGAGGTGACAAGCCCTTCGCTGGCGACACCATCTGCCTGCTCTGCCCATTCGCCCTGCAACGTCGTCGACATTTCCACCGCGTAGGATGCACCCGGTGTTGATACCCATGACAGAGTGAGTGCCCCAGTTGCAGGATCCCGTGTCACATTGGTAACTTCAAATCCTGAACCACCAAGACTGGCAGTTACTTCGATGTTATCGATCGCCCACCACCAGTCGTTGCCTGCGTTGAGCAACCCAAAGGTCAAGACCATGTTTTTTGCGCCGTCGGGATTCAGCAGCGCCACCGTGAGCGACTCATTCAGATACTCGGCATCCGGTTTGAAGTTTGGAGAATTGGGATCCGATTCCCAGCGCACGACTTCGAAGGGTTCACCGCCATCGTAGGAAACCCGCACCACCGCCGTCTGGTTGTTGCCACCAGGAACATCATTGTCCGCTTCAGGGCGCCAACTGGAATCAAACTTCAGCACGGCAGAGCCTGCTTCGATACCACTTACGGCGATGGCAGGAGTGCTCATCAGGGTATCGTATCCATCATTCTGGCCGAAGGGAGAATGCGCCGCGTCATCCCACTCGTCCGGATCGGCCACTGCAACAACGTTCTGACCAAGCTCGAAGCTTGAACGTTGCTGGTCTCCTGCTGCCTGACTCCACCAGAATGGTTCAACATAGGCCCAACCTGCCCACTCGGTAACACCGTCCAGATCAGGATAGCCATCGCCATTTTCGTCAGGGCTGTCATTGCCGGGAACGCCGCTGTTATCGACTACCCACCCTTGCGGCGGGATGTTTGTCCACACAGCATCACCAACGAATGCTTCGTCAACATTCGGCCCCAGTGGAAGGGAATCGAAGTTCTCGGAGAAAATCACACTGCCGCCCGGCTGAGGCTGAACGATCAGTTTCACCTCAGGGCTTAGCAGCTCGCCAAAAATGTTCTTCGCCAGCACACTATAGAACCCTGCGTCCTCAACCTGCACATTTTCGATGGTCAACCGGAAGCCGAAATCACCCTCTACCTCGACCGCTTCAGTCTCGCCAAAGGCGCGAAAGTACCAAGTGTAGTCCACCGGCTCTTCGCCATCGATGAGAATCGTGATCTCCGCCATTTCCCCCTGCATCGCGGTCGTCGGCAGAGGCTGCTCAACGAGGATGATCGGCTCGACCCGCAAAGTTGCTTCTTGACTTACCACGCTACCGAACGCGTTCGAAACTTCGACCGAATAGACATCCGCATCATCGAAAGTTGCGGACTCGATGACCAGTTCAAACGTGTCCGCACCGAAGACGTTTACTCCATTGATGACTTGCTTGCGATCTTCGCCAGTGCCCTTGAACCACTTGTAAGTGAACGGCGACTGGCCACTCGCAGCCACTCGAAAGCAGGCTTCATCGCCAGCACTGACCAGCAGACTGGAAGGCTGCTCAGTCAGGATCATGGGCCCGACGATCAACTGCGCCTCACAGCTGAAAGTGCCGCCGGCATCATTGCTGACAAATGCGCTGTAGAACCCGGTGTCTTCCACCTGGGCATTCGGGATGGTCAGTGTTGCGCTGGTCGCGCCGTCGATCATGACCTTGCTCGTCCCCTGTCCCTTATACCACTGGTATTTCGCTGACCCGACAATCGTGTCTGGATCCGCGCCCACCACCAGCATGGCATCAGAGCCGGAGAAGACCTGCAAATCCTGCGGTTGCTCCAACACCGCCGGAGGCGCAACACCCTTGAACACCATCAGATTATCAACCGCCCACCACCAGTCATTGCCCGCATTGATCAAAGCAAAAGTCACCTTCATGTTGCTGGCACCGGCAGGATTATTGACCAAAAGCTCCACCAGCTCGTTGGTGGCATCCGCCTTATAAAGGTCGCCTTCTGACTCCCATCGCAGGATTTCGACCGGCTCACCGCCGTCGAACGCCACACTCACCACAGCCGTCTGGTTATTGCCTCCTGGCACATCCGTATCAGCTTCAGGACGCCAGCTGGAATCAAATCGCAGCTTCACGCTACCGGGCTCGCTGGCACCCAGCGGAATATCGCTTGTGGTAATGTAAGCATCGAAACCGTCGCCCTCCGTGAAGGGAGTATGCGCCGAGTCATCCCACTCGTCGGGGTCAGCGATCATGACCGCACCGCACGCACGGGTGAAAGAAGTGCGCCCCTGGTCACCAGCCGTTTGCGCCCACCAGCCCGGATCAGCAAATGCCCATCCGGCCCATTCAGTGACCCCGTCGAGGTCAGGATAGCCGTCGTTGTTCTCGTCCGGGCTGTCAAATCCCGGCACGCCGCTGTCATCGGTGACCCAACCGACAGGTGGTGTATCCGTCCAGACATTGGGAGCAGGGAGCGGCTCGTCAACATTGGGCCCAAACTGCAGGCCGTCGAAGTTTTCGGAAAAAAGGATGGTCGTTCCGCCCTCGATGACTCTCAGGAATGCCTCGTCACTGAAAGCGGCATCGCCCGCAGAGTTCGTTACCCTGACGCTGTAGTAGCCCTCATCAGTAACCTCAAGTGCCTCGAGTTCCAGAGTGGGACTCACCGCACCTGGGATCTCCGTTCTGGCGGCTCCAGCCCCCTTGAACCACTGGTAACTCAGGACACCTCCGTGCGCCGAGACAGACAGCTCCACGTCGGATCCTGTCAACGTTTCGCCTCCCACCGGCTGCGTAACGATCACGACCTCGTTCGCAGTCACTTCGATATTGTCAATGGCCCACCACCAGTTATTCCCGGCCTCATAGGCAAAGGCGATCGACATTGTGACCGCGCCCGTGGGATTCTCAATCGGCAAGACGACGGACTCATTGATCCTCGTTTCCACTGTGCTGTCATAGCGAAGAATTTCGGTGGGCGCACCACCATCGAACACCACTGTCACGATTCCCGTCTGCGGTTCGGTGTTCCAGCTGGAATCAAACTTTAGCACCACAGAATCTGCGGGTGCGCCAGCAAGCGCAATGTCCGGTAGCACCATGACTGTCTCCATTCGGGCACCCGGCCCGCTATCGTCCCACTCATCCCCGTCTGCTACTGCCACCACGTTCTGTGCTTTTGTAAACTGGCTACGCCCCTGCTGGGCGGTTGCATCCCAGGAAACGGGATCAAGAAATGTCCAACCGGCAAACTCTGGAACACCACCACTGGGCACCCCATCGTTGTTGACCGTAATTCCTATTGGAGGAACCGCCGTCCAGTCGGTGCCGTCGCCTCCAGATTCAGTGTCGGACTGGAAAGCTTGAAGGGAAACCGCCAAACTGTCGAAGTTCTCTGAATAGAGCTGATCCGCAGTGGATTCCGCAACACAGCCGACAAAAATGAGCATTGCTATAAGAGAGCGTTTTATTTCGTTGATTACTGACATGGATAAGGTCGTTGAACTCCCTAACTTCGTACCCACGATCTCCCTATTGTAATGATGAACTTGCTGACAGTTTTGAAACTCAGTGTCAGCAATGTCACTCATGGGGGCGGTGACTTACCCTGATGCGCAAATGATCCGAAGTGTCGGAATTATCGTGGTGGCATGAGGATGCCAAAGGAGGGAACTAGCACCAAGATCCCCCAGCGGGCCATTCAGGCGGTCATCAGTGCGGCCAAGGTAAAGTATTCCTAGGATATGTTCGAGGTGCAGTGACAGACAACAAGCCCTCAGAAAATTGGATGCGTGAAAGAGATTCTTCATTCTTGTTGTAACCTTTCACAAAACGCCGCACTTGATCAATTGCCCGCGCTCGCAACAATGACCAACTCCACTGCCAACTCGTCATCGTTTGACGCCGGGTTGCAGTTCGCCTAAGCCTCCGCTCCGGGGCTAACCAAACCACCAACTTGCCGGCTACAAGCCCGCTGGGTGGCGAAGCACGTAACCTTTTGCAGGGCGCGATTTCGTTGCCCATCGCGGTCCCTTTTCGCCATGCCATCCGGTGTCAAAACGAAGTCCAGCGACCGTCAGAAAGACGTGACCATCGCGTGCCCACACGTTGATCCATTTCCCAGCGCCCGGCTTGCCGTAGTTCTTGAACGTTGAAGATGTCCCAAACCCGTCTAATACGCCAGCTGCACGTAGCACATGGGAAGTGGCACCAGAACAATCAAAACCGTAGTCCCCCGGACGACCGCGTCCACCGCCCCATTGGTACGGAGCAAACCGAATCTGATTGCCAGCAGCGATGGCGGCTTTCACCGCAGCAGGTGCCCGTGGTGGAGCAATCGCAATTCCATTCTGCAGCACTGCGGTCTTGCCGTAATCGAACGAGTAATCGTAACTCACCGGTGCCCGAGATGAGCCGGCACAACTGGCTCCCAGCGAGACGAGGACAGCCGCGAGACAAAAGCGAACGATCTTTCCACACATGATAAGCCATTGTCACCCGAAACCAGCAACACGGCAACTATGATTCCTGCGTAAAATTAGAGAACGTCTTCCTCGTTGTGGAAGTAGATCTTCAGGAACTTCATCTTCTTCTTATCGTCAAATCCGCGCTCCAGCAACGTGTGCGCCTGATCTACAAATCGAGTCGTAAATTTGAGATCAACTCCAGTATCGAGCTTCATTTTCCCGCGCAATCGCTTCTGCGCTTTCTTCGCCTCTGGTTTGGACACCGTAAATGTCGATTTCAACTCCTGCCCCGCTTCCTCCTCATACTCTGATTTGAAAGTGTTGAACTGCTCGATGCGCTCCGGCTCTTTCAAGGCAACGCTCTGAAATTCCTCCAGATCAAACGAATCGGCATCCGCCAGATAAGAAATCGCCCGGTCCGCAACATCACGCCTTTCTTCAACTGCCACATCCTCCGGCAAGCCCTTCCCTGCAAAGGCAACGCAGAGCTCCGAATAGCGTTTTGTCAGGAAATCGTCGTTACGCACAGGCAAAGCACCAAGAAAGTCACGGTTCCAGAACATAGGATTGTTGCCGCTCTTGTCGAACAGATACACCGCATAGCCGCCCTCGCGGTCGTAGTTCAAGATCAGGCAGCCTTTGTCGATCTTGTCTGGATAGATCCCGTGCTGCGTCTTCAGCCGCAAGTCACCATCTTCTTCCGAGATCTGCAGAAACGGTACCTGGCTCTCCGACTTGATGATGCTGATCGCTTGCACTTTCTGCCCTCCCACAATCACGTCATTGATCAGCGAGACGCACAGATCGCCGGATTTGATATTTGGACGATTTGATTTTGCGTGCAGATGTCGCGCGATTTTCTGTCCCGCATCCAGCAGGGCATCATTTGATTCAAATACCGCACTCACATAACCAAAAACCTCATTGCTGTCGATCTCCGTGTGGTGGTGCAGGTGATGCAGCTCCAGAGATTTGAACGACTTGAGAAAGCAGTGAGTCAACAACTCCGCTTCATCCTCCTCGAAGTGGCACAGTGTCCGTGATGTCTGCAAAGGTTCATCCCGCAGTGGATTCCCCACTTTTGCAAGCGCCATTCCGCCCAGTCGGGCCTCATTGAATTTGATCGACAGTGACATAGAAGGGCAGTCTCTAGACCACGTTTTCCAGTCACCGCAAGTGCTCAGATCGACAATCGTGACACGACTCGTCTACCAACAATGTTCTTTATGAAAATCGTGAAAACATCCAGCCTTCGCATCCGATTTGTGTATATGTTGAAACGTCGTTCTGTTCCAGGCGGTCGACCTGCGGCGCGACCGGGGGATCAGATGCTACCCGCGAAACGATGGCAGATGTGGAGGCTTCGCGGTACCCGATCCCAACGGAAGAATGCTGTGCCTGAACGGAATCACATTTATCCAATCTCCGAGGTCGAGACATTTGCCGCTTTCCAAATCCGCGCGTTCTCCGCTACGCTCAGCCCATGAGCAAACGCCCTGACCTTTGTCAATCCTATCTCCCCTTTGCCATCGGCATTGCTGCCGCGTGTCTGGGTATTATGGAAAACCGCATGAGTGCCGAAGTGCCGCACGCGCTTGCTGCCGGTTCGCTTCCGCCTGACAGTCGACTCGAGCCTTTGAAAGACCTGAATGGTTACTTTCCATTCTCGCCTCAGGAGTCATCGGCTGCCTGGACCGAGCGGGCGGAGAAGTTGCGGCAACAGCTGCTGGTCGCGGTGGGGCTCTGGCCGATGCCAGATCGCACGCCGCTGAATCCAATCGTGCATGGATTGGTCGACCGGGGCGACTACACGGTCGAGCGGGTTGCGATCGAAACGTTGCCTGGCTTTTACCTGACCGGTAGCCTGTATCGGCCGAAAGGAACTCACGGGCGTGTACCGGCAGTGCTTTCCCCGCACGGCCACTGGGCCGACGGGCGATTTTACGACAATGGTGTCGAGGCCACGGCAAAGGAAATCGAAACGGGTGCGGAACGCTTTGCAGAAGGTGGCCGCAGCCCGCTGCAGGCGCGCATGGTGCAACTGGCGCGCATGGGCTGCGTAGGCTTCCACTACGACATGATCGGCTACGCGGACAACACGCAGCTGTCGTACGAGCTGGCGCATCGCTTTGCCAAGCAGCGACCGGAAATGAACACTCGCGAGAACTGGGGACTGTTCAGTCCCCGTGCCGAGTCACACTTGCAAAGCATCATGACCCTGCAAACCTGGAACAGCATGCGGGCTCTCGACTTTGTGTTGTCCCTGCCTGACGTCGACGGTTCGCGCATCGGCATCACCGGTGCGAGTGGCGGTGGCACACAGACGTTTATCATGGGTGCGCTCGACCCGCGCCCCACCGTGCTGTTTCCGGCCGTGATGGTCTCGACCGCGATGCAGGGGGGATGCACTTGTGAAAACTCGACCCTGCTGCGCATCGGCACCGGTAATGTGGAATTCGCGGCGCTCGCGGCACCGAAACCCTATGGCATGACGGGCGCGAACGACTGGACAGTCGACATGGCGAACAAGGGATTTCCGGAACTGAGGAAACACTTCGCGATGCTCGGAGCCGAAGATCACGTCCACCTGACCGCGCTGAACCAGTTCGGCCACAACTACAACTCGCCAAGTCGCCATGCAATGTATCACTGGATGAACCAGCATCTGCAGCTGGGCATCGAGGAGCCGATCAAGGAACGCGACTTCAAGCGGCTGACCACTGAAGAAATGACGGTGTGGGGCAGCTCGCATCCCAAGCCAGAGAGCGGAGACGATTTCGAACGCAAGCTCTTGCTGCAGCTCCATGACGATGCCCAGGCTAAGATCGCCGCAGATCCTGACATTGCAAGAATCGGAATCGAAACGATCCTCGGCAGAACGCTGGCCGAAGTGGGCGAGGTGGATTTTGAGTTTGCCGACAACGATTCCGAAGGAAAGAGCGACCGCACCAGCTACTGGGAAATGGTCGGCATCCTGCACAATCGCACCCATCTGGAGGCTGTGCCGGCTGTGTTTTTACATCCCAAAGACTGGAATGGAACAGTCGCGCTGTGGCTGCACGGCAAGGGCAAAAGTGGACTCTTCAACGTCGACGGATCCCCGGCCGGTGCCGTGCAAAAGCTCATCGCCAAAGGAGTGTCGGTCGCGGGAATCGATACGCTTTATCAGGGCGAGTTCCTGAAGGATGGCGTTCCTCTAACAAAGACACCGGTCGTCGACAATCCGCGCGAGGCAGCCTGCTATACCTTTGGCTACAACCACTCCGTTTTCGCCCAGCGCGTGCATGATGCTCTGTCGGCGATCTCTTTCATCCGCGATCACGAGTACCAGCCCAAACGCATCGTGCTCATCGGCAGCAACGGCGCTGGTCACATCGCGGCTGCTGCAGGCTCCCAGGCGACATCGGCAGTGCACGGCTACGCAATCGATACCGCAGGATTCCGCTTCATTGATATCGATGACATTCACTCGCCCGACTTTAC
Source organism: Verrucomicrobiia bacterium (assembly GCA_020439995.1). Taxonomy (GTDB): domain Bacteria; phylum Verrucomicrobiota; class Verrucomicrobiia; order Verrucomicrobiales; family DEV007; genus JAGROY01. The sequence continues at coordinate 7,948 of JAGROY010000030.1, forward strand.
TCCAGGCGGTGCCAAGTATGGCGACCTCCCAGGCATTCTTGCCCGCCTGGCTCCGACTCCCATGCTGCTGGGTGGCGAAAAATTCACCAGCACACTGCTGAACCTCTACCAGGGCGCACACGCAGAGGCACTGCTGACGACCGGTACGAGTGAGGATTTCTCGAATGCTGTTTCCGACTGGGTAGAGTAGCCAAGGCCCTGCAGGGCAACGGAAAAAACGTGATTGGCGAATGCGGGTGTGCGCATTACGGTGGGCGAAACCATCCGCATTTCCATACTACATGATATTTCGACAACAACTACCCGTTGCCTTTGGCCTGTTCACAGCAGGGATTGCTCTAACATTGTTCTCACAGTCCGCGTCAGCGCAGCAGGAGGCCACTCCGGTGGAGCAGCTGAATGTGAAGGAAGGCTTCCACGTTGAGCGGCTGTATTCCGTGCCTAAAGATCAGCAGGGATCGTGGGTGGCGATGTGTGTGGACGATCGCGGGCGGCTGATTGTTTCCGATCAGTACGGAGCGCTCTATCGCATGGCGCCGCCGGCATCTGGGGAGACACTGAAGGCTGACGACATTGAGAAGATCGATGTCGATATGGGTGGGGCTCAGGGGTTACTCTATGCGTTCGACAGCCTCTATGTGGTGACGAACACGGAGGAGCATGGCGGTCGCGGCCTGTACCGGGTCAAGGATAGTGACGGCGACGATCAGTTCGACAAGGTCGAGCGGCTGAAGAAGTTTGAGGAGCAAGGTGGCGAACACGGCCCGCATGCGGTCATTCTCGGGCCGGACGGGCAGTCACTTTACATCATCTGCGGCAACCAGACAGCTCTGCCTGAATACGATCACTCCCGGGTTCCGCCGCGCTGGCAGGAAGACCAGATCCTGCCGCGCATCTACGGGCGTGGATTTATGCGAGGCATCGAAGCACCGCGCGGCTGGGTGGCAAAAACGGATGCAGACGGCAAGGACTGGGAGATCATCGCCACCGGCTTCCGCAACGAGTACGATGCGGCCTTTAACAAAGATGGCGAACTCTTCACTTACGATGCGGATATGGAGTGGGATGTGAACACACCGTGGTACCGACCGACGCGAGTCTGCCACGTGGTGAGCGGAGCGGAGTTTGGCTGGCGCAATGGTTCTGCTAAATGGCCGGCCTATTACTCGGACAGCGTTCCTTCCGTGGTCGATATCGGCCCGGGCTCGCCTACGGGTGTATGCTTTGGGACAGGCGCGAAGTTCCCACAGAAATACCAGGATGCGCTGTTCATCATGGACTGGAGCTACGGTAAACTCTACGCCGTACACATGACTCCCAGCGGAGCCACCTACACGGGGACGATCGAAGAATTCATCAGCGCCCAGCCGCTGCCGCTCACTGACATTGCCATCAGCCCGAAAGACGGTGCGATGTACTTTACCGTTGGCGGGCGTCGCACGCAGTCCGGCGTGTATCGCGTGACCTACACCGGCGCGGCGGATGCGTATCCCGTTGAAGAAACGGAGTCGTTTGCGGCGCAACGGGCTCAGAGATTAGCTCTGGAGGCAATGCACTCGCGTGGAGCAAAGGCGGACCTTGACGTTATCTGGTCACAGTTGGGCAACAGCGATCGCTCCATTCAATATGCTGCACGGGTAGCGCTGGAGCATCAGCCCGTCGACGCCTGGGCTGGCCGGGTCTGGGGCGAAAAAGATGCGCGCACGCAGCTCGCCGCATTGATCGCGCTGGCACGGAACGGCAGCGCCGAACATCAGCCACAGGCCGTCTCCGCATTGATGGCGATGGATTACAGCAAGCTGGACGCGCAGTCACGACTCGATGTCCTTCGTGGCATGGGCCTCACTTTTCTTCGTCTGGGTAAGCCCACCGATACGCAGAAGCAGGCGGTCGCGAACTATTTAAGGAATCATTTGTCCGCTTCCAGCCCGGCGGAGAATCATGAGCTGCTGCAACTGCTGGTCTATGTTCAGGAGCCAGAAGCGGCAGCCAAGGGCATCGCATTGCTCGAGGCTGCGCCCAGCCAACAAGAACAGATGAACTACGCCAAAAGCCTGCGCCTGCTGACCGTGGGCTGGACACCGGACCTCGATGCCCGTTACTTTGAGTGGCTCAACCGCGCACGCACTTACCGTGGAGGTGCCAGCTTTGGCAACTTCGTGAAGTCGATCCGGGATGATGCTGAGGCCCGACTCAGCGATGCGCAAAAGGTGGCTCTTAAGCCGCTGCTGGAAGCTGTGGAGGAAAGCACTGGGCCGCAGTTCTCCTACACGCCACGGAGCTTTCAGAAGAACTACACCGTCGCGGATTTCGACGACGTGATTCATGTGGGTCTCGAAGGCGGGCGCAACTTTGAAAACGGCCGCAACCTGTTCGGAGCCGCGACGTGCTTTGCCTGCCATCGCTTCAATCAGGAAGGCGGGGCGCTGGGGCCGGATCTTACCAGCGTTTCCGGCAAGTTCAGTCCACGCGATCTGCTTGAGTCGATCATTGAGCCAAGCAAAGAAATCAGCGACCAGTACAACTCGGTAGTAGTCACGCAGGAGGATGGCTCGACCACGACTGGTCGCGTCGTCAATCTCAACGGCGACACCATCAACTTGCAGGAAAACATGCTGGATCCTAACGCACTCACCAACATTGATGCCCGTAAGGTCAAATCGATCGAGCCGTCGACCGTATCCATGATGCCGCCCGGGCTGCTGAATACGCTTACTAAGGACGCCGTGCTCGACCTGATGGCTTACCTGCTGTCAGCAGGAAAAGCGAGCGATCCGATGTTCAAGTAAAGCGCTTGCGCTGTGCGCTCCATGGAGTCCTCCTGTTCGTTCCATGAACTCAGACCCTCCACATTCAGACGAAACCGAACCGCCGGTAGATGCCGATTCCTTCAAAGAGCGGCTCTGGCGTCTCATCTTCCTGTCGGACACCCCGGCCGCCAGGGGATTCGACGTCGTTCTACTCTGGCTGATCGGGTTTAGCATTGTCGTTGTGATGCTGGAAAGTGTGGAGTCCATCCAACTAAAGCACGGCACGACGCTGACACTCATCGAGTGGATTCTGACAGCCATTTTCACTACCGAGTACGCTTTGCGGATCTGGACTTGCCGCAAGAAGCTGCGCTACATGTGTAGCTTTTTTGGAATCGTTGACCTTGTTTCGATCCTGCCGACATTTCTGGAAGTCTTCCTGATTGGCTCCGGGCATTTCATCGTGATCCGGGTGCTGCGTCTACTGAGAATGTTCCGGATTCTCAAGATGGCCACACACATGGGCTCAGCCTATGTGCTGGTCAACGCGTTGCAGGCCAGCCGCTCGAAGATTTCAGTATTTCTGTTCGGTGTTCTTTCGATTGTATGCATCGAGAGCACGCTGATGTACATCATCGAGAATGGGCAGGAAGGGTCGGGATTTACCAGTATCCCTCAGGCCATTTACTGGGGAATCGTCACCATCACCACCGTCGGCTACGGCGACATTACTCCGGTGACAGTGTTAGGGAAGGTGCTTGCGTCGATCATGATGCTCACCGGCTTCGCGATCATTGCGGTGCCCACCGGCATCGTCAGCGCCGAGCTCAGCCGGGAGATGCAGGCCATCAGGCCCGACAATCGCAACTGCCCAAACTGCGGCCAGCACGGCCACGATCCCGCAGCGCTCTATTGCAAGATGTGCGGGCAGAAGATGTAGCCGCCCGCGATCCGCGATCTACATGTCCAGATTCCGCATCACTATTGCTTACGACGGGCAGCCGTTCGCCGGGTGGCAGAAGCAACTGGACGCCACAACGGTGCAGGGGCTGATCGAAAGGGCGCTGAGCAAAGTGAGCGGCTGCGGGGAAGGGGAGCGGATCTGCGTCCATGGTTCTGGACGCACCGACGCCGGGGTGCACGCGCTGGGGCAGGTCGCCCATTTTGACGCAAGGGAGGGGGCATCGCTGGACTCGGACGCATGGCGCCGGGCGCTCAATGTGAACCTGCCTCCCACCGTGCGCATCATGGATTGCGCAGAAGCCCCAAGCGACTTCCATGCACGCTTTGACGCGTGTCGAAAGACGTATGCCTATCACGTTCACCATGCCCCAGTGCTGCCGCCCCACGCAGCGGGCCGCGCCTGGCATGTCTTCGGTAAACTCGACTACGCGGTGCTGGAGGCTGGACTTGCGTCATTGTCAGGGCAGCACGATTTTACAGCATTTGCCGCCAATCGCGGGGATGCATCCGATCAAAGCTCTCGCGTGCGAACGATTTTCGATGCCTGGCTTAGCGTCGACGGCGATCGTCTCATTCTGCGATTTTCTGGCGATGGGTTTCTCTACAAGATGGTGCGTCTCCTGACTGGAGGGCTCGTCCGTTGCGCTCAGGGCAGGGAGCGGATCGAGTGGTTTACGGCACTGCTCCACCGCCCGACCGCCGCAGCAAAAGCTCCCTATTGCGCACCAGCGGATGGATTATACCTTGAGCGGGTGGATTACGCTCTCGATCCAGCTGAGTGACCGCAGGGTGGCCAAATTCCTTCGAATTTGTGTCGCGCACTCATCCTGAGAGAGGCGCGCAGGATCGATCGCTTGCACTGGCATACGAACTGCCTTCATTCAGTGCCCCTTGGTCTCAGAATCGTGATTTATTGATTTTTTATTAACTAGTGTTAGTATTTTGTCAGGTATGAAAAATAAGCATAAAAAGATCTTTGCGCAAACTTTCCGCATGGCGCTCTGTCTGTGCGCTTTAGCGTTGTTGAACAACTGCGCATCGAAGCAGGTGATGGTGAGTGTGAAGGATCAGCGAATGATCGTAATGGACGGTGATAAGGTCGAAAGAATGTATCCGGTATCGACATCGAAGTTTGGCCTGGGCGATCGGCCCGGTAGCAAATGCACACCGCTTGGCACTCTGAAGGTAGCGAAAAAAATTGGTCGTGGCATGCCTGCAGGTGCCGTTTTCAAAGGTCGCCGCCCGACTGGTGAGGTGTTGAGGCCCAATGCTCCCGGCAGAGATCCCGTAGTCACTCGCATTCTCTGGCTGGCAGGGCTGGAGCCGCACAATTGCAATGCCTACAACCGCTACATCTACATTCACGGCACTCCAGAAGAATGGCGCATCGGCAGTCCTGCCAGTTTCGGCTGCATCCGCATGCGTTCTGATGATGTGATCGATTTGTACGACCGCATCGGCGTAGGCACACGGGTCACCGTTGTCCCCGACAGTCTGTTCACTGGCGACCATCTGGCCAGACGACAGCAGAAATCGATGGCGCGAAAAGAACGTGCCCTGGTAGCCTCGAACAAAGTTCGCAGGCTGGATTCCGCAGCCGTCGCCCGCTGAGCCGTGCAGGAATTCAGTTAAGGTTTGTTTCTTCACCGAAATCGAGACATCGTTTGGGGCAAACTCACTGGTTCCCACATGACATTCATCCACGACGATTTCCTTCTCCAGGGCGTGATGGCGCGCCGCCTTTATCACGAAGTAGCGGAAGACCTTCCAATCATTGACTACCATTGCCACCTGCCGCCCGAAGACGTCGCGGTAAACCGCAGATTTGCCAACCTGTTTGAGATCTGGTTGCAAGGCGATCACTACAAATGGCGGGCAATGCGTACGAACGGCGTCGCCGAGCAGTTTTGCACTGGCGATGCCGATCCTTACGATAAATTTGTCGCGTGGGCAGAGACGGTGCCGTACACACTGCGCAACCCGCTCTACCACTGGACGCATCTGGAGTTGAAGCGCTACTTTGGTATCGACGTCCTTCTGAACGGCGATACCGCCAGAGAAATCTGGGACGAGGCAAATCGGCAGCTGGCAGAGCCAAAGCGCACGGCGCACGGAATCCTTGAAGATTTTAAGGTGGAAGTCGTCTGCACCACGGATGATCCAGTCGACTCTCTGGCGCAACACAAGGCCATCGGTGAGTCTGGCATTGGCACCAAGGTGATCCCTGCATTCCGGCCGGACGCCATTCTCAAAGTCGACCAGCCCGAGTTGTTCAATGCCTATTGCGACAAGCTGGCAACTGCAACCGGCAGGAGCACCCGCACGTTCGATGACCTAATCGCAGCACTCAAAAGCCGCCACGACTACTTTCATGACCGGGGCTGCCGCCTGTCCGATCACGGCCTCAGCTACTGTCATGCCACGTTTGCCTCGGAAGCGGAAGTCGTCGCTGTTTACGAAAAGGCGCGTGCAAGCGAGAGCATCACGCCCCGCGAGAAAGAGATCTTTGCCACGCACATCATGCTGCTGACCGGTCGCTGGGATGCCGAGCGCGGATGGGTTAAGCAGCTGCACCTAGGGGCATTGCGCAACAACAACACGCGCAGATTCAAGAACATCGGCGCAGACACCGGTTTCGATTCCATCGGCGACTGGTCGCAGGCGGAGAATCTATCCCGCTATCTCGACCGGCTGGATCAGGACAATCACCTGCCGAAGACGATTCTCTACAATGTCAATCCGCGCGAGAACTACGTCCTGGCATCCATGTTAGGAAACTTCCAGGAAGGCGGCACGCCAGGTAAGTTACAGTTCGGATCCGGCTGGTGGTTCCTCGATCAAAGAGAAGGCATGGAGTGGCAACTCAACGCCCTGTCCAACCTCGGCCTGCTGTCGCGGTTTGTCGGAATGCTCACAGATTCCCGCTCTTTCATGTCCTACCCGCGCCACGAATACTTCCGCCGGATCTTCTGTAACATGCTGGGAGAAGACGTCGCGCAAGGCAGCCTGCCCGGAGACTTTGAAATGCTGTCCGAACTGGTCAGAAACGTCTGCTACCACAATGCGAAGACGTGGTTCCCGTTCACTTAAGACGGCTCTTCGCCGACAACTGAACGCCTCCTTCAAATCAGGGTCTTTGAATGGAAGGGCATCGCCCTGCTTCCGCAACCGGTCCCGCGAAATGGCGGAACCTGGATGCTGGAAGAAAGGCGATGCCGTTTAAACTGGACGCTCTTCGATCTTGTTACCGTCTCACAATCGTCGATGCCACCGCGAGGTTGTCACTTGGATAAGCATCGCGCGAGCTGTAGTAACTGGAATTCTCGATCGTGGCCTCTGCGCGGAATGCCACCTTGCCCACTGAGGCGTCTGCATTTGTAAAGGTATAGTTGAATACAAACGAAGTAGGTTTCTTGGCGCGGGCAGGGACGTAGACCAACGAGCTACCAATTTCCTGCTCGTAGCCGCCGGCGACGCCCTTGTACAGCCTTACTCGCACATAGTCAGAGTAACGCTTGTTTGTCACGTCTACGCTGATCGTCTTTGTCTGGTTGGCAGAAGCGCTTTGTGGTGCGGTCAGTTTCGAAATGGCGACATCCCGGGTCACAATGTGAATCACGTCACTTGCCGACGCCGTCCGTCCGTCGGCGGTCGTAACAGTGACACTTACTGTGTAGTCGCCGTCGGCAGCAAACTGATGTTGAAGATATTCGTCCGACGAAACCGTGCCGTCGCTGATGGTCCATTGGAATGTGTAGGGGTAGCTATTGGCTACGTCATTGACGTAAGCACTGATTCCCACACTGTCGTAAATGCTGTATTCGTAATCTGAAAGATTGAGATAAACGTTTGGAGGAGGTGCCACCTCAAGTCTGAAGGGAATGGGCCCTTCTTCGCCATAGAGGCCAGACAACTGAAAATAGTAAGGCTGCCCAGCAATGGCCTGGAAAGCCAGGGCTCCAGAATAGCTGGTGCATCCAACGAGATTGAGATTCGCATCGAAAACGGCCAGAGCTGGAGCAATGTAGTAGTACTCCGCAATCGCCATGACGGTTTCGGTCGAGGACGCAGTGTAGGAATACCAGACTGAGTTCAACGGATAGACATAGGAGCAGGGATTGTAGGGCTCTGCCTCTTCTGGAGTGGCCCCAGTCGTGTCCGCAATCGTATAGTATGGAAGCGACGAGATCGCGGTGGCATCGACGAAATTGTCGTTGGCTGGGGCTGCGGCCGCAGAGTTCGGGACGGATTGAGACAGGAACAAGGCGATTGCTGCGGTGCAGGGAATTGAGCAAAGGATAGATTTCATCTAGGTGCGGTTCTTCTGAACGTTGACTAAGGCAAGGTTTGTTTGGATAGCGTCGGGGTGGCGCGATTGCAGAAATGCATGCGGTTCCTGTCTTCCAGCTCCTCCAATTAGCACCTTCTGAGCCAAGGTTTTTGATCTGGGTGTAACTGCTTTACTGCCAATCACACAAATATTTCAAATATTTCGGAAAGTAATTTGGAATCCATGCGCTGTCCGTTCTTGCAACAATGGACTGTTCGGTTGTGAGAAGTCTTGTATCAAAATCGGACACGCGGATTACTCCAACCCGTAGCTGGCAAGCCGCCGCAACAAAGTCGCCCGGGAGACGCCCAGCAACTTGGCTGCCGCTGTGCGGTTGTTCCGGCATCTGCGGAGCGCTTCCGTGAGAAAATACCGCTCAGCCTCCTCGAGAGCGGAACTAAGTATCCCATCAGCTGTCACCGTCTGGCTGGAGAGTTGCCCATCGAGCTTGGCATCAGCCCACGGTTTGAGTGAAGCAGTGACCAGGGGCTGGATCGATGTCGTTGGAGAAGCCGTTGTCGTGTTGCTGGCCGCACCGCGGCCAGCCTCTCGTTCGAGGATGCTACGCACCAGGGATTTCTCGATAACGAATCCTCCTGCGGCAATCATCGAGGCCCGGAGAACGTTCTGCAGTTGTCGCACATTCCCTGGCCACGGACAGCTCTCTAACATTGCAACTACTCCCTTCTCGAGTCGCGGATTGTCTATCTTGAATTCGGATGCGTAGTGATGTAGAAAAAATTCGACCAGCTTCGGAATGTCTCCTCGCCGATCCCGCAGTGGCGGCAGGCGAATCGTCGCGCCCTCCAGTCGATACAACAGATCCTCCCTGAATTTGCCCTGTGCGGAGTGGTGATAAAGATCGCGGTTGGTAGCGGCGACGACACGGGCATCGACGGTGATCTCGGCATTCCCACCCAGGCGGTGGATCGTCTTCTCCTGCAGAACACGGAGCAACTTCGCCTGAGTCTCTACAGGCATTTCCCCAATTTCGTCGAGAAAAAGGGTTCCGCCGTCCGCTTGCTCAAAGCGCCCGATACGCCGCGCCGAGGCACCGGTGAAGGCACCTTTTTCGTGCCCAAACAGTTCACTCTCCAAAAGCGACGCGGGAATGGTGGCGCAGTTGACGGCAATGAATGGCTTGTCTGCGCGGTTACTGAACTGGCACAGAGCGCGGGCAACCAGTTCCTTTCCCGTGCCGGTTTCACCCGAAATGAGCACGGTAACATTTCGATCTGCGAGCCGTCCCACTTCCTTGAAGATCCTGCGCATCTCGGGAACGCGCCCAATCATGAACTCGGCTTTAAGCGATTCATCGAAGCCGCCGAGGTGAACCGTTCTTCGGTTCAGTCGTGCTGTGCGGAGGGCTTGTCGGACGACTGGGATCAGGGCGTCCATGCCGAAGGGCTTGAGAAGGTAGTCGAAGGCACCGCGCCGAGTGGCCTCGATGGCAAGGCTCGCCGTTCCCTCGTTGGCCATGAAGATCACAGGCACGTTGCTACGCTCCCCACGAATCCGCTCCAGAAGATCCAAGCCACTCTCGTTCGAAAGCTCAAAGTCTGTCAGCACAACGTGAATCGATGAGTCGATGAACAATCGTTCCAACCCTTCGGATGCGTCAGCGACGTGTTCTGTATGGATGCCTTGCTCCGCCAGTACTCGAGCGATCTCCCGTCCCAGCTGTCCTCCCTCCTCGATCACGAGGAGCTTCCCATTCGGTCTCCGCATTGGTTCTGTACAAAGGCTAAGCCTCGCGATTGCGCCAGATCGCCTTGTAGACTTCGATGTATTGTCCAGCGGTTGCGTGGTGGTTGAACCGGCTCTTCGCTTCCACCATGATCCTGGAAATCTGCAGCGCCTTCACATCTGCCGGGAGAGCTTGAAAGCGCATCGCTTCATCGATCGCCCAGCGCAGGCCGGCGGTATCGAAGTATTGGAAGACGAATCCGTTGCCAGTGTCATGTTCAACATTCAATGGCTGGATGGTATCATGGAGCCCGCCAGTATCGTGGACGATGGGGAGTGATCCGAATTTTGGACTGATCATCTGGGGCAGTCCGCAGGGCTCGAACGAGCTGGGCATGAGGATGAAATCGGAACCCGCATATCCGAGGTGGGACAGTCCCTCGTTGAAATCATGGACTGCGAGCCTCTGATGAATGCTGTGCATTTTCGCGATGTTCCGGAAGTGCTCCTGGAATGCGCCATTGGCGACGACCGCGACTTGCAGTCCGCGATCCGCGTAGTCCGCCAGCACGCTGTAGAGAATGTCCGTAACGAGTTGGCAGCCCTTCTGCACCGGATCGAGCCTGGATGGCCAGAACAGCACTGGCGCATCGGCGTTCTGCGTCAGGCCCAGGCGCTTCTGCAACTCCAGCTTGTTCGCACGCCTGGCTTCGACGTGATCGGCAGGCGAGTAGTGCTGGACGATGTATTCATCGGTCTCGGGCTCAAAAGCAGGATCGGGAGCATTTAGGATTCCGCTGGCGTGGCCTGAGTATTTCTTGTTCGCCAGCTCCCGCTGAATAGCGGGCGGAACAAAGCTGTGATGGCCCATGACGACTTCATCGAGAAAAGTCGGGCTCACCGTGTTCACATAGTCGGCAGCAAAAATTCCACTGGTGAGCAGATCGACACGATTGCTGGAACGCGTCTGCTCGTAGTTGCCCGGGCGACTCTCGTAGTAAAGCTTGTCCCAGAACTCCGCGGCATCGATACCGCGATCTTCCATTTCGGCCAATGTCAGCTTTTCCGTGTGGATATTGTGCACCGTGAACAGGCACTTGATCCCGCGTTGCTTCGCAACCGCTGGAATCAGCCCAGTCATCCAGTCATTACAGTGGATGAGATCTGGCTGCACGGTCGGGATAATGTGGTTGATCACCTCGCGCTGAAATGCCAGGGCGATCCGCGTGTTCTCATCTGTCGAGTAAACCTGATCGCGGTGGTAAAAGATTCGATCTTCGGCGAGGTGGATGCGCTGTTCTGGAGTGTTCCGGCGAACTCTGTCGATGTGCTTTTCGTGCAGCTGCTGGATATCAGAGTGGAACATCCGCTTGTAGTTCGGCAGCGCCACATGAACGTCCGCTCCCAGTTCCTGAAGCTCATTTACCAGCGAGGCTGAAACGTCTGCCAGTCCGCCTGCCTTGGCGCACATCCGTTGCGACAGGTTTCCCATCCCTTCCGGCAGATAAGTAATTTCCGGCGTGACTACCAGGATGCGTGGCATCGTGCCTTCTGCCTGGTCGTCCACCGGTCGCCCCCTGGAATCCTCACCCACATCCTTCGTCTTGATCTTTGCAAAGGAGGAAAGGGGACTAGTGCTGCTCATTGGGGAAAGGAATTGAATCGGCAGTTACGCCAGGCTTCATGCGGGCAAAGCAACGGGCGATTCTGCTGAAAGTTGATTAATTTGCAGTTCTATCAACGATGGTGACTGCGCGCAACGGGAAAATGAGCTGAACTCCATTCGCACGAGGCCCAACCCTCACTCCAAGACCCGGGCCAGCCCGTTGATAATAAACAGGGTGGCAATTGCCAAAGGGAGCGACGCGAGCAGGACTGCTATCAGAATCTTCCTGCCAGCAGTCCATGATTTTGAATAGGTAAAACACCCTGCGAAAACGCACCCGGTCAGAAATGCGATCACGATCAAGCTTCCGCAGACAAGCATCGCTGCCAGCATTCCCAGAATGACGATTCCCCAGGCAATCATGGTGTGTCCAAATTCACCAGCGGCTCCCTGCTTCCTCAAGGCCGCCGATGTCACCGAGATAAAGATAGCCCTGAACGGCGACATCTTGGAACGGCTCCTGCAGAGGAACCGGAATTCGGGCGTATTCCCCTTCATCCACAGCTTCGATCTCATCGAGTTCTGCCAGGCAGCATGGGTCGACATCCCACACCTCCCCTTCAATCGCCAGGCCGTCCCCGGGGCGTTCCGCATTTACCAGTCCCGGATATTCTCCCAGACTGAACAATCGAAAGTGCGGGAGCGTGCGCGCCTCTCCCACGTACGTCTGCCCATGCAGCGCATAGTGCAGAGGCTGTCCGCGCTTCAGGGTTCCGTATACGAAGATCTTCACTTCAATTCGATTTAGCAGTGATCAAACAGGCTGTCTACCTCCCAGGTTTGCGCACACGGCGATGAATCCGATTATTCCTGCCCTTGAGGCGGGGTTGACACGGCTGCGCGACCGCTCCTTTCCTCCCGGTTCTGAGTTCCCCGCAGATCTTTGCTTCGATTCGATTTAGCGGTGGTCAAACAGGGGATCTTCTTACTACGTTCCGGCCTACGATGATGAAACCGATTTCCCCAACACTCCTGCTCTTGCTTACAATGTTAGCGCTGTCCGGGCAGGCGCGCGATCTGACTGGGTTGGGCGTCGAGCCGGTGGACATTGAGATCGACAGCCACAGTGGATTCCTGCTCAAGCCTGATGCCCGCTGGCCGGGAGCAAACGCGACTCCGTGGGTGCTCTACGCGCCGTCCCTGCCGCCCTATCCCGGCAAGGAAGAACACTGGATGATAGAGCGCCTGCTCGCGGCCGGCATCGCAGTGGCCGGCATCGACGTCGGCGAGTCCATGGGGAATCCTGAAGGCTGCCAGATCTACTCAACTTTTCACGAAGTGCTCACAAAAGAACACGGGCTCACGCAAAAGGCCTGCCTGCTGGCACGCAGTCGCGGCGGGTTGATGCTCTACAACTGGGCGGCCGAGAATCCGGACAAGGTGGCGGCCATCGCGGGAATTTATCCAGTGTGCGACCTGCGCACTTACCCTGGACTTGAAGGCGCGGCAAAGGCCTATGGACTGGAACCCGCAGAGATGGAACGGCTGCTGCCACTGCACAATCCAGTCGACCGTCTTGCACCATTGGCAAAGGCGGGCGTCCCGCTGCTTCACATCCACGGCGATGCCGACAAGCTCGTAACGTATCCAGAGAACGCGTTAGTCGTTCGCGATCGCTACCAAGGCCTCGGTGGCGACATGACATTGATCACCGCAGAGGGGCAGGGGCACAACATGTGGGAAGGTTTCTTTCAATGTGAGGATTTGATCGCCTTTCTTCTGAAAAATGCTCGAGCTACCGCCGATGCTGCGACTCCCCCAGTATCGCGGATTGCCTTCGGTGCCTGTGCCCGCGAGTCAGAGCCGCAGCAGGTTTGGAACACGATCGCCAGCCTGAAGCCTGATCTGTTCCTCTTCACCGGGGACAACATATACGCCGACACCACCGATCCCAAGGTGTTTAAGGAAAAGTATGCCCTGCTCGCCGGGAAGCCAGGCTTCAAAGAATTTCGGCGCACAGTGCCGATGCTGGCAACCTGGGATGACCACGACTACGGAGCCAATGACGGCGGTGTTGAGTTCGAAGGTAAAACCGCCGCTAAAGAGGCGTTCCTGGATTTTTTCAATCCTCCGCTCGATGATCCCATGCGCGGTCGCGAAGGCGTCTACTCCTCACGACTGTTCGGCCCGGAAGGGCGACGCCTGCAGATCATCATGCTCGACACCCGGAGTTTCCGGGATGCGCTGGTCAAACGGACTGAGGAAGAACGCACCGGCGGCTATGGCCCTTACAAAGGCACCGATGATCTCAATTTGACAATGTTAGGGCCGGCCCAGTGGGTATGGCTCGAACAGGAACTGAAGAAACCCGCGCAGCTGCGGGTCATCGCCTCAAGCATTCAAGTGGTATCCGGCGAACATGGCTGGGAATGCTGGAACACCTTCCCTCACGAGCGAGCGCGCCTCTACCGGCTCATTGGCGAAACACAGGCCAATGGGGTCATCTTCGTGAGTGGCGACCGGCACCTCGCGGAGCTCTCCTGTGATGCCGAACTCGAAGGCAAGCCGTATCCCATGTTCGACCTCACCTCCAGCGGTCTGAACCGGGCCGAAGGCGGACGGCTCGACGAGCCCAATCGCTACCGCTCATCCGCCATCGTCCGGCAACAGAACTTCGGAGAGATCGTCGTCGACTGGCTGGCTCCCGACCCAGTCATCGAGCTTCGCGCCTGGGTCACGGCCAACAAAGATGGCAGCGACACCGCCGACAAGTTCCTGCGCTTCACCCATCGGATCCTGCTGAGCGAGATTTCCGTCAGTCCGTGATCGTGGAGCCCTCAACGACCACGTGAAATCGGCTCCCCAGCACTGCCGACACATTTTCCGAACGCAGATTCTCAAGCTCTATGACATCCAGCCGTTGCCGACTATTCTGCGGACGTGCATTCAGAGAAGGACAAAAGGGATCGGGAACCAAGCTGAAAGTTTCAGAAGTGAACTGTTGGGGTGCTCTTCTAGATCTCTACGACTGGGATTACCACTCTCCGAAACTATTTAGCCACCGAATTTCTTTACGACAGCATCAGCCGCATTCTTCAGTTGAGCTTTCCATTCACCAGAGGATGTCCCATCCCTCGTAGAAGTAGATGATCGATCGGGCCAAGTTCGGATTTGCAGACACCCAAGCATCATCGAAAAATATGCATCTCCCTGTCATTTCTTCGATGACCTTCGCCCACGGCGGCCAATGGCTCACCTGCCTGGAGCCATCGACCGGTCACTACTGGCAGGTCAACGACTCAGGACAGCTCCGCGAAGGGGCTCTCGGCCGATAAATGCCTGACATCGCCGTTGCTTCTTGATTCCCTTGTGACGAGGTTCTAACGTTGACGGCACAGCATGCCTTACGACGAGACCATCAATTCCCAGGGCGGGTCACGGGGAAGTGCGCGTTTTTCAACGACTCACTGGACGCTCGTGATGAGGGCGAGAGACGAGCGCTCGGACGGCGCCGACGAGGCTCTGGAATCTCTCTGCAATACTTATTGGTATCCACTGTATGCGTTTCTTCGCCGCTCAGGAAACTCCGCTGAAGACGCGCAAGATCTCACTCAGGACTTTTTTCACCAACTACTTGAGAAGGGCAGACTCGATGCTGTAGATCCGGCCAGGGGCAAGTTCCGATCATTCCTCCTGGCTTCGATCAAGAACTTAGCGAATACGCAATGGAAGTGGGCGAATGCACAGAAACGCGGAGGTGGCGTGCATGTCTTGTCCATTGATGCCGGCGATCCTGAAACACGCTATCTTCGCGAACCAGCTCACTTTGACACTCCCGAGAAACTCTACGAACAACGCTGGGCGCAGACGCTTGTGGCACGAGCTCTCGATCGCATCAAAATGGAGTGTGCCTCTCAAGGAAAACCATTCGAAGATCTCAAATCATTTCTAATGGATTCCCGAGGCTCGGGCGCATCCTATGCGCAGGTGGCGGAAAAACTCGGAGTCTCCGAGGGTGCGCTGAAGTCGAGCATCCATCGTCTGCGCCGTCGCTACGGGGAGATCTTCAGAGAGGAAGTCGCCATGACGGTATCCACACCAGAGGAAGTCGACGAAGAGCTGCACTGGTTGCTCGAAGCTCTCGGAAAGTGATGGAACCACGATTCAGAGAAGCATGTCCTCAGTGCGGGTCTGAACTTGCGACTAGTGACACGCACGGACTGTGCGCGCGTTGTGTGGTTGCAGCGATGCTTTCTCCCGATGAGCGAATCGATGATGACATCGGTGAGGCGCTTGGCGAAGTTGGAAATTATGAGATTTTGAACAGAATCGCTGCGGGAGGCATGGGTGTGGTCTATCGCGCCAGACAGAAGGGGCTCGACCGCGTCGTTGCTCTCAAATTGATACCGGAAGGAAGACTCGCGAGCGAGAATGACATCAAGCGCTTTCTTTTCGAAGCCCGTGCTGCCGCAGAGCTTGAACATCCGAACATTGCGCCTATATATGAAGTAGGCGAGGATCACGGCCAGCCATTCTTCGCGATGAGATACATCGACGGAGGCGACCTTTGCGATTGGATCGACGCCATCCACTCGGCGGAGGGATCGGCGGGATTTCGCGACAACCTTGCCGCGAGCGCCCGAATGATGGTGAAGATTGCACGGGCCGTCGAATACGCCCACGGCAGGAACATTATCCATCGCGATCTCAAACCTCAGAACATTCTCGTCGATCAACGTGGAGAACCGCAGATCACCGACTTCGGCATCGCAAAGAAAATGGGAAGCGACGAGCATCTCACTCTTGGCGGTCAGGCACTGGGATCCCCTGCCTATATGGCCCCGGAACAACTGTCAGGCAGAGAACTCGCCCCCACCTCCGATGTATACAGCCTCGGCATCGTGTTCTATCAGATGCTCTGTGGTGAGCTGCCGTTTCAAGGGGACACGCCACTTGAAGTAATCAAGCAGACATCAGAAGCATCGCCTCGGCGACTCCGCGATCGCAATCGACAGATCGACGAGGAACTTGAAACCGTCTGTTTAAAGTGTCTGGAAAAGGAACCAGCCGACCGGTTCGAGTCCGCCGAAGCTCTGGCCGATGACCTATCGCGATGGCTGGCTGGTGAACCGGTGAGGGCAAGACCACTGCCACGGACAAAACGGATCGTTCGTTGGGCCAATCGCCACCGCATTCGTGTTGCCTCTGCAGTCGCTGTGATGGTTGCGCTGGCGCTTGGCGCTGGTGTCCTCTTTTCATTCCAGTTTCGCGAAGCCACCCGAAACTCCGAACTCTACGCAACACACATTCGTATCGCCGCAGACAGGATCAGAGAACAAAGTGCTGACTGGAGGCAGACCGCAAACTCAGAACTGACCGCCGCCGCCAGATCTCTCCCGGGCTTATCGCGCCCGATCGAGTGGAGGCTTCTGTTTGGAAAGATAACTCCACCTGTTGTCGCGACAGGGAAAATCTCCGAGTCTGGAATCACGGGTATTGCGATTGCCCGTGAGGATCCACTCTACCTTGCAGTCGCAACCAGAACAGGGATACTTTCAGTGTGGGCAACAGACAACATCCGAAAGCTGCGGGAACAGAATTTCGCCGTTAATGACACGCCCCGGTACTACAATGGAGACGGCGAGACGCTGCTAATCCGAGACCAGTCCGGCAAGCTGAAAGTAGTTGGAGGAAAACGAGAGATCGAATTGCATACGGAATCATCGTTCATGGCTCGATCGGATCTGGCCTACGCGATGTCCGATGGTGCCACGGGAAGCAAAATCCGCGGCGAGGTACCCAATCAGTCAGGTGACCTGACCCGATTCGAGGTCAGCTTGACGCAAGACATGGAAGCGTTGGCCATTGGTGGGCGCAAATTCGTCGCTTTCGCCAGCGGAACCCACTGTGAAATCTGGAATGTCGCGAAGGATCCCGCCGTACGTGAAACCTGGATCGATCACGACTTTGGAAAGACTGTTGCGATCGATTTCTCGTCCAATGGGATGCGGATCGCGACGGGAACCGCTGACGGCACGGTTCGCATATGGGGAACCCGCACCGGAAAACTGGAATGCACCTTTTCACTCGGCACAGCCTACCTCGCGGCGGTCGCCTTCGTCGAACCCACAAGGTCGATCCCCATGCAATGGCTGGCCGCCGTGGGCGAAAACGGCGAATTCAAAGTGTGGGATTTGCTTAGAACTACCGCTGCATATCATCCGATCTCTGATCTTGCTCTGCCCATGGTATTGTCCTCGGATTCTCATTTCCTGATTGGCTCAAGACCCAAGGACAACGGAATCGGAATCGTCGACCTTAGCGCCCGGGGATTCCCTGTAAAGGAGGCAAGCCTTCAAGGTACGTCGCTCGCCATCGGCATCGCAGATACTGAAATCGTCACGCTCGCAAAATCGAATGAAGGATTCGCGCTGATGTCTACCACCGTAAACGGTGGGAATACTGCTGTCATCAAACAATACCCTATCACTGAGACAATTGAATCTGCCGTCGTCAACCCTGATGGACGATTGGCATTGATCGATGCGGGCTCCCGACTACGTGTGATCGACTGTGCTACTGGCAATACTCTATTCGAGAAATCTGAACCTGGAGAAAAGGTCCGTCTGCTCGCTGTATCGAACAATGCTTTAGCATTCGGGTCACGCCAATCGCTTATGCGCATGGTCAATCTTCCAGACCTCTCCGAAACCACGCTCGAAAACAGTTTCAATCCCATTCATGCCGCCTTCTCCCATGACGGAAAACGAATTGCTGTAGCCTCGGACAACAGGCTTGCAACTTTCTCACTTCAAAACGGATCCTGGAAAATAGATTCGACTGTTTTCGATGGTTCCGACTTCGGACCAATCGCCTGGTCAGCCGACAATCGAACGTTGATCACTGCCAGCACACGATCCCGCAAGTTGCTTTTTTTTGCAGCTGAAACCGGCCACGCACTCTATCCGTTGGACGTGCTAGGCGACTGGAAACAAGTCACTTGTTCCCAGGATGGCCGACACATCATTGCCGCCACTGCAGATAAAGTGTTCGTGATTTCCGTGCCAATGTACGAAGATTCGTCAGACCTGTGATGAAGTATTTCAATTTTCCAGCATTGGTGGCGGCGCTCATCATGGCGATGACCATCGCCGTGCCGGGACATGGCGAAGAACAACGTATCGTCGTCGGCCCCGGTGAGACAGTTCCGCTTGGCGTCGTCGTGTTCCCGCCCAATCTTGCAGGGAACGATGTCGTCAACGAATGGACCGTTTCTGATGTCTTCGGATTCCAGAATCAGGCCGGAGTAATGGCCTCACCCAATCCGGAGTCCGCTGATATCATTGAAGTCGCCGGTACCAACGGAAATCTGAGGCCGGTGTTTTTTCATCCGGCGAACGGCTGGTTGTTCGCGGATGACAACGGCGACGCCTCGAGCGAATCGTTTCCAATCACCGCAGGACTCGTCTTGCACCGAGCTGGCACCGTCCCCCTTGAATTGATCTTCCAAGGTGAGTTCCGAACATCACCCGTCAACGTTCAACTCCATCCTGGATTGAACCTGATCAACCGAACGTTTCCGCAACCATTTACACTGGGGGACATCGAACTGGAACTGCGGTCAGCGCTGAATCTGAACGATGATCCGAATCTGGCCGATATCGTGCAGTTTCCAAACCTTGCTATGCAACTTTACCTCGACACATCCGGCCAGTGGAGAAAGGTCACCGGTCGCGACGTTGTTGATCCACACTCAGTGGAAATCGCTGATGTTTTCGAAATCGATCGCCGCACTACGCCCACTAGTTTCCCGCTCTTCCCACAGTCGCCGCCCCCTGAGATCATCCTGCCTCTCCAAGCACTCTCGGAGAGCGCACCGGGACGTCTGAATGGCGTTCAAATCGATCAGCTGCAAAACATCTGTCTCGTCGGCGTCGGATCACGACTGGTTCCCCTCCGTGTGGCTCAGAGGATCGGCGACGGTGACCTGGTTTTCCAGACTGGACGCGTGCCGGATCCTGTCCCCCTAGAGAAAATCGAAATTAGCCGAGGATTGGGTGCCATCGCACCCGTTGAACCCACTGAAAATTTTGAATTCCGCGATCCTGTCTGGACGTTTCGATCTGACATGCCGGTGACTGAAAGTGTCATTTACTCGGGAAACATCGATCCCGAGCGCCCAAGAGAAGGTGAATTGCGCTACTTTTCCTTCGTTGAGAATGGCACTCTTTATGTCAATGTCGGAGCACCTGAATCGTGGCCGGAAGGATCACTGATCGATCTTCATTTCCTGGCGCTTCTCGAAACCGGAGCGAAGATTGCCCTGACGTCCACTCGCATTCGCTTGAAAGCAGAAGTCAGCACCGATTTCGTGCTCGGCCATCTGGGAGAATATCTTGCAAAGACACTCGGTGATCGAGGAATCGTCGATGAACGCGAAGTTGACTTTGACATTAATCGCCTTGCAGGAGGTGAGCAGCAGCTGTCCATCGCGCTTCCGGACAGAATTGCCAACGGAATTCTCGATTTGAATGTTCAGATTCCACCCGAGCCTCCGACCATCGAATCGGTGGCTGGCACCATTGCAACCGACGGCATCGTCGTCATTGAAGGTTCGGGATTTGGCGATCGTGTCGATGATGTCTGCGTTGCCCTAGTCGATCAGGACGGGGGCTTCGTTTCGATCGGCATGCGCGCGCTTGCGGTCACAAACGACGGCAAGCGATTGTTTGCCCAAGTCATTGGCAACCTCAATGATGCTGAGCCACGGCGCGTGATGTTGAGCAGGGGCAGAGGCGCGACCCGTCGATTCATTTTCGGCGTTCAAGATCTTGTCCAGAACCAGGGGATCTGGGTGTGGGAGGGTCTTGGCACCGAGGGAGTAATAAGCCCCGAACCATTGGCACCTGCGCTCGCATTCGACGATGAGATTTGCTCTACTGGAACACTGGCGGGAGGAAAACTGCGCAACACGCTGGCCGAGGAGTGGCCGGAGCACAGCCGCGTGCGGGTGAGCTTTACAGCGAACACCCGCGGCAGGGATCTGGACTACTACGCCCCAGATATCTGCTTCACCAGGAGCGGCGAGACTGAGGACTGCGCGCAAATGATTCGAGAGGTAGTTGGAAGCGCCTTCATTCAGGAAGGGATGGCGAATGGCAATACCTTGACGGTGCAGACATCTGTGCCGGATGCAGGTAATGCTACCCTGGAGGTCAGCCTGTATACAAACACTGGCGCTCTGGACCCAATCAGCAGCGGACATTTCAACGTTTGTCACACCGCAGACGCAGACTGCGACGTACCCGAAATTGATGACATGGACGGCGACGGACTGGATGATGGTTGGGAGGAACGATTCTTCGGCGAAGCCCCGGAGGATGTCGATCCAGATGGGAATCCCGATGGAGATGACCTTACGACCCGTGGTGAATTTGCTTTCCACAGTGATCCCCTGGTTTTTGACTCACGCGAAGTCGACAAGTTCATCATCGACGCCAACGGCCGCCCCTCGCTCACCTACTTCCAACATGAGACGAGTTCCAGAGCGTTCCACTATTCGATGGAAAGCTCCACTGGCGAGGGAATATGGACGCTCGCTCCAAGCTTTGAGTTTCGCAGTTCTAAACTTGGAAGCGAACGCGTGCGTGTAACAGCGACTTCCAGGCTCACCACGGATCAGCTCGGCGCATCGCTACTCCGGATTCGGGCCACGCCTCGCCTGCCGTAGAGCCCGAGTAGGGGTGGAAATGAAAACGTCCGCGGAAGCATTGCTTCCGCGGACGTCCCGAACATTCACAAACACCATTGACCGTTTCGCATTTAATTTAACAGAGTGGGCAATTCTTCTTCAATTCGTCGAGTTCGCTCTGGCATTTATCGATTGCCTTCTGCGACTCGTCGACCTCGTCCTGAGCCTTCTTCGCGTTTTCTTCTGCGGCCTGGGCAGCCTTCTCAGCGGCCTCTGCATCCTTCTTTGCCTGATCACGCTTTTCTTTCAAATCACGATGCTTGTCTCGAGCATCCTTATCGGGATCTGCACTATTCGATGAGTCAAAATAGAATTTCTCATCGCCAAACGCCGCGACCGCACGACCATCGGTATGATTGATTACCAGTGACAATCCTTTGGAAGCGGCATCGTGTTTCGTGTTTGCCTTTGTCCGGGCATCGGTCGCATCCCGCTGTGCCTGGTTCGCCTTGCCCACCAATCCGGCATGCGCCGATTTTGCCGCAGCGAGCCAGATCTTCTTGAAAAAGCACTTCAAGCAATCAACGATTCCCCGCGCAGCCTTCTGCAATTGAGCCTGAGCAGCTGCCGCTGCCGCTGCACTGGCGTTTGCTCGTTGCTGTTTCAGGTCGGCGATCTCCTGATCAAGTTCATCCAGCTCATCGCAAAGCTTCTTGATCCGTGCCTTTGATGCGTCGGCGGCATCCTGTGCATCTCCGGCATCGTCTTGTGCTGCATCGCGCTGACGTTTCAGATTATTGTGCAGATTCTCGGCTTCCTGCCGCGTGCGGTTGATGGCGTCTTCCATCGATTCACCTGGGGCTGGCACCACCGGAATGCGTGTTACCTGGCCCATTCCCTGAACGATGAAGTAGGGCTTTCCGTCTTCTGGAGCCACGAGTGACACCGGAGAGTTTGCCGCCGCAGCGAGCTGATCGGCTTTCTTCTGCAGATTCTCTGCATCGCGGACAGCAGCAGTTTTTTCAGCGGCCACCGCATTTCGAATTGCTTCAGCGAGTGCAATTAAAATTTCGAGCAGATCCCGCTGAGCCGCCGGTTGCTGCCCATTCCCACCTCCAGCGTTTTTGTTGGCAGCGGCACGAGCAACACCCAAATCAGCCTTAACAGCAACAAGCAGAGCATCGATGGTATCAAGTTCATCGCAGAATGTGCTGACCCGGTCTTCCCAATCCCTCGCTTCCGCCCGGGCTCGCTCAGCTTGTTCAGCTGCGAGTTGTCGGAATGATTCAATGAACCCCAGAAATTGCTCAGCCTCGATCGGATCTGCGAACTTGAAGATCTCACCATCCCAGAAGATCCAGGTTTCATTTCCAATTGCGACCCCGGCGGGTTGATCGGCAATCTTCTGCCAGCTGCTGGCGCGATGCTCCGCGTCCGCGGCCATCCGTGCCGCATCGATCTTGTCATTGAAGGCCATTTCGCGAATCGCCTCGATGGTCACGAGTTCGAACGAAAGATCCTGGCACCGTTGCAGGGGATCCTCAACTTGACCACACGCCGCTTGGAGCTGCTCGATGCCCAGCTCGAGCGCATCAATTTCCCGGTCAACGGCAGCAATCTGTTCGCATATGACCTGAACCCGCTCGGCCTGTAGCTCCGCATCGCGCATGAACAGTTCAACATCGATCCTGGATTGCTCCACAGTTTGTTCTACCACTACCTGAACATACTGCTGTCCTTCCTCCACTGTCTGAAAGTGACGGCGCTCGCCATCAAAAATCAGAACGGCACCGCCTGATCGATTCTCGCCATTCCCATTCGATCCAAAAGCAAACCACGTTCGGGCCCTGGCCTTCTCGGCATCAGACCGACTGCGGTCGCTCTCAACCTGAGCAGCGTGTTTTTGCTCTTCCAATTGCATTCTCTCTGCCCGAACGGCCATCAGTTCAGCAATCCGCAGATCCAGCTGGAAACAAGGTGAATTCCACAGTCCCTCGTCCAGTTTGAGGAGAGATACAGAAAGTTCATCGCCCATCAAGCTGAGGGATTCTATCTCAATCTGGACCGCGTCGATCGCGCCAGCGAGCTGAGCGATACGTTCTAAAATCTCGTTTGCTTCCTCCTCCGCAGTTACGATTGCCTCGGCAGCTTGCATGCGTTCAGCATCGATCTCCATCAGCGTTGTAGAGAGCAACTGAGAATCCTTAAAGTCCCATTGATTGCCGCTCCATCGAACGATGATCTCCTGGTTGTTCTGGGTAACCACCGGATTCTCCATCGCAAGCTGCTCGAGAGCGTGCCGTCGGCTCTGGGTTCTCGCAAGCAGACGGTGTAGCTCCGTGAGATCGCGCTCAAGACCAGATCTTGACATTTGCAACGCAGCGGTCTGATAGCCGAGAGTTTGAATTTGATTGCCGTAGCTCTGGACAACAACCGCAGTATCGAGATTTCCCTCCTTCGGCACTACCCGATAGAATCGCGCCGTCGAAACCCGTGCCACTGAGTCTTCAAATTCAAATTCCCCCGCACTCCCCGGTTGAGCTTCGCCGAGAAAGTTCCAATCCATCAAGTCCTCGGAGCATTCGACTGAGTATCCGGCCGCATCCCCAGTGATCTCAATATGAATCGCACTCTGTGACTGCACTATGCGAACCTCAGGAGCCTTGGATTCGACCGTCTGCCCCAGGAGTGATAACGGAAGAGTCAAGCTTACCAGCCCGCTCATGCCAGCATTTTTTAAGGTATTCCACACATCATTAATCATCGTTGTTTTCATGGTTTGTAAGAGTTCGGTTTGTTCGGCCAACACAAACCGAGCCCAATCGCAGGCGGCAGTTTGAATTGGTTCTGCCCTTACAGTGGAAATCCTTGGCCAAAGTTTCGCCGGCGGTGCATTTTTTTTAGATTCGGGACAATGCCCGTTTCAAAAATGGCGCAAATCATTCACAATCAATCGATCACAGAGGCGCTATCAGCTCCAATCAGCTCGAACTAATTGCCAATGTCGTTGAATTAAGGATCT
>JAGROY010000247.1 GCA_020439995.1 Verrucomicrobiia bacterium
TTTTGACAAAGACATCCGTTCAGCCACTCCTCCTGGCATTTTTCGCGGTCATGGGGGTGAGGCTTGTATGTGGCGTTTTCGGTATTGGCCGCACGGAATCCAATCCTCTGCTGTGGGGACGAAGCCTAGGCGGTTTGGTTCTCATGCTCGGCGTCTTCGTCGCGTTGATCTGGCCGCGGATGGACTATAGTAAACGGGAGTTTGGGGATCGATTCCATTCTTATCCCAAGTACTGGATGTGGCTTGACTCCTTCGAAGACTGCTACCGGTGGATGTCAGACTATCCCGGCAAATACGAGCTGGAGCAGCTTACTCCAGAAGCAAGACCCTCGGCCTCCAACTATTGGAAGACGCATACAGGGGAGCAGATTGCGGAGCGGGCAGCAGGGGGCTGGCTTGCGGGTATGAAGCGTGGTTACTTTCCGCGCGCGACGAATCAACTGGGTTGGGACGCGAAGAAACCATGGAAGCATTTGCTTCCCGCACGAGGCTGGCTGCTGCTGGGGCTTACAGGGTTGGTGTGCGCTGCGGCAGTGATCGCAAGATGGAAAGGAGAACGCTTCGACACGCCGACTCAGCGTGCCATTTTCCGAGCAACCGGAGGTGACAGATTTTTTGCTACGATTTTCGTATTGATGCTGGTGAGCGGCTATTCTCTCGCGTACGGATGGTATGAAGCGATTGGAGGCGGCGAGAGATTCCTGCTCGCGCTGTACTCACCGCTGGTGTTCTCGCTAGTATGGGCAGGTCAAGCGATGACTGATCATCTTCCAACGCAGAGCCGCTGGAGAAGCATTTACCACTGGGGCCACGCTGTCATCTTCCTGTTCATACTATTCAGAATTGCCAACTTGATGGCGCATCCGGTATTCTACGAGTCGGCCAGAGCCTGATGGTACCTCGTGTCCGGCTATTTCTTGAATGGACTGGAGCACAGCGCCTTGAATGCCTCAGCTGCAGCCTCAATCGCTTTCTTGGCGCCGGTCATCTTCACGAAGACGTGACCGTCACCGCTTTCAACAATCGCTCCAAGCATCGCCTGGCCTTTGACTTCTTTTTTTTGCCCGAAGGGTGGTCCCTCAAGAAAAGTTCCCTCTAATTTGATGATATGCACTTTTTGCTCACCAAAGGTGAGAGTTTCCTTCTTGGGCTCCGGCTTTTCCTTAAATTGCCCCTGCCAGCGGGCGATATTCGCCTCGGTGGTGCCGCCCTGGCCTTTGCCGAAGTAGTAGAAATCCGCATCGAGCTTTTCACCTTCTCCTGTCAGAGTGAACCCTCCCGCACTCATTGTCCTTGGTGCTGATTTAACAGCCCATGACTTGTCTCCACTGAAAGTGAACTTGCCTACTTTTAAAGTGGTGGCGGATTCATCTGCGAGGCCCGACTGCGCGAGCGTGCAAACGAAACCGAGGGTGATGGCGAGGAATTTGGAACGTGTCATTTTCATGCGGCAGAGTCCGACAGTGTAGGCGTGGCGTCAAGCGTTCCCCGGGCCACGGACACGATCCAGTGTGACGAATGTCATTGCAAACCGGTTCTCGCCGTCGGCTGGATAATGTTCCTCAGCGACTGTCCTCCATCGTGCCACTGCATTGAAGTCCGGAAAAAAGACAGTGCCTTCGATCGCCGCATCCACAAATGTAAGGAGGAGCCGATCCGCATAAGGCAGGGCCGCCGCATACACTTGGGCACCTCCCGAAACGACTAGCTCGTCTCCGCCGGAAGTTGCCACCATTTCTATTGCGGACTCGATCGAATGCACTGCAGCACCGATCTGTGGCTGATAGTGTTGTTGCGATGTAAGGACGAGCGGAGTCTGGCTGGTAAACCAGCCGGTCATTTCGTCGAACGTTTTCCGCCCGAGCAACATGTGCTTGTTGGCAGTGTACCTGCGGAAGTGAGCTGCATCGCGAGGCAGATGCCACGGAATGCCACCCCCTGTCGCCCCGATCGTGCGGTCGTTTGTCATTGCGCTGATCATCGTAACCATCGGGAGATGGTGACTCACAGTCATCGATTCTTGTCAAGAATATGTGGCCTGAGATTGATCATTTTAGACTGGCTGGCTGGTTTGCAATCAAAGGTGTCTGTGTTAACCTCGGTGTCTGTCTATGGATACCTTCCCAAGTGAACCCATCTATGAATCTACCGGCGGCAATGCCGACGAGTTGGCGCGTGCCATTCGCGTTTGCTTGATGGGCGGGGATATTCATTTGCCACTCACTTGTATGGTGGGTGCAGGCGATGAACTGCACCTGACAAGCGAATGGGACAAATGGCGTGGGCTGCTTTTTGCAAAAATTTTGGCCCCCCATTTAATCGGAGTGTTCACCGCCGCGCATCGTGGTGATGTGAGAGAAATCATGAAACTGGATCAAGCTCTGGCTGGTCAGTTGGCCGAAGACGTCGCAGAGAGGAGTGTCAATGCTGGAAGTCAGTTTTATGCTTCAATGGATGGCGCACGCCACATTAAAACGCTGGAGAAGCTCCGGACGGCCGTGCTGGAGCAGAAAATCGCTGGCCATCACGCTACCTTTTTTGCCGCAGAGGCGGCAGTTTTTCATGTGCCGATGATGCATCTGCTGCCCGCTTATTTGTATGCAGAATGGCGGAGCGCACGCCTTCAAGCCGGAATGTCTGTCGCTGGCAGCAGTTTCGAAGCCTTCCGAGCTGTGTGCCAGGGGGCCTTGGTTGATGCTGGAAAAATCTTTTCCGATGTGATAGGAGGACAGCATTCTTTAGGCGTCTGTGCTTAAGCGATGACTGAAACAAAGAACAAAGTGAAACGGAAAACGGACACGAGCATCTACCGGGCCGGTCAGATTCTGGCTGCCGCTAATCCGGATACCGAAGTGCTAGATGCTCCGGCTACTGATACTGCGACGACCACAGAGGAGGATACGCCGTGGAATGTCCTTGTCTTCAATGATCCGGTGAATCTGATGCCTTACGTGACCATGGTTTTCCAGAAAGTGTTCGGCTACTCTGAATCCAAGGCGACGCAAATGATGCTCGATGTCCACCAGAAGGGGAAATGCGTGGTGTGGTCTGGCGAGCGCGAAAAGGCGGAGTTTTATGTGCAACAACTTCAAGGCTACCAGTTGCAGGCCACGATGAAAAAGGCTTGATCGATTCAGGCGTCGCGACCACTAGCTCATGCACATCACGAAGTCGGAGGACGGAAAACAACTCATCATAGGCGGTCTGGGTGAGACAGAATTGGAGATGCTTCACGGTGTCCGAGAGGCTGCGGATCCGACCGCTTGTCCCGAAGCTGAGCGGCGATTGTTTCCCGAGCCAATCGCAGATGCTGACGAGCGTGACTTCGATGCGATTGCGGATTGGAAGGAATTTGTCGTGCCTGACTTGCGTAGCCAGTTTGACGACGCTCTGGACCAGCTGGATCGGGATGTGGCCCATGCGCAGCAAGTCCGAAAACTGCCGATGAAACGCTTTGAAATCGAGCTGCAGGCCGAGCATGCGGAGCTGTGGTACAGCGCTCTCAACCAGGCGCGGCTGGTGCTTCAGGAAAAATACAAGCTGCCCAGCGACAACACTGGCCTTTCGCTGGAGGATCTTTTCGCCAAGGGGCAGTGGCGCGCCTATTTTCAGTCGCGATTTTACGCGGAGATTCAATGCTGGTTGCTCGAAGCCGGGTTGACGGATGATCTTTAGATCTTAAGATTCTCCCGCCTTCACTCCGAGCCAAAACAGTCGAAAAACCGATCCTACCGGTTACTTGGTGGGCGGTGAATTCTCCGTCGGCACGTTAGTATCGAACAGCTCGGTGTATTCAAGTGTAAGAACGAATATGACCCGGCCCTTGCGCCACTTTGGCCCTTCGATGATAAGTGGGCTCGAACGCTTGAGGACTGCGTCGGATTTGAGCAGGACTTTGTCTTCTTCTCCTGGCGCGGTCTTTCGATTCCACAGCTGGAGATAAATGTTGATGCCGTCGCCTTCTTTCGCGCGTCCTTTTGAGTCGATTGCGAGAAAAAAATCTGAGGAAGGCGTTATCCAGGTAGCGTACTCGCGTAGTACTTTCTGATCGTGAGCGCCGAGCACTTTGAAATCCTTAAACTGGGGCAGCGCTTTGCGGACTTTGCCGAGCACTCCATTGATGGCTTCCGGTCGGAATTTTCTCGAAGTTTCCTGGCCCGCTGCTTCTCCCGTCTGTTCCTCATCAGTGGCGTAGAGGATGAGTCCCCAGATTCGCTCATTGCCTTGCAGATCGGTAGGCAGGATCCTGAGATCGTTTTCCTTATCGTCCTGCGCACACGCCAGAGGCACGGACAACCACGCAGCCAGTCCCACCAGTGCGACGACCGCTGCGACAATGAGGCGCCAGGAGCTTTGATGATGTTGTCTGGTCAACACAGGAGATTCAGTATGCGGTGAGGTAACTGGCCGAATCAGTGCGGCAGGTGCACCAGTGATGGGATGTTATACGCATCGGTGAAGAGGACGAATACCGGCTGGCCGTTTTCAATAGAAGCGAAAACCGGTGCATCGCCCGGTGCACTGGGCAGGTAGCTGGCGACCAGTTCTCCTCCGATTTCGTGAGAACTCGGAATTTCATCCAGGCCTTCGAGGCTGAGGACAGTCGCTCCAGCTTCTGGGGAGAATCGGGTGCGGATTTCAACTCCCGACCGGGGGGCATAGGTGTTCGATACTTCTGACGAAGCGATCATTGACCGAGGGCTGCCGCCCGGCTCATTCCGTAACACGATGAATGCGGCAACGATCACTGCCGCAGCAGCGATGAGCCAGGGCACGTGACTCCAAAAGCCGGCAGCGGGGCGCACGATGTTGCCCGGCTCAGGTGCTGAGGTTGCCGAATCTTGCGCAATATGGTTCATTATCCGGGCATTGAACAACTCTGGGGAGGGAGGCTCTATGCTCGCAGGAAACTCCGTGCGGAGAAGGTCGCCGAGGTTGCTCGTCGATACTGTGACGGCCTCGACCTCAGCGGCGAATTCGGGATCGCTCGCCAGTCGGCTCTCGAAGGCGGTGATCTCACTGCCGCTGAGTTCGCCATCGATCCAGCGGGCGATCAGCTCGTCGTGGTTGGTGGGTTCGTTAGTATTCATTGCTGGGATAATGGATTGAGGAAAGCAGTTAACTTTTGTCGGGTAAAGGCTCTGAGTTCAGCTCGCCGTCCTGGCCGTTGCCATAGACATCTGCGAGAAGCATTTGAAGTTTCTTGCGGGCGTAGAAAAGGCGCGACATCACGGTGCCCACGGAGCACTCGAGGCTGGCGGCAATCTCCTCATACTTGAGACCCTCGACTTCTTTAAGCAAAATGACAGCTCTGTGGTCTGGTGAAAGTTGCTCGATCGCATTACGGATGCGACCGCCCAGTTCCGAGCGCTCCATGCCGATATCAGGTGCATCGGCAGCCGCAGGGGTGGTGCGGGATGCCGCTTCGATCCCCTGAAAGCGGATGGTATCGTCAAACTCAATTCCGCCCGACGTGATCTTTTTCTTCCGCATCCAGTCGTAGGTGACATTGTGAGTGATGCGGTACAGCCAGGTGTAGAAGCTGGAACGCGCCTCGAATCCCGGCAGTGCCTTCCATGCTTTGAGGAAGGTGTCCTGCGCGAGATCCCAGGCATCCGCGTCGTTGTGAATCATGTTGTAGATCATTGCATAAACCTTTCCGCGATAGCGGTTTACGAGCGCTTCAAACGCTCTCGGATCTCCCGCCTGTGCCTGCAAAACCAGTTCAGTGTCCAGAGTTTCCTCTGCATCCCCAGCATCAGGCGCTGACGGGAGCGGCACTGCATCCTTCGATGCGGGTGCTTTTCCTACTTCGTTGGACGGTTCTGACTCGTTTTTCTTCAATGAAATGTGTAACAATTCGTCACTCAGCCGTAACTCTTACGGTTTTCTTCCTTAACGTGCCATCAATTCCACTATTTTCGAGGACTGATTTCAGGGTAAGTCACACTAACTTAACGAAATGGCTTCCAGGCAACTGCTTCACGAGCCGCTTCATCTCCAATCGAAGCAAGGTGCTGGAGACGACAGCGGGTGCCAGTCCAATCGCAGCGATAATATCATCCAGTTGAGTTTCGCTGGCCTCAAGAAAGTCGTAAATCGCCAGCTCTTCAACGGTCAGATTTGCAGGTGGCGCCAACTTTGTCGGGCCTGAAGAGTTTCGTTCTTCGCGAATCTCAGGAAAGAGCATCTCCATGTCGTTCAGTACATCTCCGACGTCCGTTACCAGTTTCGCACCGTTTTGAATCAGGGCATTCGTTCCCTGAGACGTGGGGCGGTCGATCGGTCCGGGGATGGCGTAGACATTGCGCCCGTAGTCAAGCGCCTGTCCGGCGGTGATCAGGGATCCGCTGCGTCTCGGTGCCTCCACCACCAACACTCCTTGGCCCCAGCCGGCGACGATGCGGTTGCGCAATGGAAACGATTGTTTGTCTGGCGGATAGTCTACTGGAAACTCGGTGACCACTGCGCCGCCGCAGTGGGCGATGCGATCCGCAAGCGCCTGGTTTTCGGGAGGGTAAAGTTTTCCCAGGCCAGAGCCGATGACTGCCAGTGTGCGACCCTTTGCAGCGAGGGCTGCCTCGTGAGCGGCAGTGTCGATGCCGCGCGCAAGACCGCTGATAACGGTGACGTTGGCGTGAGCCAATTGGAAGCCCAGTTTCTTCGCGCAGGTCAAGCCGTAGGAGGTGGCACGGCGGGACCCCACAATGGCAACGGCGTGGCGGTCGCGTCTTTCCAGCGTCCCTCTGACGTAGAGTACCAAGGGGGGCGATGGGATTTCCCGCAGCATTTCTGGATAGTCCGGGCTGTCCCAGGTGACGATGTGAGCCCCTACGTCCTGAATCCGGCCAAGTTCCCGCCCAAGATCGATCGTCTCTTCCCAGCTGCAAATCGTTCGAGCCAGCTCGGTGCCGAAGCCGCTGACACTGCGGATTCGATCCGCTGAAGCTGAAAGGATCGCCTGTGGGCTGCCGAACGCCTCCAGTAGTTTGCGCACCCGGGCTGCTCCCACTTGCGGCAGCAAGTTCAGGATGATGTAGGCTTCATCAGTCGTCATAGCAGATCAGCCAGCCCGCACTGCGCTGACTGCTTCCTCGATGTCTTTCCACGTCACTTGATCACTCACAAATGCCGAACCCACGGCCTGAGCCAGCACAAACCGGATCTCACCCGCGTCGAATTTTTTATCTCTCCTCATTGCCGAAAGAATGGTTTCGTTATCCAGTTCGGGGCCGATGGTCAGAGGCAATTCAAACTTTTCAAGCAAGTCGAGCAGTGTAGTTGCATCGGCCTCGGAAAGGTTTGCAAGTTTGCGTGAAAGGTAGATCGCCGCAGCCAATCCGATACTGATCGCCTCACCGTGCAGCAGCTCTCCGTATCCGGCGGAGGATTCAATGGCATGGCCGATGGTGTGACCGAAGTTCAAAAGCGCGCGTGTGCCGGAGCGTTCCTGCTCGTCTTCCATGACGACGTCGGCCTTGATCCTGACATTGCGCGCAATGAGTTCGCCAAGGCTTGCACGGTCATCAACCGAAGCTGCGGCATCGATCATTTCCACCATGCCGGCATCGCGGATGCCTGCGTGCTTGATGACTTCGGCAAATCCTTCGCGATACTCGCGGTCTGGGAGTGAACGGAGGGTTTCGACGTCCGCCAGAACGAGCTTTGGCTGATGGAAGCAGCCGATCAAGTTCTTGCCTTCAGGCATATTGACACCTGTCTTGCCGCCGACCGAACTATCGACCTGCGCCACCACGGAAGTCGGGATTTGCACGTAAGGAATTCCCCGGAAAAAGATGGCCGCCGCGTAGCCAGCGAGATCTCCTACAACGCCGCCTCCCAGCGCTACCAGAAACGATCCGCGATCGAGCCCGGCCTGGGCCATCTGGCGGCATACGGTTTCAACGCATGTCATGGACTTAGAGGCTTCGCCTGCAGCGACCTCAATATAGGCGGGCGTGAAGCCGGTGGTGCGCAGGCTGCTCTCGACGATCTCGCGATAGAGTGGGCCGACGTTCGAATCGCTGACAATGACGCAGGCTCCCATCGCTTTGCCCTTGAATGCCTCGCTCACGAACGATCCTGTTTCTGCCAGTAAGCCGCAGCCGACGAGGACATCGTAGCTGCGGGCACCAAGGTCAATGTGAATGCGGTGGTCGGGAGTCATTTGCTGGTAAGTCTGGGAACAGTGAAATGATGGTATCTGCCGTTGACTTAGCATCTTCACCCGGGCTCAAGCAAACGCTTTGGAAGCCTTTTTCACGTCGAAACCAGGTGCGCTGGCGTTTGGCATACCGCCTGGTCGACACTTGCATGGCTTCCAGGGCTGCCTCCAAGGTCGTTTCTCCGGCGAGGTACGCTCGGATCTCGCGAATGCCGATCGCTTTTACGGCCGTCTTTGATAGTTCCTGAAGCGCCGCAACCTCGGGTACCAGGCCGCGTTCAGCCATCGCCAGTGTTCGGGCTCCAATCCGATCAACAAGCGCGTCCCTTTCCCAGTGCAGTACTACACCACGGAAAACCGGCTCCTGCAATGCCCAGTCAGTTTTGAGTTGGGATGCTGGCTTTCCGCACAAAATGGAAATCTCCAGAGCTCGCTCAACGTAGCGGGAATTCTGCAAGTCGATTGTCGCGGCGCCGACCGGATCGAGCCGACTAAGCCACGTCACTTTTTCCGCCAATCCCATCTCGCTCAAACGGGTTCGCAGCTCCGCGTCTCCAGAGGGCAGGGGAGACATGCCATGCGTCAGTGCTTTCATGTAGAGTCCGCTTCCACCTACGACAATGGGAAGACTTCCACGACTTGCGATCTCATTGATACAAGCGTTCGCCAGCGAGGCGTAGGAGGCGGCATCAAAGTCTGAGCTGCTGTCGATGATGCCGTAGAGGTGATGTGGCACGCGCGCGCAATCTGCCGCACTCGGTTTCGCCGTGAGGATCTCCATTCCCTTATACAGTTGAAAGGCGTCGCAATTGACAATCTCGCCATTGCACAGCAGGGCAAGCTCGACCGCCACGGCGCTTTTGCCGCTTCCGGTAGGGCCAGCGATGTAGAATGGAAGCATGTCAGGGTTTGGGAGGACGCTGGCTCGAACGATGCTTGCCAGGAAGCGGCAATCTGTGATGATTTGGCTGACACATGCAACTCGAAATCTGGCAACTCATCTTTCTCGCATCAATGGGCATCCTTGCCGGCGTACTGAATGTCATCGCAGGCGGAGGATCATTGCTGACACTGCCAGTCATGATTTTCCTCGGCATTCCAGAATCGGTGGCGAATGGGACGAATCGCGTCGCGATATTTGCGCAGAATGTGACTGCCGTTTCGGGATTCAGGAAAAAGGGATTCTCGGATTTTCGCCTGAGTTTCACCCTGGCACTAGCTGCCGTTCCCGGCAGTGTGCTGGGAGCCCAGGCTGGGGTGCTCGTCCGGGGAGAAACATTCAACCGAATTCTAGCGGTGGTGATGATTGCGGTGATCGTCCTGATGGCGGTGCAGCAGCGATCGAAGGAGGAGGCGAAGCACGCTGCTCCAGTGAAGACGGCGGGCTCGGTTTCACTCAACCGCTCGCGATGGATCTGGGGACACATCGCGATGGTCGGTGTGGGATTTTACGGTGGATTCATTCAAGCTGGGGTCGGGTTCTTAATCATGGCGGTGTTGAGCAAGTTAATGAAACTCGATCTCGTTCGGGTCAACATGCACAAAGTGTTCGTCGTTGGTATGTTTACCCTGGCTGCCCTCATTGTGTTCATTATCCATGGCAAGATCTGGTGGGTCACCGGGCTCTGCCTTGCAGTGGGAAATTCGCTTGGTGGCTGGATCGGTTCACAGTTGAGTGTCACAAAAGGGGAGGGCTTCATTCGTCGTGTGCTCTACATCGCGCTGCTGGTGATGGCGATCAAACTGCTGTTTG
Organism: Verrucomicrobiia bacterium; assembly: GCA_020439995.1. Lineage (GTDB taxonomy): Bacteria > Verrucomicrobiota > Verrucomicrobiia > Verrucomicrobiales > DEV007 > JAGROY01. The sequence continues at coordinate 9,918 of JAGROY010000247.1, forward strand.
GGTAAGGTTTACGCACAAAGGCCAGCGACTCATTGCGAGCGCTGGCCTTTGAAGTCGAAGCAATCGTTCCGATTTTGAGAATCCGTCAATCAGCAAGCACGCGGTAGTACGCCGATGAGTTGGCCATCGGGATGGTGAATGTGTAAGTTCGGCCATCGACTCCATTGTTGGACGCGCTTACGTTGCGCCAACCACCCAGGCTCGAATCGCTGCCCTGAAGGACGTAACTGACTCCACTGATCGTTTCGAAACTTACAATTAAATCGTTGCCATCCCGTTTGATGGAGAAGCTTCTCTCCAGGCCCCCGAGTCCCGGAAGGTAATCGGTGAAATCCCTGGTCGCATTCCAGCGGGCAAAGTTTTTCTTGGCATTGGGGGATCCGTTGGGATCGGCAAACACACCGCTGAAGTAGACGTCGTCACCGAGGGCGTACACACACTGAACGATCTGAGTGCTGGACTTGCCTAGTCCGGATCCCAGAGCACGCCAGCTTCCTGAACCATCCCAGAGAGCAACGTTATTAAGAGGCGAATTGTCTGCCCCAGCGCGATCAAATTCTCCTGCAATGTAGACACGGCCTTTCTGGTCGATCGACATTCCGAATACTCCGTTTACGCTGTCGCTGGCCAGAACTCCGCCATTCAGCGTATCCCAGGATGTGCCGTTCCAGGCGGCGATGTTGTTGGCAGTTTGACCTCCTACACTGGTAAACTGGCCACCGACAAAAAGTCGCCCATCCGGAGCAATGGCTACAGCACGGACAAACCCATCGACGCCGCCGCCGATTTCCGACCAGGCACTGCCGTTCCACATCGCGAGAGCCGCGATTTCGGTAGTTCCGGATTTGGTGAATCCGCCACCTGCGATCACATTGCCTACGGCATCCGTTGTCATGGTGTGCACTGTCTCATCGAGTCCCAGGCCGGCAGAACTCCACTTTTTAGTGACCGTGTTGTAGCGGCGAACGTGTTTCCAGTCAGGATTGTCGGTATTCCAAAGGATGTCGGCACCGATGTAAATGTAGTCACCTGAAGAGGTGATAGACTGAACACCGCCTCCTTGCGGTCCCGTTGAATCGTCACCGGCAGAGGTATCGAGAAGCTGCGACCACGTGTCAGTCTTTGGATCAAAAAGAGCAACCTTTTGGGCAGCGACACCACCAATCGAAGTGAAATCTCCGCCAACCACCAGGGTTCCGTCATCCATTTTGTGCAATGAGCGAACGAAGTTTCTGTGATTGCTATTGATGCCTGGAACTTGCTCCCATGATTCGGTATCAAGGTTGAACCGGGCAAGATTCTTGAGGTCGGGTTTCCCTGCTGTATCGAGGAAACCTCCGCCGACGTAAATCTTGCGGCCGACTCTGGTCATGGAGTACGAGTCCGTTGACGGGCCCTTGTAGTCGAGGAAGAACTGGGCATCGGTGTAGTTCTGCGCCGAGGCGGTACCAGCGGAAGCAATGAGAGCACAAGCAATAAAAGGTCTAAACATAGGTCGTATTGTTAAGGGTGACATGGGGTGTTGCCTACAGATACCCACTCACTTAAGAAACCTTACAATATTCCAGAGATTTTTCTTCCGTCACATCCACTTTTTTGGTTTTATGTGCCTAATGTATTATGTATTAGTGGTTTATATTGATTAATAACGTAACGGAGCGAAGCATTTTAATAAATCAATAGCGGGGGCGGGAATCATAGGGGGCCCGAGTTTTCGAGCCTGCTGCTTCGATGGTTCCGAATCCGGCTACATCGTATTGGTGGTTTGTGGCGTTCACGTTAATTGCTCCGCCCGCCCGGACTTTGCCACCTGCATCAACACGAACCGTCTGTCCCGCGAGTTGTACAAGCGGAGAGTTGATTTCCACGTCGCCACGGAAAAGAAGCGTTGCCGCGCCTTCGGCATACAGCCGGACAAGTGTGGACGCATCGAAGCGTGAGCCGTCGATGACGAGTGCATTGCGGCCACCATTTTGAAATCCGCGAGCCTTAATGACGTCGGCAGCAAAGGTGCTGCTGCGCAATGTAAGGGTGCGTTCAAAGATGGTGCCGGCATCGATATTGATGCCTCCTGGTGAGCGCACGAATGTAGAATTCTCCACTTCGATATTCTCACCGAATGAGGCAAGCGCCACCGCCTGAGCCAGTGCGTTGAGATCGGCGGAGTCGCTGACGGTGATGACGACGGGTTGTTCGGAGTCGTTGTTAAGATCGCCCCGGTTTTCGTCGGCTCCCAGCGACACTCCTTCGACAGTGCCTCCGCCAACGACCGATCGTTCGATGGGCTCCCGTTGGCCAGATGATCGCGCGGTTGTGCTGCCATTAGAAATTTGTGCAAGCCGATTTGCGTCTGGTGCTCCGATGGTGCCGACCGGCACCGAATTGCTGCTTCACGCGCAGGCGGTCGCGGAACTGAGGCTGCCTCCCGTTGAGGCGACACCGCCGCCTCCGCCACTACTGCCTCCTCCTCCCGAGGAAGAACCCGAGCTTGATCCACTGTTGCCTGCTGAATCGGATTGGCCACCACCGGATGGGCTGTCGCCGACCGAAGTTTCGCCACCGGATCCACTGACGGTCACACTTGACGCAAGAAGCTTGCCTTTTGCCATGGCTCGCTGTTGCTTATCGATGGCCTTGCGGATCCGCTGCTCTGTACGGAGTTCGCCGAAGGGCGATCCTAGGAGTCCGCCAGTCCGGGTCAATCGTTCGAGATCAATTTCGACGGGCACGGGGATTTCGACGGCGTCGTTACCTAACATCACCATATTTCCTGCTTCCAGCTCAAGAAAATGCCTCCGTCGTTCGCGCACTCGTACTACGGCGCTTCCCTCTAGGCAGGTGATCTTGGTGGTGTTGCCATTTACTGAGACCAGCACACTACCGTTGCAGGAAATTTCCAGCGGTCCAGCCGCCATCGCTTCCACGCGTCGGCCAAGTATTCCACTGGCGCTGCTGAAGAGAACGGTGCCGACAAATACGTCTGCGGTATCATCGTAAATGCTTGCCGTTGTCGCTCTGCCAAGCCGCAGCGTCGCACCAGTAGGCATCAACACTTCGGCCGGGGTAGTGGCATCAGTGGAGATCGCGGTGGCCCGTGATAGTCCTGCACCGGGTCGAAAGCTGCTCCCATCTGAAGTAACGGAGCCGAATGTGACCGTCATGTTCCGCTTTGCATCCGCCGGTCGGATCATGCCGAAGGTGACGCAGATGAGCAAGAGCCCGCTGAGTGGGGAGAGACGTATCATCATTAGAAGCGGACGGCCATTCGAAGGTTTGCGCCTACACCGACGTTTTCGTAATCGAACGCGTCTACGTCGGAGGCATTGAATATGAGATTGCTGCTGATGCCGAGGCGACACCAGGAGGTAAGACGGTAGTCAACACTGGCGGCGATCGTTGTGTTCCAGTCGTCATGTGCTTTGTAGTCGTACAGGGCTGCCCTGACAAAGATGCTGCTTTCCCAGCGGGGAGACCAGCGCGCCTGCCATGCCGCGAGTGCTGCATACTCATGTCGTCTGGCGACGTCATCGCTCGCGTAGAGACTGACATCTGCGGTTCCGCTGAGTAGAAGGGACTGGTTTCTGCCCAGCGCGATGCTCTTCAAGAGTCCAGCGCTCACGCCTGCATTTGAGAAGAGTTCTTCGCTGAAGTCTCCGGCTTGGGACATGCGATACCAGTCACCCTTCAAGGTAAGCACTGCCCCCGCGAGCCAGGATGGCAGTGATTGCGGCAGTACCCAGAGGATTCCAGCATCCGTGTCCAGTCGGTCGAAATCGAGCAGATCCAGGTCTTCGTACCGATAGAGTTGCTGCTGTAGCCCGGCGTCAATGTACATGGTGTCGCTTACGGAAAAGGTGCCCCGGCCGGAGGCGGATTCACGAAACAGAAAATCCTCTACCTCGGTTTTGGTGCCCAACGCGGCATTCGTCTGATATTCGTACCCAAGGCTAGAGCCGAATGACCATGGTTGCCAGTCATCCACACGGACCAGGATTTCCTGTTCGCCGTAGTCATCAATGCCTGTGACTGGGGATGACGAAGCGCTGGCAGCGGATTCTGTGGAGAGCGCGCGGACTTGGCCGCCCAAGTCAGGTCGAATCAATGGGGCGAGTAATCCGCTTTGTCTCCTGTTCAGACTGGAGTCTTGTGCGCTCGAGATGCCAGGGGTGACAATCGAGAATGTTATGATCAGTGCAAACGCGAACGCTGCCCGGTTGTAGATGCTGCCCATGATTTCGTTACAGTTACTGGGGAGATTCCACTTTAATTCGGCCAAGCAGCAACGGTGTACTTTCAGGGGCTGTCGTTCTGATGCGAACGATTTCCGTGCCGCTTCCATCCCACGGGTTGGTCGCTGAGATTTCTGACCAGTTGTCCGGATCAGACGACCACGTCTCGCCGTCGGTCGACAACTGTGGCTGGTAGATGAGACGCTGGCCTTCGCCGCCGAGTCGTCTCCTAAACTGCATCTCAAGAAAGCGTCCATCGGCTTGAGTGACCACTGACACAAGCACGTTGCGCTCAGGTCGGAAATCGGAGGGCGGCTGTGAAGTTGCGTAGGCGACAAGTGCCGTTTGTCCTGTCGACAAGCGGGTTGCGGCTCCGTTGTTGATACCCCCAAGGTGCTGAAACTCCCAGCGGTCGGGAATGCCGTCGATGTCTGTGTCGGAGATGGTCGCTGCAGCGAGCAGAATACTCTTCAGCTTATCCCGGTTAGCGCCGTTGCTCAGTGTCTCTTCTGTCAAATTCTGTACCGCATAGAATTCGTTGTTCTCATCGAGAATCACCACGTCGCGCCACTGAACTTCCTGCGCCGGACGGGATGAAACGGGAACCCGCCAGGTCTGCCACGGCCGGTTCGCTTCATCTTCCCGTAGCCAACTGGATTTTCGACCGGTATACATCCGGGGATTAGTGGATTGGCCCAGGTCGTGGATGCCAATCACCTTGATCGGCAAATCAGTCTGTCCATCGAGTTCTTGAGCGATCGCGTCCAGAGAGCCAAACTGGCTCTGGCAGGTGCTTCACCACTCTCGCCCAAAGTACCAGACCGTGATCTGTTGGGTATATTGTCTGGGAGAAATCACCTGGCCGGAGCGGGCTGAGCCTGGATTCACGTCGGGCAGAGAGAATTCCGGCTGTGGTTCGGCCTGCGCTACCAGTGCTGTAGAAGCGATGAGGCTGGCAAGCGATGCTAATCGAAGGCGAGTGGGGCGTGAACAAGTAATCATTATCTGTCGCGTCATTGTGCTTCTAGAGGGGAGGTAGCCAAGCTTCCAATTATTCCCCGAAAACCTGCAAAATCGTTATCGGTATTTCGTTGCTGGATGACAATCATCGATTGTCAGGGCGTTTCTCTTAAATTGTGTGATTTTGAGATTGCTCTGTTCGTCGGTCACTGGTCGTCAGCCTCAGGTTGCGTTTCGATCGTGAGCATGTCGTCTCCTGGCATGGGGTTTGTGCCAGAAAACTCTTCTTCTGCTGGAGCAAAGAACGGCTCCAGGTGGTTTTCGTCCTGGCCGTTGTAGATGATCAGACTTTCTGGATCGTCGGCGTTGATATCGACGGTGCCGACCATGATGGCTCCGTAGAGCAGGACACCACGCAAACCAACTCCTAGGTCTGCACCCTGCGGGACGCTTTCCGGGGCACTGGCGACCACTTGGTGCGCGGCCATCCAGGCGAGACCGGCAAGCTGCTCCTTTGCGCCGTCTTCGTACTTTCGGTAACTGGGAACGTGGACGAGAAATGCGCATTTGCCTTTTGCCAGGTGGCAATGAACCAGAAACTTTCCGCCTGTGAGTGACGGGCCCCGGGCTTCTTTCGAGCGCACGAAGTATTCTTCGTTCAATGTGCCAAGCAGTTTGGAGTATGCGGACGCAAGTGAGATGGCTTCCGCAGAATTGCCGCGCGCTACGCCGCCCTTCGCTCCGGCGATGTTCATCTCCGCCTCGTGCATGGCGGCAGCCGCAGGACTGGCCGGAGTTACTTCAGTTGGATTGTTTTGCCAGTGATTTGCGACTGTCCCATAGATGACAAAGGCTGCGAGGGAGAGAGATATTCCGGCGATGCTGGCCCACTTACCCTTGAGCCTGCCTTTGCTGCCCCGGATTACGATGAGGGACACCAGTCCGAGGATCATGCTCATAACTCCGGTACCTAGACCGATACAAAGAAATACCAGAGGCACACTGGCGATACCCAGAACGAGGCAGGCGATCGAGAGTCGGCTGGTTCTGGGATTGAGTGAAACGGTGGCATTGCCCTGATACGAGAAATCCGAGGGTTGACCGTGAGCGGGAGGAATAGGTGGTGGTTGATCCATGTCTTTAAGTGGTTAGAATTTCGGCTTCGTAAACCAGGGCAGCAGCGCCGGTGTCTGGTGTGAATAGTTGATAAAGTCTTTGCCAAATGCTTCGCCGAGCAGGGTGTCTTCCGCTTGTACTCGCAGGAGTGTCTGCGGCAGTATTGCTAGAAGGAAAAAGAATGCCGAACAGGCAGAGCCCGAAAACATGGCCAGCCCGGCTGCGATGCACAGATTTCCTGTTTCCGACGGATGTCTCAGGTAGCGGTAGATCCCAATCGTCTTCAGTTCCTGACATGGTGATAGTTTCACGGTGTTGTGAAAATCTGTTGCCAGCTGCCTGATCGCTTCTGCTCGTAGCTGGGTGCCGATCATAAAGAGGAGGGTTCCGGGCATGGCGATCGCCCACCGCAGTTGCTGCGTGATGGCGCAGACTATTACCAAACCAAGGAGGGATGTGCCGTACAGCATTTCGCGGACGAGGTGGCGGGGAGAGCAATGGTCGTTTCTTTGCGACTGGCTCTTACTTTCGCAACACGTCCATCCGGCCAGCAAGGCTCCGAATACAACGGCTGCGCATGTTCCTCCACCCGCTCCGATCCATAGAATACTAGCCAAGCCACCATGGATGGCTGCGGCTCTTTCGGACACCCTTTCCATTAACCTGGCAGCGGAGGGGGCGTATTTGGTCGGTTGTCTTCAATTTGGCCAGTCGCTGGAGGGCCTATGCGCTCGCCTGACATTAGAGTGGCCATCAGCCCTTTGAAATGTGCGGCACTGAGCCCCAGCATCTCGGCGATTTTTCCGAGTAACTGTTGCTCTTCGGGAGCCACGGTTCCGTCTGCGGCGGCGATCCGGTAGGCTCCCTCGATTACCTTTTCTTTGCCGTGGTCATTGAGAACGCCCGCCACGGCTGTCAGCGATTGAATGGCGTTGCCGCCCTGCGATTGGATCTGGCTGATTTCCTGTCGAAGGCTGGTGTCGTCAAGTTGTCGACCAGTCATTTCAGCGAAGATCGCTTGCAGTTCACGGATCTCCGCGTTGTCGACAGTGCCGTCAGCCAGAAGCATCGAAATCATCACCTGCCGCATGGTGGTCTGATACTGTGCCTCAATTTCCAGTGCGTGTTTTTGCGGGTCGTAGGAAAGGATCTCGGTATTATATGTGCCCTTGCATCTTTGGCATTCAATGTATTCCCCGATTTTGTTTAGCGGAATCAGCGGAATGAAATAGAGGGTGAAAAAATTTCGCACCCGTTTCCACTTGAACGGGGAGCCAAGCCCACAGCTTGGACAATGGAAACTCCCGCTTTCCGGTGATGTGGTAACTCCTCGCGTTCCAAAAATGATCATGGCCTACGACCCTGTGGACAAGCACAGAGGAAGACAAACCTTTTCTGCCCATTCTAATAAATTTCTTCAGAGTCCGGGCAGTTAGTTTTGCCGGACCCTGTACCACCCTGTCTCGGCATTCACCCGTGTCGCCACAGGATCGGAAAAGGTGGTCACATCGCCTTCAGACGCTACCCCGTCATCAAGTTCGATCCAGCTGTCAGGCGTCAGAGTTGGTGAGAACTCTACAATGTATTCCCTGTTGGCGCGTGAGGCCCAGCTGAGCGTAACTGCGTCGGCACCTTTTACCAGGCTGCTGATTTGAAACGGCAGGGGAGCCAGGCCCGCTTCGACAAGTTCAAAGCGCAATCCGAGATACACAGACCTGGAGGCCGTTCCATCCTGCACGTCATCGATCAGAAAGTTGATGACTTCACCTGCGGGAACGGTGATCTGCCCTACTGACATTTCGTAATCGTTGTAGCCGGGTGTACCCTTGAATACGCCGTCGTTGGCGTGCCAGCGGGTAAACTCCTCTCCTTCAAATGCGAAATTCAGCGGTGTTGAGTTTGTTTCGTTCTCATCAGGATCCACCGCGCCAGTGTCCCCGAGATTGAGGAAGACATCATAAATTCCACTTTGAGCAAAAATGACCGAGGTTTGCAGTGTCGGAGCATCATCTCCACTGAGCGGAAAGGACTCCAGAATCGGGCCGTAAGTTCCCAACCCCTGGCGAATGTTCCAGAGACCGTCAGAGCTTGAATTCGCATTGTCAGTGAGCCAGTCGTCGATTGTCAAATCGGGATCAACTGGGCCGGTTTTGAACTGATTGCCCCCTGAATCTGTTACCCAGTCAAAGGCACCCGGGCTCACCTGGATCTCTGAGATTGCACCATCGAGTTCGATCGCTCGCAGCGTGATGCCTTGGAACGTCGATGTGATCCAGGGATCGGCAAAGTCCGATGTGGTGTCGTCAATGCGAACCTTTACATTGCCGCCGGCTTCCACTTGTACTTCGCCGAGTGTGACGGTCTCCCACCACATCACTCCCTGAGTGGTTGCATCAATTCCGGGGTAACCGGGGGATGTTCCTCCAGTCTTTGGTGTGGCATTTTCTTCAGAGTACAACTTCAACTCATCATCACCGAGCGCAGCCATGATAGGGCCTGCTCCCGGGTTGTCCCGCTCATCAAGGAAATTCAGAACCACCTCATATTTACCTCCGATTTTTACCGTGATGTTCATGGTAAGCTCGGGCGAGTCTTCCAAGCCTCCGGGCCCGTTCGAAACGAGCATTGCATCTCCGAACACTTCATAGATGAGCCACTTGTTGTCTTCTTCAATGGCCACTCCGAATAAGTCATCGTCACCAAATGGGAGTGGCTCGATGACATCGTCCAGCGTGATAGGTTCTTCTGGAGTGCCCGGGTCGCTGGGCGTGACGGTGTGGCTGTTGCCAAAACGGTCTTCTCCGCTCAGTTGTCCGGCTGGAAAGAAGAATGATATTCCTTGAGCTGTCGCTGCGGGGACGAGGCTCAGGTATGCTAAGAGTAGGATGAGTGGAGTCTTCATAGGGGAAAGAAGTCTATGCGGGACAGCCTGGAAAAGGCGAGCCGAAATTCGGGTCGGTAAGATCGCACAGATCGCACTGCCGCGCGGTACTAAAGAGATTCTCGCAGCGAGCCGTCGAAACCGAAGAATTCAAGGGCAGGCACATTCGCATCTCCGCTTCGTCCGAGAATGTACTGCACGTTTTTAGCTGCAAGTGCTTCCAGAACTTGCGGGGAAAGGTTCAAATCACGGGCGGGCTCAAAGATGAAATTCTCAGTAAAATTGTGGTGGCCCGGAATGTAGGTTTGTGCGTAATAGCCTTGAATGGTAAAGGGCTCTTCAAGGATTCCGGTGATTGTGGTGCTGACCCACTTCTGAGCTGGCGCAGTGTACCCAGCAGTGGGGCCTGTTGGTGCTGGCGGCCAATAGAACTCAGTATTGATTTTCACTTCGGCATTCTGACTGGTCAACTCCCGTGTCTGAAGAGATGCCAGTGGAGAGGCGGGGGCCGAGGAGGTGTCCAGCGACAGCCGTCCGTAGTCAGATTTAGTGGTGCCAAGTATCTGGCCAAGCTCGAAATCATAAACAAGCTCTGGTTTGCTCGCAGAGTAATTCAGTGTGATCCCCAGCGACAGGTGATCAAGAGTTACTACCGGTGCCAGGGTCAAATCTTTCTCCGTGGGTAGATCGCTTATTGTTAACGTGACTACCGTTGTTTCGCCACCGATCGTTTCTTTCCATGAATGGTAGAGGTGGCTCTCTTCCTGGCGATACTGATAGTCAACCAGCTGATTGACTGGTGTCGTGGTGCTCTTGATTTCGGTTCCATTATTCCATTCATGAGTTACGGAACTTAGAAACGACTGATCTTGCGCATCATTGATCAGACGCAGAGATCTGGTTTTAAATCTCCACCGCGATTTCACTCGGTGCCGTCCGAAGAAACCGTTGTGCTGCTCGCCCTCCTCGACCGCAAAGTAGGATTCCGAGTTGAGAAGGAAAGGCGCGCCCACGTCACTCTGCGCTGGGGGAATTGGTCGCACCTGTTTGATCACCAGCTTGTCAGGAGCAATCTTTTTAAACTCGAAGTCGAGTATCAACGGGCTGGGAGCGTCAATCCGTTTTGCGTATGCGTCGTAGACTTTTAACATTGCCGTTCCGAGATCCAAATAGTCATTCATCCAATCCATGACCGATCCCCCGAGCAATACTAGAGGAGAAGATTGTTTGATTTGGACGGCATCGAGCACGGGAGTGTTGGAAAATCCCGAAACGATTTCCGGTTCGACATTTCCGTCTGGATTTGAGACGGACAGGGCTCCCTTTTGTGTCACGATCCTAACTTCGCGGTAATCCCCGAAGGCAACCGCAACGGTGGCAACTCCATTGGCGAGTTCAGAGTCGTCTGGATACGAATAGTGCGTGAGTATGGCCATGCCGACGTCCGTCTCACTCACACCGTGACGGAGACGCTCCAGGTATGCGTTCAAGTTGTAGAAGCTGGCATATACCTTTTTGATGGCACGAAACACGCCCTGCTCGTCATCGCGATCGGAGTCACAGGCCGAAGGCCCGGTTTCGTCGGCATCGGTTTCGTCGGCGATGCAGCCGCTGAAGCTGTCATACAGTCCGGCTCCACTGAACGTGGCTCCGTCTTCGACATTCGTCGAACTGCGGAAGCGGACTTTCGTGCGAGGATCGAAGGGCCCAAGAGCCTGAAGGATGTCAGTCTGCTGTGAGGCTGTGAAATCGGTCGCCTTGATCGTTGTGCGAATGGTTTCGAGGCGTTGGCTCAGTTTCGTCATGTCCGCAACCGGCCATGTAATGTCATTGAGATTTGAGGCGATGAATTCCCTTAGCGCCGGCGAGCCATCTACCTCGGCAGCGGCATTGCCCATGAACCGATCCCAGAGATCAAAGCCAAACGCAATGGCTTCAGGGGTTGACTCTGGGGCGATACTGCGGAGGAATCCGTAGTTGGCTGCCTTACCCCCTACCAGTGAAATTGCATCAGGTGTGAGGCCATCGACACTGCGGCTGATGGTTCCCAGCGACTGCTTTGCTGGGTAAATCAGCTCTGGCACCTCTTTCAGTTTTAATAATTCCGCCCGTACTGTTGGCTCCGAGTTGTCGAACGGGACAAGATCGATCCGCGCATTGGAAGAGCTGTTAAAGAAGAATCCGGTGCTGGCAGAGAAATAGATGTCTTTACCCGCGTGGGATGCTGCAAGAACGCGATCATTTTCATCCCGCAAATAGACGAAGGGAATTCCCGTTGAGCGTGCGAGGATGGCAACATGGGAATTGTCAGTGGCGGGAGAGAGTGAAATGATGCCTGCGACCGGAGGCAACTCAGCCGGTGTGGAATCGATCATGAGAATATCAGAAGACTGAAGGCGCCCATCGGCAAAAGCTCCGGCAATCTCATCGGCGGCAAAATTTTTCAATGTGCCCACGGCCCATCCCGGTGCGTAGACGGAATTTCCAGGACGCCAGCGATCAGCGTTGGCAACCGGGATGTTTTGATCGGCCAGGTATGCGATGTCCTTCTCCGAGAGTCTGGACTGCTCGTAGGTGGGGACATAGAACAGCTGAACTGGTGTCGCACGGTTCAAAGTGGTGCCGACGAGGGCAATCCACTCCGCAATTTGCTCGACAGGAAAGGGGGCCTGGCCCGCGAATTGCACTCCGATTTCGCCAGTACTGCCTACGATCACGGCACCCAGCGCCAGCTCTTGCTTTGGGCCGGGAATCAAAGTAACGGCATCAAATTCCGCGTGGCTTACACCTTTGTAGCGGTCGAAGTGCCGGGTAGCAAAATCGTAGTGGAAAGGTGTATTCCGACTGTTCTGATAGATTACTCGCCCTGGTGGTTGTGTTAGATCGATCACGAATTTCCCCCATCCAACTTTGGTGAGGTCAGGGTAAACAAAAATGTCCGGGTACCCGATGGGGCGGAAGCCGGGATATCGACCAGGTAGCGCCACGATGTTCCGCCAGTCGTCAGACTCTGTTTTCTTGCGAGTCCGCATCTGGTAGTAGCTCTGTGATGATGCGGTGGAGGCTGGATCCGCGAACTGAACGGGCAAGTGATGAGCAGTGGCGATCCTCTCCCACGTGTGAAGATCACTTGATCGGAAGATCTCGTATGCACCCAGATCCGGCCCTTGAGAAAGGTTGACGGTTTCGAACGAAAACCAGTCGCTGTGCAGAGGGGCAGTCGGCTGCAGAGTGTAGGTCTGTCCGTGCACCGGGTGAACCAGAGCACAACCTAGAATTGCAAGTTTAAGCAAAGAGTTCCACATCGTGCCGTGGTAGCAATTGTGGAATGAAGTGCTGATGAAACTCTTCTATGTTTGCGAGGCCGTGGCAGGCGGGGGCTCCCAGGACTGGAGTTCCACGATATTTCCCTCTGGATCTTTCATGTAGATCAAGGTCACCTTCGCTCCATTGGCGATCGTCATCGTGACAAGCTCACCTAATGCATCACCGCCATTGCCAATCATCTCACGGCGCGCGTCTTCAACGGAATCGACAAGGAAAGCAATGTGTGCGAATCCAGGCCGATGAATCGGACTGGGGCCGTGCTGGGCTGGCGAATCGTATTCGAATATTTCGAGAGTGGGCCCGCCCTTGTCGAACCCCGGCAGCTTCAAGTGGATACCGCAGACTCGGATTCCCTGAAGGCCCGTGACTGCATCGACCAGGTCACCCTGATAGTCGCGTTCAGGAGGCAAAGGTTCACAACCAAAAGTACGGATGTAGAAATCAGCAAGCGCCCGCCAGTCCCGCGCGACAAGGTTGGTATGAACGTATCTGGCGTTGGAAATCAATCTTTCAGAATCACGTCCAGGTGATCGAAGCAAATCTGCGACCACGTTTCAAGGTGTTTCCGCCGGGCGGCGAGTTGCTCGCGATCGAAGAATTCGAGCTCGGTGATAGGGTTCTCGTTTGGCAGGACGTGATCGGACTCCAGATCGAAAACGTGGACGACTCCGAGGTGAACTTGGCCGACTTCGTTGCTGTCGTCATTGATCAGACCAACAAGGCGCTGGCGGTAATTTCCATCAAGGATGAGTTCTTCGTTGATCTCGCGCTCGACTCCAGTGAGGTAAGTGTCTTTTTCGATCGACGCTTGTTCTGCATCCTCAGAGTTGATGTGGCCGCCAATGCCAACCGACCCTTTCGCGGCGAGACGCTGCTCGCCAGATTTGCTCCCGCGGACGTAATGGAGGATCCGACCGTTGTGATGGAAGATCGCGTAGGGAATGATCTGCTTGTGGCCAGGATCATCTTCGGCATGATCCCGCAGCAGGAATGAGTTGTTCTCTGGATTCAGGAACGAGGGAAGATAACGCTCCACATCGGAGGAGAATCCTTGAAAGCTCCCCAGCTCATCAAACAGTGGGCGCGGGACGACAAGCACCCGTTCGTCGGCATACTTACCCATTACTTCAATCCTGCTGCAGCAAGCGCCGCCTCCGGGTTTGCCAGTTTTCCGCGATTCTCAACCTTTGTCGTGCCAACCAGTTCATCGCGGAATTTTGCGACGAAGCTTTCTGTCGGCCATGAGCACGCCTCGCCGAAGGCACAGATGGTGCGGCCGTCGATGTTGTAGGCCACGGACTCCAGGGTGTCGACATCCTCTGGCGTGCCTTCACCGCGAACAATGCGGTCCGTGATCTTTTTCATCCAGAGCGAGCCTTCGCGGCAAGGGGTGCACTGTCCGCAGCTTTCGTGCGCGTAGAAGTTGTTGAGGTTGTTCAGCACCCAGGCCATGGAGCGACTGTCGTCCATGATGATGACGCCGCCGGATCCGGCCATCGATCCACAGGCAGCGAGCGTGTCGAAGTCCATCGGAATGTCTTCGATGTTCAGCTCGACCGTATCTTCGCCGCGCTTCACTTTAAACTTCTCGTCTGCACGCAATACTTTGGCTGAACTCCCGCCTGGAATCACTGCCTTCAGTTTGCGACCAAGCTTCAGGCCCCCGCACATGTCATTGATCACCTCGCCAAGTGTCACTTTGCCCACCTGGACTTCAAAATACCCCGGCTTCTGCACGTCACCGCTGACACAGAGGATGCGCGTTCCGGTATTACGCGGCGTTCCAAGCTTGGCGTATTCCTCGCCACCCATCTCGATAATGTGCTTCACGTGGCAGAGCGATTCTACGTTGTTCACGATCGTTGGATTCATCCACAGTCCGAGCGCGGCCGGGAAATACGGCGGTTTAATGCGCGGGTAGGGGCGTTTGCCCTCAAGGGATTCAATAAGGCCGGTTTCTTCGCCACAAATATAGGCGCCTGCGCCACGATGAACGTAAATTTCCAGCTCGAAATCAGTGCCGCAGATATCCTTGCCGAGAAATCCCTTCTCGTGTGCCTCAGCGATCGCTTTCTCTAGAATCTGAGCCGCTTCCGGGAATTCCTCCCGGACGTAAATGTAAGCCAGCTTCGCTCCCACGGCATAGCTGGCGATCACCATTCCCTCGATCAGCTGATGCGGATCCTGATGCAGAATGTAGCGGTCTTTGAACGTGCCTGGCTCTGACTCGTCTGCGTTGCAGATCAGGTAGACAGGCTTGGTGTTGGTGGGAGGAATGAACGTCCACTTGAGGCCAGTCGGGAATCCCGCACCACCGCGCCCACGCAGGCCGCTAGCTTTGACCTCGTTGGTAATGTCGGCACGCTCCATCTTGACCGCTTTCTTGAGCTGGTCGTAGCCGCCTTCCTCCATGTATTTGTCGATGCTGGGATTCCAGCCCACGCGATCGATATTCCTGAAGATCAGTCGGTGCTCTTTCGCGTGAGGTTTCTTTCCCTCGAGATATTGGATGTCGGCCATGGGCTTATAAGTAGGAGAAAAGGTGTCGGATCGATCAGGCTTTTGCCCGGTAGTTTTCGACCAGTTTGGCCGCTTCAGCGGGTTTGATGGACTCATGGAAATCGTCGTTGACCATGCATACCGGTCCGGTGCCGCAGCTGGCAAGGCACTCGGCAAATTCAATGCTGAACTTGCCGTCCGGGCTCACGGCGATCGGGTTTTGGTGGGATGTCCCGGAGCGGTCGATCTGGGTGGCCTTGCAGAGCGACTCCATCAGCTCGTAGCTACCTGCCATTGCGCAGGATAAGGTTCTGCACACGCGGATGTGGAACTTTCCTGGCGCAGACTGACGAAAACCGGGGTAAAACGTTACCAGTTCCAGAACATTGATAGGCTCGAGTCCGAGCTTATCCGCAACCCACTTCACGCTCTCCTCCGAGACGTAGCCAAACTCATGCTGGAGCAGATGAAGAAGTGGAAGCGAGGCCGCGCGCTTGTGCTCGGCCGGGTAGTGCGAGATCGCCTCTTCGGCTTTCTTATCGAGTTCAGGTGAGATGGTCATGAAGAAATGGGTGAGCTGCGGTGGCAATCAAACAGAATAACGAAATACGGATGGTCACCAGATCAGCGATCACTTTCGCCCATGACGAAGTCGAGACTGCCAAGGATCGCAACGACATCGCTCATCAGGTGGTTGGGCAGAAGTTTGCCAAGGATGCTGAGGTTGATGAAAGAAGGGCTGCGAATCTTCAGGCGGTGAGGAACGCCGCCGCCCTTGCTGTTGATGTAAAAGCCGAGTTCACCCTTCGGATTCTCAGCTGCAAAATAAACTTCGCCCGCAGGAGCATCGATGCCCTGAGTCGAAATGATAAAGTGGTGGATCAGCTCCTCCATGCTCATGAGCACGCGCTCTTTGGCGGGGAGGGTGCTCTTCGGATCGATCACGTTGATTGGGCCGTCCGGAATATTGGCCATGATCTGGCGGAGAATGCGGACGCTCTGGCGCATCTCTTCCATACGGACGAGGTAGCGATCGTAGCAGTCGCCTACAGAGCCAACAACCACGTCGAAGTCGTATTTCTCATAGTCGAGATAGGGATGCGCTTTCCGGATATCGTGATCGACCCCGGATCCGCGGAGGTTTGGCCCACTCAGTCCATAGGCTATGGCGTCTTCTTTCGAGATTACTCCCACGTCTCTGGTGCGGTCGATGAAAATCTTGTTCTTGGTCAAGAGGGCGTCTGATTCCGCCAAGGCGACTTCAAAGTCGTCGCAAAACTTCTTCAGTGCTGCCATGAATCCTTCAGGAAGATCACGGATCTGGCCACCGACGCGGGTGTAGGAAGTGGTGAAACGCGCTCCCGTCAGCTGCTCACTCAAATTGTAGATGATCTCCCGCTGCTGGAAGGTGTAAAGGAACACTGTCAGAGCACCCACATCCATGGCGTAGGCACCGATTCCCAGCAAATGGGCGGAGATTCGTGCGATTTCGCAACACATGACGCGGATCGCCTTGCCCCGCGGCGGCAGTTCCCAGCCCATGAGCTTTTCAACGGCACAGGCATATGCGACGTTGTTGGCCAGTGGTGCGAGGTAGTCCAGCCGGTCCGTGTACGGGATGAACTGGTTATACTGCATGTTCTCGGCAATCTTTTCATCGCCACGATGCAGGTAACCGACGTCTGGAACGGCCTTGGTGATCGTCTCACCGTCCAGTTCCAGGATGATGCGGAGCACCCCGTGAGTCGCAGGATGCGACGGGCCCATATTCAATACCAGTTTCTCACCGACGAGGTCGTCGGTTTGCTCCTGATAGGCCTCGACTTGGCTAGCGCCACGCGCCGCCGTATCAGGCATCTCAAATTCTCTAACGGTTTTAGCCATGGATTTCCCGGGAATCACCGCGTTTTCAACGGTTTCACGAGTATTCTACGCCACTGGACCAACCGGCAAGCCGAATTTGTGAAAAATTTCACAAAGTCC
>JAGROY010000248.1 GCA_020439995.1 Verrucomicrobiia bacterium
TAGGTTTGGTTTGCGTAGTCAGGTGAAATCTGTCGATCGGCTACGCCGTGAGTCACGAGAAAGGGAACCTTGATTCGATCCATATGACCGTTCAGGTTCATGTCTTTCGTTTTTTCAAAAAAGTCCTCTTTATCCATTGCTCCAAAGACCCAATATACGTGATTCCAGTAATGGGGAACGGGGTTCTCACCCTCGCGTTTCAGGCGCCCATATTGGACTTCATGCCAGTTATGGTTGGCTCCCCATGCTGCACCAGAGGCGAAGCGTGGCTCATATGCTACAGCGCGCGGAGCATAATGCCCCCCCAGCGATATTCCTGTCATGCCAATCCTGTCATTTGCAACATCATCGCGCGTTTCCAGGTAGTCTACCCACGCGCTTGCCCATTCTTCCGAATGCGGCGTAGCCGGCAGGTTCTGTAACCTAAGCGCCTCTCCGGTGCCGGGCTGGTCAATACAAATGGAGTGAATCCCGCGCTTGGCGAGCCCGATCGGAAGAGTGCTCATCCAGAGCATCTCCTTCATGCTATCGAGACCGTTACAATAGACAACACATGGAGCTGGACCCTCCACGGGCGCCTTGTGAAACAATCCTGTAAGTTCTTTCCCGCGATAGGGAATCGCGACACGAGTTACCGGCTCGCCACAATAATTCATTCCTCGAAGGAAATTCGTGATCGCTTTATCATAAGTTTCTTCACGGCCAGGGTGGCCAAGCCCCTGCATGCGTTCACCAGTTAGGTAATAGATCGAAGAACGCTTGAACTTGTTTCCTGCAGAAAACTCGCGTCCCTTTTCAAGATCTTCCTCGCCAAGCGAAACCAGCTTGTCCGCCATCTTGACCCACTCAATCATGAAATCTTGAGTGCCAGCGTCCTCTCCGCTTTCTGCCTTCTCCATAAGAGGCTTGATGATATCGACAATTTCTCCGATTTTTCCCCCATTTTCCAGCGCAATGGAGACTGACAAGTTCCAAACGTAATTGGGAAAGGGCTCGAACAGTGCCAAGATATTTCTCCTGCTGTAGGGGGGGGTGATGTTGGTGCTGAGCCAAGATGGAAGCAGCATCACTGCATAGCAAAGTGATAGTATCGATACCTCGGCATCGGGATGGTGCAAAATACATCGCTGTCATTGATGACAGTTACCTGTTTTTTGGGTTCGGTCATTCGCCCATCCTAGTTTAGCATTTCTGCTCATGTCCTCACATTGCGGCAGGAGCAGAAATTGCTGAAGTATCACACTGTATCCTTCCTTGCAGTCGCACTGGCGGCCTGTCAGCCCAAAGCGGCGGGCGAGCAGAGTGACCATGTTTCTCCGGAAGTCCTCGCGCTTCATGATTATTCGTTGGCTGACACACCAAATGAGCGCACGGCGTTAGCGTACCTATACACCGCCTGGAACGATGGCCAGATTAGAGATGCAAGACTGACCTATTGGTCGCCTGGCTCCTTCCCGGATCTGGAGGCGGAAGCCGCCGCAGACTCCCCACCAGAAGGTTTGCCAATTGATCTGCCTGTTAACGTCGGTTCTCCAACTTACACCATCAAGAAGGTGTTTGAGGATGACGATCACGTCATCGTCTTAGCTTTCGTCGAAGGTGTTGGAATTGGCGATGAGTTTACAACCGTTTTTGGCACGCCCGGCGGAACCAAGATCGGTGATGCCGTGGTCGAGATTTTCCGCTTCGATGACGACGGCCTCATTGCCGAAAAATGGGATACGATCGAGCCACTTTCCGAGCAGACCTATGATTTCCGATAGATATTGAATTGCTTATTAAGGAAGGAAGTTTCCAATGTGGAAAGGCTTTGCAACAGTGTTGCCATCCGTCCTGTTCATGGTTGCACCGACCTCGCTTCTAGCTGAGGAAAGCACACCCAAGATCGAGGCAATTGAAATGCATCTCGAAGCAGGTGCCGAGTTTTTCCAGCCATGGCCGAGCGGGCGTACAATACACTCGGGAGTTGGATGGATCCTGCCCTATGGACGAGCAGATTATTGGTGCGGCACTGATTATGCAGAAGCAGAAGCCGCGTCCCGTTCCCAGCCGGAGATGCAGTGGATTCTAGAAAACTCTATTGATTCGAATCCTCTGTTTTGCATTTACCGAACGAGTTCAGGTGACATTTATTCCATCGATGTGTTGGTTGGCACAATCGAGCCACTTGACGGAGGGGGCGGACGGATCGACTCCGTAGTCAATTACGTGGTTGGCGGAACCGGTGCATTTGCGGAAGCGACTGGAGTCTGGGTTGGCCGGACGTTGGGGCGTGGTCAGATGCAGAGTGTGGACGATCAATTGGAATTGCCAGATTCTATCCTGAAAATCATGAATGGATATGTGCGTACTCCGTAGTTGGGGGGAGTATCCAATCGAACGTCCATCGCAACCATTTGGTTGTGGGAAGTATTCTTGTGCTAAGATGCAATCTCTCTAGGAGCGGGGCCTTGGGAACAGCTCTTCTGACATTCAACTGCCATCCGTGATTATCGTGCCTCCATCAGCGACCAACGTCTGACCGGTGATGAATCCCGCCGCGGGTGAGGCAAGGAAAACCGCTACACCTGCAATTTCTTCTAGCCTTCCAGGACGTCGTAGCGGCGACATCTGTATGCGTTTGGACATAAACGCCTCATCCTCCAAAAGGGACCTGGAAAGTTCCGTAGCGATGAATCCTGGAGCAATCGCGTTAACTCTCACGTTCCGGGGGCCCCATTCGACTGAACCGCCCCGGGATTGTCGGAGGCTCCAACTCTTGAGTAGATGGAGTCCTTATGAGCAAGACAACGAACAAATTTGCACCGGAGGTACGCGAACGCGCGGTTCGGATGGTGCTGGATCACGAGCGGGATTATTCGTCGCGCTGGGCAACGGTGGTTTCGATATCCGAGAAGATCGGTTGTTCACCACCAACGCTGCATGAATGGGTAAAGCGGGCGGAGGTTGACAGCGGCAAGCGTGCCGGCGTTCCGACTGAGATGGCCGACAAGCTGAAGGCTTTGGAACGTGAGAACCGGGAGTTGCGTCAAGCCAACGAGATTCTTCGTAAGGCATCAGCATATTTTGCGCAGGCGGAGCTCGACCGCCCGTTCAAGCGATGATCACGTTTATCGATGATAACCGTGGGCTTCACGGGGTCGAGCCGATCTGCAATGTTTTGCCGATCGCCCCTTCAACCTATCACAAGCATATCGCAGCGCGCCGGGATCCAGCGCGACTGTCACCGCGGGTGCAGCGCGATATGATGCTCAAGCCCGAGATTGCTCGTGTGTTTGCCGAGAACTTCGCAGTCTATGGCGTACGCAAGGTGTGGCGGCAGATGCAGCGCGAAGGACACGATATTGCCCGCTGCACGGTGGAGCGCCTGATGCGTGACATGGGCTTGGCAGGTGTGATCCGCGGCAAGCCGGTGCGCACTACCGTAAGCGACAAGGCGGCACCTTGTCCGCTGGATCACGTCAACCGCCAGTTCTATGCACCGGCGCCCAACAGATTGTGGGTGTCAGACTTTACCTATGTCGCGACTTGGGCAGGCTTTGTTTATGTCGCGTTCGTGATCGACGTTTACGCCCGTTATATTGTGGGGTGGCGGGTCAGCAGGACCGCGCATGCCAGCTTTGTGTTGGACGCGCTGGAACAGGCTTTGCATGATCGCAGACCTGTCCATTGTGGAGGACTAATCCACCACAGTGATCGCGGCAGCCAGTATGTTTCGATCAAATACACGGAACGGTTAGCCGAAGCCGGGATCGAACCCTCGGTAGGCAGCGTTGGCGACAGCTATGACAATGCTTTGGCCGAGACGATTAATGGCCTTTACAAGGCGGAAGTGATCCACCGGCGTGGGCCCTGGCGGTCATTCGAAGCCGTCGAATACGCCACGCTGGAATGGGTGGACTGGTTCAACAACCGCCGGTTGCTGGAACCGATCGGTAATATCCCGCCCGCCGAAGCTGAAGAAAAATACTATGCCATGCTGGACTGCGTATCCATGGCTGCGTAACTTAATCCAAATAGCCTCCGGCAATCCCGGGGCGGTT
>JAGROY010000249.1 GCA_020439995.1 Verrucomicrobiia bacterium
GGACTGACATGGGAAAACCCTGGGCATCACGGATGCCCGGCAAAAATCCTCTTGCACCGGGCGGCGGATGACGACTAGAAGAGAAGCGTGCTCTTAAGGATCCGCTTCTGTCCACACCATGTCTGACCTGCCTCTCCGGGCGCTGGTCAGCGTCCATGCCACTTCTAAACACTGCGTTCCCGGCCCACCTTCGGGCACCCGGATCAATCGCTTCACGCTTTTTTCGCTCCGATGAGTGGCTCACTCAATGGTGCGCAGGTCAGCGTTCGCGCAGTTTCCTCTGATCCAAGAGGCGTGAGCGTTTATGCCCGTGCGCTGGAGACTGAGGTGGGTGTGCCGTTGAGCTTTGATATCCAGGAGGCGAAACTCACTGGCATCGAGCATCTGCTGGGGGCACTGGCGTCCGATCTACTTGGTGGCTTTCGTCGATTGGCGCATCGTCGACGCATTTCGATCGATGAACTCGAAGCGGTGCTCAAGGCCGAAGTCTCAGATACACTCGCGTATCTCGGCGTCGTCGGCGAAGGCGGCACGCCACGGATCACAAAGATCCTGGCCAAGGTCTACGCTGGCACGGGAGCGCCTGAATCGGACGTTCGTGCCGTGTGGAATGAGGCGCTCGCATTGGCACCCATCGTCAACACGCTACGCGCTGCCAGCGAACTCGATATGGAATTCATCGTAACTTCCTAACAGGATCCCTTTTTCTCAATCATCCTAATAACCATCATGTATCGACTACAACCCGACCAACAAGCAGCGCTGGAAAAGCTCCAGCCCGTTCTCGACAATGTCATCTCCGTCCAGGCGGAAGATGTGGACACCCAGGGACGCTTCCCAAGAGAGGCCATGGCGGCTCTTGGCGAGGCGGGTTTGCTAGGGTTGACGATTCCAACCGAACTCGGCGGCATGGGCCAGACGATGCGTGTCGCGGCGGCGGTGGTCGATGAGATCGCTCAGCGGTGTGCTTCGACAGCCATGGTGGCGATGATGCACTATGCCGGGGTGAATTGTTACCTCGCCAACACCGAGCGTTTTGCTGACATCCTGCGCGCGGCCGCTGCAGGCAGGCACCTGAGCACCCTCGCCTTTTCCGAAAAAGGCAGTCGTTCGCAATTCTGGGCGCCGGTTTCGAAAGCAGTGCCCACCGCCGACGGAAAAGGAGTCGTTTACAATGCCGAGAAGAGCTGGGTGACGAGTGCTGGGCACGCCGACGGGATTGTTTGCAGTGCGGGATCAGATGATGGAGAATCGGTAACGGTTTTCGCTGTTTTGAAAGACGATCCGGGCCTTACGATTTCCGGCGGCTGGAACAGCCTGGGCATGCGCGGCAATCAGAGCAATCCGATGACCATGACCGATGTTGAACTCGACTACGAAAGCCGTCTGATCGGTGAGATAGGAAAAGGGCCTGACATCATGCTTGGCCGCGCCCTGCCCATTTTCCAGGTCTGTCAGGGAGCCATTGGCGTAGGAATCGCAGAAAGCGCATTCAAAGCCGCGCAAGGCCACATCACCAGCCAGGGATTTCAGCATACAGGAACGAAGCTCAGCGATCTGCCGAATCTACGCGCATCTCTGGCCCGCATGCGCATCGAGACGGACAAGGCCCGCGCCTATGTGGCATCGGCGCTGGACAAAGCGGAAAGCGAAGCGCCAGACGCGATGCTCCATCTGCTCGCGGTGAAAGAGTCCAGCGGTGAGACTGCGGTCACCGTCACCGACCTCGCCATGCGCTCTTGTGGCGGCGCGGCGTTCAGCAAGCACCTTGGTCTCGAACGCGCCTTCCGCGATGCACGGGCTGCCATCGTCATGGCTCCCACCACCGATGTCCTGCGCGAGATTGTCGGGCGGGCGCTTGTCAATCTGCCGCTATTTGGCTGATACTCCTCATTCTTCCCTAACACTCTCTTACCATCATGTCCGTACCAACGCATCCCCCCGTCATCGTCGGCGCTGTCCTCTACGATCCCAAAGTCTCCGTGATCTGGGACATCATCCGCGAGTTCTTTGAAGAGAACGGTTGTCCGATGGACGTTGTCTTTTACACGAACTACGAGCTGCAGAATCAAGGCCTGCTCGACGGCCACCTCGACATTGCGTGGAACTCGCCGCTTGCCTGGGTGGATGCGCTTCGTCTCAGTGGCGGCACCTGCCGCGCCATTGCCATGCGCGACACCGACCGCGACCGCGTTTCCCATATCATCGTGAAGAACGACAGCGGAATCCACTCGCCCGAAGACCTGCGCGGGAAGACAGTCGCCTTTGGCGCAAAAGATTCCCCGCAGGCCAGGCTCATTCCGCAGGGGTTGCTGCTGCGCCATGGTCTTGCGCCCGATAAAGATTACACGGCAAAGCGTTTCGACATCCTCGTCGGCAAGCATGGCGACCACATTGGCGGTGAGCGTGACGCCCTCAATGCGCTTAAAACCGGTGAGGCCGATGCCAGTTGTTTACTCGATATGAACTGGGAGGCGTGGACAAAAGACGGCACGGTCGACCCGGCCGACTTCCGAATTCTTGCGACCACTGACAAGTTTGACCACTGCGTTTTCACCGTTCGCGCGGACTTCCCAGCTGAGGTGGAGTCGCGCTGGCTGGAGGTGCTGCACCGCATGAGCTACGACAATCCAAAGCACCGCGAGATGATGGATATGGAAGGATTGAAAAAATGGGAACCGGGCCGTACCACTGGTTTCGCCGCTCTCACGGAAGCCTGCGAGAAGCTTGCCTACTTTGCCTGACACGATGCGAACCCACGCCCTGAGACTCCACCCTGGCGACGACCCGAAGGTCGTGCTGGATGCCCTGGCGCGTGCTGAGGGCTGGTCGGCGGCGTGCGTTCTCAGTGCCGTCGGCAGTCTTACCAGAGTGGCATTGCGCTTTGCCAATCAGCCTGAGGCAACATCGCTCACGGGACATTTTGAATTGGTCAGTCTAACAGGAACGCTAAGCGCTGATGGGTCGCATCTTCATCTCGCGATCAGCGACAGCACTGGAACAACCCGCGGCGGCCATCTCGAGGAAGGCTCCAGCGTATTCACGACCGCCGAAATCGTGCTGGGGATTCTCGATGACTGGCGATTTTCCCGCGAGCCTGATCCTGAAAGCGGGTTCAACGAACTGGTGATCGCAGCCATATGAATCCATTTCCCGCAGACTGGCATGCGAATCACTGCCTGGATGGTGGCGAAACTGGCTGCGGCGAGTTGATACTCGAACTCCATCTCGCCATGCGGAAGCTGGAATCTGGATCAACCCTTGCAGTGCGCGCGCTTGACGAGGGGGCACCTGTCGAAATCCCTGCATGGTGCCGCCTCTGCCAACATCGCCTTGTCGAGGCCCGTCATCCGTTTTACCTGATTAACAAAGTCTAACCAACCAACATCTACGATCACTATGAGCAATACTTTCTGCGTTACCATCAACCACTGCAAACAAGACCCTGACAAAGCGACCGTCGGCTTCGTAGTCGCCACCGCCGCACTGGGCTCTGGCAAGGACACCCTCGTATTTCTGAGCACGGATGGCGTTTGGGCCGCCGTTAAATCGGAAGCGGCCAAAGTCGACGAAGGCGGGCCGTTCAAACCGCTCACCGAGCTGATTGAAAACTACCAGGCCGCTGGCGGCAGGATCATGGCCTGCGCACCCTGCTGTAAAAAGCGCGCCATTGATCAGGAGGTGATGTTCGACGGCGTGGAAATCGCAGGCGGGGCGGCGCTGGTGGAGTGGCTGTCCAATGGCTCGCCCTGCGTTGGCTATTAAGCGCTATTGCCGATGGCCGACTTCCCTCAGGCAGATGCCGTCTTCGAAGGCGGTGACATGGATTGCGGCTCCGGGCTTGCGTTGTTGATCCGTCAGGAAATGCTGAAACTTCCCGTCGGCGGTGTGCTGGAGCTGCGCAGCCGCGAGCCCACGGTGCAGGGTGATCTGCCACCATGGGCAGCGATGACCGGGCACGCTTATCTGGGCACCGAGGACGTGGCAGAAGGCAGTTGGCGCCACTTCATCCGGTGCGGAGCGACGCCCGACGCCGATGCGCTGGAGCAGGACAAGGCGAAGGCGCGCGACTACGCCTGGCGTGCGCGTGCGCGATCCACGGCTCCCCGCGAGGCCACCGTGTATGCGCGGAATTTCTCCTGGAAACTCGGCCAGCCTGCGAGTTTCGAAGAGAAAGACGCCCATCCATCGGCAGTGGAAGCTCTGCTCGGAGCGCTCGCATCCGATGTGATGAATGGCTTCGCTACTCAGTGCGGACAACGTGGTCTTGGGGTCGACGAACTTGAAGCCAATGTCTCCGGCAGGCTCACGAATGTGCTCGCCCATGTCGCCATGGAAGAGGGCGACCCTTCCTTTTCCAAGATCGAACTGACCGTGTTCGTGACATCGCCTGCTGCTGGCGCCGATCTACGCACCGCATTTGATGAAACGCTGCGTCGTTCGCCGCTATTCGCCACCCTGCAGAAGGCCTGCGAAGCCACCGCGCGCATCGCAGTGATTTAACGCGCCAAATCGATCTTCCAAACTTATCGTCATCACATGAAGAATCTCTGCACTGACCACCCACCGTTTGCCGTCACTCAAGTCGGCTCCTGGCCACGATCCGAAGAGCTGCTGGCCGCGCTGCGCGAACGCCGCCTTGGTCGCATGAGTGAAGAGGCATTCCAGAAGTTCGCCGACGGTGAAGTGGAACGCTGTATTAGGATTCAGGAGGATGCGGGTGTGGACATCATGGTCGATGGTGAGATTCGCCGGGACAATTTCTATTCGTTCATTACTGACAAAGTAGAAGGCACGCGGCTCATGTCGTTGGCAGAAATGTTAGATACCGTGGAAGACAAATCCGCATTCGAGGAAATGCTGCAAACACTCGACGCACCGGCCTTTGCCATCCGCAATCCTACCTGCATCGGCAAACTCAACCGGCGCGAACCACTCGCCGTGCGGGAGCTGGAGTACGTGCGCACGCTCACCGACAAGCCGGTGAAAGTTTCGCTCCCCGGCCCCTACCTGCTCACCCGCGCGATGTGGGTGACGGCGCATACCCGCGACGCCTACGGAGACAAGCCGGTGATGGCCGAGGATGTCATTCGCATCCTGCGCGAGGAGCTGGAGGATCTCGCCGAGGCAGGAGCGGATTTCGTGCAATTCGACGAGCCGGTGCTGACCGAAGTCGTGCACAGCGGCGACTCGAAGCGGCGAACGTTCATGTGAGCGACTCTTGCGACCCGCCGTGATGCGGGTGCCGAACTGGACTACGCCGTGGAGCTCATGAACCGTGTGGTGGAGGGCTTTACCGATCGCCTGCGCCTTGGAATCCATGTGTGCCGCGGAAATTGGTCGAAGCGCGAGGACGTGCTCATCACTGGCGACTACCAGCCGCTGGTGCCCGCCTTTGCGCGAATGAATCTGCACCAGTATGTGCTGGAATATGCTACGCCGCGCGCTGGTGAACTTGCGGTTGCCGGGCGCGCCCTGGGCGATCGCGAGATCGGCCTTGGCTGCGTGAACCCACGCACGGACGAGGCCGAGCTGCCGGAAAGTATCGTCGACCGCGCCCGTGAGGCTCTCCAGTTCTGGCCCGCCGAACGCATTTTCCTCAATCCCGACTGCGGCTTCGCCTGCTTCGCCAATCGAGGCGTCAACGTTGAAGCCATCGCCGCCGCCAAACTCCGTAGCATGGCGGAAGCCGCACGCAGGCTCAGGCAACACGTCTAGTAGCAATGGCATCTAAACTGGCTCATTCACAGATCTTCACCCCGAAACGTCACTGCCATTAAAGCCTCAGACCTCGCCCTCGGCACATTCCAAAATCACCTCGCAGCCAATCCCTACTGGTCTAGGCCTCGTTGTCGGCAATACGTTCTCTGGTGCTATTTTGGAGTGATCAAGAAGAAGCGAATCGCTGCAGGAGCCTGAGGGGCGCGTAACGCGGCTCATGTGAACTGGAACTTGAATATCCAAGAATTTACGGCATCCCCCCAATCAGCGCTGCTCGCTCGGCCTCACTTACTGGTAGAGACTCTAATTCGGTCGACAGCGCATCTGGTTGGACGGCGAAACGTTTTACTGCCTGCGCCGACTCTTGGAGCAATTGGGCGCGCTGGCCAGGGTTCGTGATCGTCGCGCTCCACGCCAGTGCCGATGTGGGATCGATGTCAAGCACGTGCTCGACCAGCTCGGCGACTCCGGCATCGCGCGCTGGCCCGGGTGGCAGGGTACCGAGCCAGGCACTTGCGCTTGCCAGGTCGTGCTGCATCCAGGCTGTTGTCACGTATTCCACGCAGTCATCGTATCCGTCCCGGTCGCGGAATTGATCCATCCATGTAATCGCTGCTGGCGGATCGTCCCGTGCCCACTCGAGTGCGACCTGGTCGGCCGAGTGTATAACGCCCGGATTGTCGTTCAGATAGGCATCGATGAGCGCGGCTTGGTCAGAGGGTGCGATGCCGGGTGAACCAACCACGGCACCCTTCACGATTTCAGCGCGAAGCGTCGGATCATCCGCAGCTGCTTCAAGTGCCATGCGTGCGCCCTCCGTTCCGGCATTTGCCACGAATGCCCGCACTGCAATTACCTGCGCTGATTTCGCCGCATCGCCCTCAAGCATGGTTGCCAGTTCTATGGCCGCGGTCAAATCCTGTCGCGCCACGCCTTCGACGGCTCCCTGAATCATCGCATCCCGCATCTTCCCCTCCGGCAGGTCACGCACGAGCTGGGCGGCGAGCCCGGCATCCTGCCTAGCGAGCCACTGTGCATTGGTCGTCAGTGACTGGAGCAACCATGTCGAATCCCGGCTTGGCTCTGCGGTATCAGCCAGCAACACTTCGGGCGCAATTGTTGTAAGCCATCTGAACGTTTCCCGTGGTGCGGTGCGAGACTGCGCGTCGATGTGGGATTTGACGTTGATCATCTTTGGTCTCAGCTCCACTGGGAGCGCAGCGTAGAACGCCAGTCGACCCTCGATGTTGTCCCTTGATGAAGTGCTGTTGGGAAAAATCTTCGCTAGAAATCCATCGCGAACGTCGGGTGCCTGTCCAGCAAGCCACTGTGCCGTCGCTGCGGGCTGGGTCGCTACCGCCTGGAGGATGAGGCTCAGGTTGCCACTGCCTGCATTGGAACTTTGCCGGAAATCTGCGGATGTGAAATCGTGGCGATCGACCAGCAGTTTAAGGAGTGCGAGCGGCTGCTCCACTTCCGGGCAGTTATCTACCACAGTAGCGATTTGATCGATCGCCAGGGATTTCAGATCCGGATCGGTGACCGTATTCAGAATCAGTGACAAGCTCGCAGGAGTCAGTTCGCTTCCGTCCACAAGTCCTGCCACGAGCGAGCGTTCTTGATCAGCATCAAGATCAGGGATGCCTTCGATGGCTGCGATGATTTGTTGAACCGGGACACTGCGCAGCATCTGAATCTTCACCCACGCGCCCAGATCTTCCGCTCCGCTCGCGATGATTCCGGCGAGGTCGAAATCTTCCTCGGTAGCCGCAAGGAAGTTCAGAGCCGCCCGGAGCACGTCCCCATGCTCTTCGCTGCGAAGTTTCGCAAGCGCGCCTTCACGATCGCTTTTTAGCCATGGCATCCATGCTGCAAACTGGTTGCCCTCTTCCGCCTTCTCCACTGCCCATGCACGAGAGGCATCGCCCTCGCCTTCAAGTTCAGCCCAGCGATAGAGAACAGTTTTGCGCATCGCACTGCGGTAGCGACTTAACTGCTCGGGAAAATCTGCGGTCTCAAGCAATTCGCGAAGCTGTTCCGGCGCGGCTGAAGCAATCCATCTCAACACGATCGTGGCAGCGCCACGGTCATCCTTAGCCGCCATGCGGTCGACGGTGTTTGCGAGCATTTGCTCCAGCGCAACCGGCGTCGATTCCTGCAGGTCAGCGTTCACCTTGTCAAGGATGGCGATGGTTCCCTGCTGCTCAGCGTCGCCATGGTCGACAGGCTCCTGCCATGTGCAGCGCTCCGCCAGCAATCCAACCACACTCCCAGCCGCAAGGGCGACTGACATATTCACCAAACGGTTCATCGCTCGCCCTCCGCGTCGAGTTTCTGTAGCTCCGGCACCAGGGCGCGTGTGCCAGCGTCGCCGCCTGTCACCTCAGCGGCCCAGCGAACAAATGCTTCTCTGTCCTGTGCTGATTCAATTCCAGTTCGCAGCACAAGCGATCGGCCTTCGGGTGTCGGGATTTGCCGCATCATGTCCGCCGCTTCGCGGCTGTTGCGCACGCTCCATTCTGGCAACAGGACTCCCGACATCTTGCGCCGAGGAACCTCCGGCAACGCCGCCACCCATGTACGTTTGGCGTCGAAGTCGCCCCACTCCCGCACCATGGTGGAGACTCGGGTTACATCGTCCATCTGCTCAAGCGCACTCGCTGCCAGTTCGCGTTGCCACACTGGTGGATCGGCACCCCTGAAGTTCGCCGCCTCCGACACGACTTCGGCAATCTCGGTCGCGTTCAGGTTCTCGTGCACCCACTTGCAGACCACTTCGCCGTTCTCTCCGTCCGCCTCGATCGCGTTTCTCATTACTCCGGACAGGAGTGACAATCGTTCCGTGCGCATTCCGGTTGTGAGCGCAGAGTCAAGCGCGGTCAGCGGATCGGTCGCAGCCATTGCCCCCAGAGCATTGCCGAGTGGATGAAACGCAGCGTCCGGTTGTGCTTTGATCCATGCGAGCGCAGCGTCGGGGTTGGAGAGCAGCCATTGCTCGAGCACCGCGTCCGTAGTCCACAGGCGCTCAGATAATGGCAATCTATTCGCTGATTCAAGTGCCTGAATGGGCTGGGTCTTCGCTAGCCCTTGCATCGCCCGAGCCCGGATCAACGAGCGCCACTCTGGGTATTTTTCGCGAAGACTTGCGGACAGTTCCGGGCTTTGCTCCGCTGCGTCAGTGACCACCTCCTGCGCCAGCGAGTGGCGAAGGTCGGGATCGTCGATCTTTTCCAGATACATCAGCGCCGTCTCCGCCCCATGCGCATTGCGAATCGCCTTCAGCGCATTGCCGAGCCATTCACCCCGCCGGTAGGTCGGACCTGTGTTCCAGGCCAGCGCCCATGCTGCATCGGGATCGGTGTGGGCAAGCGTACCGTCCCACTGCCAGCTTCGATTCATTGTCATTCGTCTCATTTCTGTCTCCATGACGGCACTGGCGAGCGCGTATCCTGGATGCCCTTCAAGTTGCAATCTGCGATGCTGCCTGCGCAATTCCTTGAGCGACCACTGGGGAATGTCGGCAACGAGCTGAATGCTAACGTTGATGGGTGAGACGGATCGTTGCTCAGCTGCCGTGCTCAGCGGTGCATCGGGCCCAATGAAATGGTCAGTGGCAGCAGACGTTACTGCCGGCTTCGGGGCGCTCCGTTGCAGAGCGAATACCAGGACCGATGCTGCCGCGAATGCGAGGATCAAATCGGAATGAGGCTTAGCCAAGGGGTTTCTCATGCGCTGCGCATTTCTGCGACGATGAATGTGAACGCGAGATCTGTTATTGTCGATGGGAAAGCCTGCCGGAGCGTGAGTATCCCATCGGCCTCTGGATCCTTGTGCTCTATGTGCCGTGCGTTCGGTTTGAAACGTGCATGGACTCGATGCTTTGTGAGTGGGTGGCATAGCATATGCTCTAATGGATGTTACTCGCCAGCTTGCCGCGGAGTACGGTTTCCGTGTGCATGGAGGGCTCAACACCAATTCTAAGCAAGCATGTATTTACTCACCGATCTTCTCACTCCCATCCTAAAACGAACTCTTCCGTCGGTCGCGCTATCCGCGACCGCTTTTTGTCTCATCTCGTGCGGAGGGGGCACTACCAGTGAAACAGAAGAAGCAGCCACGCCTGAGGAATCGGCTACCACGGAGACTAGCACCGCATCCACCCCAGAGCCTGCTGCTGCATCGTCAGACGATACGGTCAAGGTTGGCGTGCTGCATTCTCTCAGCGGCACAATGGCGATCTCTGAGACATCGCTCCGGGACGTGCTGCTGTTCACTTTTGATGAGATCAATGCTGCGGGTGGCGTGATGGGCAAGAAGATCGAGCCGGTAGTTGTCGATGGCGCATCCGACTGGCCGCTGTTTGCAGAGAAGGCGAAGCAACTTTTGCTCGAAGACAAGGTTTCCGTGACGTTCGGGTGTTGGACTTCCGTTAGCCGTCAGTCGGTTCTTCCGGTCTATGAGGAGAACAAGGGGCTACTATTCTATCCCGTT
Organism: Verrucomicrobiia bacterium; assembly: GCA_020439995.1. Lineage (GTDB taxonomy): Bacteria > Verrucomicrobiota > Verrucomicrobiia > Verrucomicrobiales > DEV007 > JAGROY01. The sequence continues at coordinate 10,213 of JAGROY010000249.1, forward strand.
CAGTATGAGGGAGAAGAGATGTCGCCGAACATTTTTTACACTGCTGAGGCGGTGAATCAGCAGGCCATTCCAGCGGTCGATTATCTGCTCGAACAGGGACGCAAGAAATTCTATCTCGTCGGCACCGACTACGTCTATCCGCAGACCACAAACCTGGTGCTGCTCGAGTATCTCCTGTCGAAGGGTATCCCGATCGAGAACATCGGCGGCGGTATTACCGAGCAAGGAGGTCAAGTCGCGTCGGCTGGTAAATACACGCCGTTTGGTCACACTGACTACCAGCAGATCGTTTCTGAGATCGCCCGCTTCGCTGCCAGCGGTGACGCCTGCGTCATCAATACCATCAACGGTGACAGCAACGTGCCGTTCTTCAAAGAATTTGCTGCATCGGGTCTGACTTCCGAAGACTGCCCGGTGGTGTCGTTCTCGCTCTCGGAAGATGAATTCCGCAGTCTCCCCACGAAAGATCTGGTTGGTCACCTTGGTTGCTGGACTTACTTTATGTCACTCGACACACCTGAGAACACTAAGTTCAAAGATAACTTTCAAAAGTGGCTGGCGAAGACCACCGTCAGTGGGATCAAGAAAGACGGCCGCGTAACGTGTAGCCCGATGGTTCTTTCTTACAATGGTGTTTACCTGTGGAAGGCAGCAGTGGAGAAAGCAGGTACATTTGATCCTGAAAAAGTCATGGAAGCACTCAAGTCCGGCGTCTCCTTCGATGGCCCTGGTGGAACGGTAACGACTCAGAGCAACCATCACCTGACGAAAAATGTCTACATTGGCGAGACCCAGGCTGACGGTCAGTTCAAAGTCGTGCAATCCTTCGACAGTGTGGTCGGCGAACCCTTCCTGAAGGGCACCTTTAAGTAGGCAAGCCGTTCTTGGTGACCATTATTCTGCAATGCGCACTGTTCTTCTGGCAGCACTGGTCGTGCTCCTTGTCCTCAAACCGTTCCCTTCCTTTGCCGAGGAAGGGGCGGTTGAGGTGCGGGAGCAACTGGCCGATGCCGTAACGGCTCCTGAGGAACAACAGATTGCGATTCTGGCTGCCCTGGCCGATTCCGGAGACGAGTTCGTGGCCGTGGCGCTGACAGCCTGGCGGCGTGGTGAGATGTTTCTCATCGATCACGATGGGGCGCCGGTTCCGGTCTTGCTGGAGAACGCCGACAGCAAGGAGCCCGTCCGCGGATTCCTGCTCCGCACGGGTGAAGTGATGGCCGATGCCTCAGGAAAGGTGCTCACGTTTGTTCCCAAGGAGCAAAAGGCGGCGGACACTTCTTCCGCATTGCGCAAGCAGATCAAAAAGACCATCGATCTGCTGGCGATCTCTGACAGTGATCCAGAAAATCGTGCGTCCGGGGTATTGAAGCTCGGGCTGATGCAAAGGCCTGAGTACTTTGAGGTTCTCAAGCAGCGGCTGGCGATCGAGAAAGACCCTGACGTGCTCAAGAAGCTAAAGGAAGGGATCGCGGTAAGTGCGTTGGCGCTGGGTGAGCCTGATGAAGTGGTGGCATCCGTGAAAACACTCGGTGAGCTGCGATCGATTGCGGGCCTGGATTCTCTTAACAACATCATCAAGACTCAGGAGGAGTTACCCGCAGCGGAGCAGAACGCGCCGCTGCTCAAAGAAGCGACGCGTTCAGTGAAGGTCATTGACGACTATCTGGCCTGGGTAGACAGGGCGGGCACGGCATTCAGGGGTGTCAGCCTGGGTTCCGTCCTGCTGATCGTTTCGCTCGGGCTTGCCATTACTTTTGGGCTGATGGGAGTCATCAATATGGCGCACGGTGAGATGATCGCCATCGGTGGCTACTCTGCGTACATGATGGAGAAATGGATGACGGCAATGTTTGGCGATGGCGCACTGCAGTGGTACTTTTTGGTAGCGATTCCATTTTCGTTTCTAATGGCCGCTCTGGCCGGACTCGTTCTCGAACGCAGTGTCATTCGTCTGCTCTACCGTCGGCCACTGGAATCGCTGCTCGCCACATGGGGCGTGTCGCTGATTCTGGAGCAACTGTTCCGGCTCTACTTTGGAGCGGCCAACGTGCAGGTGAATTCGCCGGACTGGTTGCAGGGCAGTCTGGTCATCAGTGATGTCTCGCTCGGCTACAATCGCATGTTTGTGATTCTTTTCGCCGTGCTCATCGTGCTGGCCACGGTGTTATTAATGGCAAAGACGCCGCTGGGACTTTGCATACGTGCAGTGATGCAGAACCGCGACATGGCAGCCTGCGTGGGAATCCAGACATCAAAGATCCGAATGATGACGTTCGCCTTCGGTTCCGGACTTGCTGGTCTGGCCGGATGCTTCCTTTCCCAAATCGGAAACGTTGGCCCAACGATGGGGCAAAACTACATCGTCGACAGCTTCATGGTCGTTGTGGCAGGTGGTGTCGGCAATCTGTTCGGAACTGTGCTTGCCGCCATGGGAATCGGTATGACGGACCAGATGCTGCAACCGGTTCTGGGGCCGGTCATGGGCAAAGTTTGCGTGCTCATCGCGATCATTATTTTCCTCCAGTGGCGGCCCGGCGGCCTCTTCGCTGCCCGCTCTCGCAGCCTCGATTGATGGAACGACGTCTATGAATCGAAGCCAAATCCTCCCGCCCAGGCGCGATCTGATCGCCATTGCAGTGTTCGCGATCGTCGTCGTGCTCATCATGCCATGGATGCACTCGACTGGTGCCATTGCCGGGCACAAACTCGAGCTGTATGGGAAGTATCTGTGCTACGCGTCGCTGGCTGTGAGTCTGAACCTGCTCTGGGGCTACACCGGATTGCTCTGCCTGGGTCAGTGCCTGTTCTTTGCACTCGGCGGATACGCGTTCGGGATGCACTTGATGTTGAAAATTGGTATCGACCCTGTCTACAAAAGTCCACTGCCGGACTTCATGGACTTCCAGGGCTACAATAAGTTGCCAATACACTGGGTGCCGTTCGACAGCTTTCCCTTTGCTGCTGCAGCCGCAATCTGTGTGCCGGCACTGGTCGCTCTGGTCTTCGGGTTTCTGGTGTTTCGTTCGCGCATCACCGGAGTCTATTTTGCCATCATCACTCAGGCGCTCACCTATGCCGCGTGGATTCTTTTTCTGCGCAATGAGTTCACGTTCGGTGGCAACAACGGGTTCACCAAATTCAACACGATTCTGGGTGCGGATGTGAACGCACCGGGAACCGAACGCACCCTGTTCATTCTCTCGGCGCTCCTTCTGGTGGGAGTGATCCTGCTCTGCAGCGTTCTCACCCGCACCCGGTTCGGGAAGGTGCAGAAGGCGATTCGTGACAGCGAAAACCGCGTCCGCTTTTCTGGATACTGCACGGAGAATTTCAAATTGTTCATCTTCACCCTGTCTGCTGCGATCGCAGGAGTCGCAGGGGCGTTGTATGTTCCGCAGGCGGGCATCATCAATCCCGATCTGATGAAACCAGTGGAGTCTCTGGAAGTCGTCGTGTGGGTGGCCGTGGGCGGCCGGGCGACTGTATGGGGGCCAGTCATCGGCGCGATGGCCGTGAACGTTTTGAAGAGCTGGGCAACGGTCGCCTTTCCTGACTACTGGCTGATCATCCTTGGAGGCGTGTTCCTGCTCGTGGTTCTTTTCCTTCCAGGCGGACTGACAAGCCTCGCCGGAAAATTGATTCAACTGAAGAACACCCGCTTCCCTCCTGTCGAGCCCACCGAAACTGCTACGGCCTCATGAGTGACACTCCCAAGAAAGTGAAACTTCCCCAGTTCATTCTGACGGTGGAAGACGTGAACAAGACCTTCGATGGATTCAAGGCGATCTCGAACTTGAACTTCTACATGGACCAGGGTGAACTCCGCACCATCATCGGCCCGAATGGCGCGGGGAAGTCCACATTCCTCGATCTCATCACCGGGAGAACCAAGCCGGACAGCGGCCAAATTCTGTTCGGAACCGAGGATCATGATCTGACCACCCTGCGCGAATATGCGATCAACCGGCTAGGGGTAGCGCGCAAGTTTCAGACGCCCTCGGTCTATGAAGATCACACCGTCTTTGACAATCTTTTGCTGTCTCTGCCGGAATCACGTGGAGTGCTTTCCTCAATCCTCTTCCGCCTGAACTCCGAAGCCTCCGATCGCATCGACGACATTCTCAAAACCATACGCCTGGCAGACAGTCAGAAGACAATGGCTGGCAATCTGTCCCACGGGCAAAAGCAATGGCTGGAGATCGG
>JAGROY010000250.1 GCA_020439995.1 Verrucomicrobiia bacterium
CCTCGAATCGTGAAAGTCGGGCTAAGGTAGTTAAAGCTTCAGCGCGACCGAATCCCAAAGGGGTGCGTCAAAGGCAAGGGCGGCTCTCAGAGCAGTTCGGCTGAGTGCGCGTCAAATTAAATTTGAATTCCCGGAATGCTAGTGGGCAATCCGTGCAACGCGCTTGCTGATTCCGGTGAATATTTCCCACGGAATGGTGCCCGCTTTCTCTGCCAGTTCAGCAGCCGTCAAAATGGTGTCACCCTGTTGCCCTAACAATACGACTTCGGTGCCGGGAACCAGGCGTTGTTCGATATCGGTTACGTCGGCTACGATTTGGTCCATGGTGATGCGTCCCAGCACCGGAAAGCGCTGGCCGTGGATCAGGACATCTGTTCCCTGGCCGGAAAGGTGCCGGGGGTAGCCATCCGCGTAGCCAGCGCTGATCGTTGCCGCCACGGTCGGTCGTGTGGTGATGTAAGTGCGTCCGTAATTGATGCCGTGGCCGACCGGAAGATCTCTGACAAGACCCACGCGGGCCTTCCATGCCAGTGCTGGTTTGAGACGCGCCTGGAAGGATGGGATCGGCGCGCTCCCGTAGAGCATCAGCCCGGCCCGGACACACTCTCCATTTGCCACCGGGTAGTCCATGGTGCCTGCGCTGTTGGCAATGTGAGAGCGGGGGATTTTAACTCCGGCACTATTAAGTTGCGACAGGATCCTGCGGTAACCTTCGATCTGGAGTTCCGTGAACGCGCTGTCCTCGTCGGCAGAGGGGAGGTGGCTGGAGACGCTGTCGATCTCGATTCCTGGAAGCGCGGCTGCCGATTGCGCCAGCGCCAACAATTGATCGGGAAGCACTCCCATTCTGCCCATGCCGGTATCGACGACAATTTGCACCTTTGCCAACTTGTTCCGCTCGACTGCCAGTTTCGAAAAATGATCAGCCTCCTCTTGGTTTGACACTGCGGCGATGAACCCATGCGCAACCAGGAGCTCGCGTTCTGCCGGGAGTGCTGCCCCAAGAACGTAGACAGGGCGGTCGATCCCGGCTTCGCGCAGTTCGATCGCTTCGCGGACATTGGCAACGCCGAACGCGAACACGCACGACTCTTGTTGCAATGCCCGGCTGACTGCAACCGCGCCATGACCATACGCGTCCGCCTTTACGATCGCCAGCACGGAGGGGGATGTGTCGGCGCACATAGATTGAGCGACGCGTGCATTGTGGCGGATGGCTGATAGATCTACTTCAGCCCAGCAGCGATGTGGCACTCCAAGTCTTGATTCGTGTGACAATTCTCCCATTTATGGAGTCTAATAGATAGTTGGTTGATTTCGAATTGCAATGCGTCTCTTTGCTGTGAATTCTGATCCGATTTCTTCCCATCTCATTTTTGCATACCCATGAACATCAACGTTGAAGATTACGAGAAACTAGGAGCGTTCTACCTCGGTCGTGGCTACGATCTCAAGCAAGGCAAAGTGCAAGACGACTTGCTGCTCTATGACTCAAAGGACCTCGTGACACACGGACTCGTTCTCGGCATGACCGGAAGTGGAAAGACTGGACTTTGTCTCGCGATTCTTGAGGAGGCGATGATGGATGATATTCCGGCCATCGTGATCGATCCGAAGGGGGACATCGCGAATTTGATGCTCACCTTTCCGGATCTCCAAGGCTCGGATTTTCGTCCCTGGATCAATGAAGAGGATGCAGTAAAGAAGGGGAAGACGCCGGATGAGTTTGCCAGTCAGCAGGCGGAAATGTGGAAAAACGGCTTGGCAGAATGGGGACAAAGTGGTGACCGGGTGCGCACCTTGCGTGACAAGGTGGACGTGAGAATTTACACCCCTGGTAGCAGTGCCGGGCTGCCCGTCTCGATTCTCAGCTCGCTGGATGTTCCTCCATTTGAGATCCTCGATGAGCCGGAGTTGTTCTCCGATTGTATCGAGAGCAGTGTCTCCAGCATTCTGTCATTGTTAGGGATCGATGCGGATCCCATCCTCAGCCGCGAGCATGTGTTCCTCTCGCAGGTGTTCAGCCGGAGCTGGTCCGCAGGTGAGAACCTCAGCCTCGAGAAGTTGATTTTAAATATTCAGTCGCCGTCATTCGATAAGATCGGCGTGATCGGGCTGGAGTCCTTCTATCCTCAGAAAGACCGTATGGCTCTGGCGATGCAGATCAATGGCCTGCTCGCTTCGCCGGGCTTTGCCAGCTGGCTGAATGGCGAGCCGATGGACGTGAAACAATTCCTCCGGGACAGCACGACTGGCAAGCCACGCGTGAGCATTTTTTCGATCGCCCACCTCAGTGAGAAAGAGCGGATGTTCGTCGTCTCGCTGTTGCTGAATCAGGTGCAGGGGTGGATGCGCGGGCAATCGGGTACCACCAGTCTTCGTGCCATGCTCTACATGGACGAGATCTACGGCTACCTTCCTCCCACAGCCGACCCTCCTTCCAAGAAGCCCCTCATGACCATGCTAAAGCAGGCACGGGCTTACGGGCTGGGCGTGCTACTGGCGACTCAGAATCCGGTCGACCTCGACTACAAGGCGTTGTCCAATATGGGAACCTGGTTTCTCGGACGCCTGCAGACGGAGCGCGACAAGATGCGCGTGCTCGAAGGACTGGAAGGGGCTGCTGCCACTCAGGGGGCCGCATTCGACCGGGCAGAGATGGAACAGATCCTCGCAGGCCTGGGGAATCGTGTATTCCTTCTCAACAACGTCCACGAAGATGGCCCGGTGACCTTTCAGGTGAGGTGGGTCATGTCTTACTTGCGGGGGCCGATGACCCGCAGGCAGATCAAGCAGCTAATGGATCCCGTCAAAGCGGCACGGCAGGCCAGCGGAACGGAAACCAGCGAAGCCGCTGGAGTCGCCTCAGCCGCCCCAGCCGATAAAAAGGAAAACGTCCGCGCCATTCTCCCCAGCGGCGTGAAGGAGTATTTTCTGCGTATCAGGAATCCCCGGAGCAACGTCGAGCTGATCTACCTGCCCGCTGTCCTTCGATCGGCGGAAGTCTATGTGTCCGATTCAAAGCTCGATGTCGACGGCACCATGAAGATCAATTTGATCACGAGGATCCGCGCTGCAGCAGACGATATCGCATGGGATGAATCTGAAGAGATCGACGTCGGGCCGGCTCAAATGGATGCATCACCGTTCGAGCCGTGCACCTTTGGAGAGCTTCCCGGACGGCTGCTGAACGCATCGTTCTACAAGGAAACGGCGACGGATTTTGAAAACTGGATCTACCGTGAGCGGGGAATGAACCTGCTCAAGAGCCCGGCAATCGGATTGCATTCCAAGCCGGGTGAAGCCGAGGTGGATTTTAGAGCTCGTGTGAAACTGGCGGCTGCTGAAGAGCGCGACAGGCGAGTCGAGGCGCTTCGCGAAAAATACCGCAAGGAAGGCGAGAAGCTTGAGGACAAGCTCAGGCGCGCAGAGATCGCTCACGAAAAAGAAGTCGCTCAGGCCCGGTCTGCCAAAATGAGTTCGCTAATCTCCATCGGCTCCAGCGTTCTTGGTGCTTTGATGGGAAGAAAAAAACTCGGCGTGACCACGATGCGCCGGGCCGGGACATCGATGCGCAGCATGTCGCGGGCATGGGAACAAGGCAAGGATGTCGATCACGCCGAAGACAAAATCGAAGCCGTACAGGAGGATATCAAAGAGTTGGAGAAGCAGCTCACCACCGAAATGGATGAAGTGCGCTCGACCATGGACGCGGCAGCTGAGACTTTCGAAGAAGTCACGATCAAACCTCTTAAGAAAAACATCGACGTCAAAGCCGTCGGAATAGTTTGGGTTCCTGCCTATCGGGTCTCGGATTTTGAGCTGGAGCAGGCGTGGAAAGATTGACCACGCCATGTTCAGTAAGTGAACGGTTTTACCATTCGAATTTCCCTGGCGAACACTTGTCCAGCGGACTCATGGTAGTATTCTTGGCACATAGGTGTTCTGAGCGCTGCTGCCGCGAAATCGCGTCCAAAACCATTGGCTGTGTTCGGGGCAATCGCATGGTGAATTTTTCAACGGTGGCAAGCAATGAGGGAAGATTCCAACACCGATGAACAATGGACGGGCACATGAACTGTAAATTTGGTGGTTTGAGCGTTGGTTGTGGGAGCCACTTCTGAGTTTCCCTGGCGACGATTCTGACGTATTAGACTGCCATGTGGACAGACGTTCAGACATTTACCGACATCAAGTATCAGAAATCCGATGATGGGATCGCGAAGATCACGATCAATCGGCCTGAAGTTCGTAATGCATTCCGCCCGCTGACGGTAAAGGAATTGCTGCAGGCGTTCGATCTGGCGCACGAGGATCCGCAGGTGGGAGTGATCATTTTGACCGGGGAAGGGGACAAGGCGTTCTGCTCGGGAGGGGATCAGAAGGTGCGTGGGCATGCCGGATATGTGGGGGATGACGGGATTCCGCGGCTGAATGTGCTCGATCTGCAGAAGAAGATCCGTTCACTGCCCAAGCCGGTGATTGCCATGGTGGCCGGCTACGCGATTGGTGGCGGGCACGTGCTGCATGTGGTGTGTGATCTGACCATTGCGGCGGACAATGCCAGATTCGGGCAAACGGGGCCAAAGGTAGGGTCATTCGACGGGGGGCTTGGTTCCAGTTACCTGGCCCGTATTGTCGGGCAAAAGAAGGCGCGGGAGATCTGGTTTTTGTGCCGCCAGTACGACGCTCAGCAGGCGCTCGACATGGGATTGGTGAACACCGTAGTGCCTCTCGATCGCCTGGAGGAAGAGACGGTGAAGTGGGCCCGGGAAACGCTGCAGCATTCACCGCTGGCACTGCGTTGCCTCAAAGCTGCTCTGAATGCCGACTGCGACGGGCAGATGGGATTGTTAGACCTCGCTGGCAATGCAACACTGCTCTACTACATGAGCGAAGAAGCCAAAGAAGGGAAAAACGCGTTTGTGGAAAAGCGCTCGCCTGATTTCTCGAAGTTCCCCCGCGTCCCCTGAAGAGCTGTCTTAAAAACTGGGCTATAGCCAGTCGACCGAAAACGCTGCTGGCGGCAGTGGTTCCTGTTGCTGTGGGGGTGGGATTGTCCTGGCGGTTGACTGGAAACGTCGAGTGGCTGCTTGCAGTGTGCACGTTGACAAGTGCTACGGCGATCCAGATTGCGACGAATTTCTTCAACGATGCGATCGATTTCACCAAAGGCACGGACACTGGTGAACGCCTGGGGCCACAGCGCGTCACGCAGTCGGGCTTGTTTTCGCCGAGGCAAGTGATCATCGCCGGGCTGATCATGGCGGTGGTCGCGGTGCTGCTATCATTGCCGATGGTTGCCGCGCGCGGCTGGCCGGTAGTTGCGATAGGTCTGCCGTCGCTGTACTTTGCCTATGGCTACACAGGCGGGCCGTTGCCGCTTGCCTATCGTGGTCTGGGCGACTTGTTCGTGGTGCTGTTCTTCGGTTTTGTTGCTGTGATAGGGACAGTATTTGTGCAGACCGGCAATTGGTTTGCGGAAGCCGTGCTGGCTGGGCTGCAGGTCGGGATGCTGTCGACGGTATTGATCGCAGTGAACAACCTCCGGGACATCGACGGCGATCGAGTGAGTGGCAAACGGACGCTGGCGGTGCGATTTGGACAAGGGATGGCTCGCTGGGAGATCACCTTACTGTGTCTGTTGCCTCATGTTGCCGGGGTTGTGTGGGTGCTTTGGAAGCAATGGAATGGCGCATTCCTTTTGCCCCTGATTGCCGTTCTGCCGGGTGTAGTAGTGACAAGCGGCGTCTGGCGACATCCCCCAGGCAGCGTCTACAACAAGTTCCTCGGGATCGCTGCGGCCCAGCTACTTCTCTTCGCTCTCGGTTTCATCGGAGCTTGCTGTCTCGGATGATGAAGTAAATGTGTCGTCTTCTTCGTCCGTCGCGTCGGGAAACAGATCGTCGACGATGCGGTCAACACCTCGTTCCACAAACGAGCTGACCGGATAGACTTCTTTGGCTTTGAGGTAGTAGGCCAGGGCGGGGCCCATTTTCTGTGCTTCCTCAAGTCGCTTGGCGTTCTTCAACCAGCTGACGAACTGCGCGACTTCGCCAGTGAGCTGGGCGCTCATGACGCTGATCTCGGCGTCGGTCGGGAATTTTTCGCGGAGTTCTTCAACGATCTCCCAGGCTCCGTGCTTGTCACCTTTTGCGCTTAATCCTTTCGCCTGTTGCAGTCCCATCTGCACGCGGGTCATGTCTTCGATGATTTCCTTCAGCTTGTCTTCGTATTCTTTTTTCCCAATCGATGCGGCGAGATACTTGGCTTGATCGAGGAATATCTGCCGATAGTTTTTTTGAGCGATGAGGCTGTTCAAGTCATCGAGCACACGGGTGTGCGCATCGCCGCGTTCGAAGATGAGATCGCTGACACGCTTGAGTTCAGGATTGTTCGGCCAGATGGTGGTGGCCTTTTCCAGCTCCTCACCGACGACATCCAGCTGCTGGGCGATGGCGGCATTCCTCGCCTTTTGTAAGTGCATCCCAGCAATCGTGCGGGCACTTTCGACGGCGGCCCGGGCTTTGGACGAATCGAAGTCGTTGGCGGTCTTCTGCAGCTTGTCGACGAGTTCCTCCACCAGTCCAAAGTTGTGAACTTCGAGCGCCGAGATCAGTTGATTCGAGTCCCTGACAAAGTCGAGCACTCGCATCTTTTCGGTGCGTGGCAGGGTACGCACCCCGGGCATGTATTCGCCCACCATGAATGCTTCTGAAAGCCGCTTGCTCGCTGCCTCCAGATCACCACGATCGGCGTAGAACTGAAATGCTTCGATCCCTTCCGCCACTTCGCGGATGGCTTCGCTGGCTATGGCGTCGACGGTCGAGAGCGTCGGGTTCAGGCCGATCCCACGGGCGAAAACTTGATCCACCTGCGATCCTTCTTTGATTTCAAGATCGCCATCACCATCGCTGAAGAGTTTTCTGTAGAGGCGCGTTCCGATCACCACGTGTTCGAAACGGCGCTGCATCAGGAGTTGTAAAATGAGCCCCTGAAACTCCAGCTTGCTCTTGAGCTCGCTGATGCCCGCCTTGGTCTTGTTCACTGCTGACATGGCTTCGATCTCGGCAGTTCGCTTGATGTAAAGGCCGACCCTGCCCATCGTCATATCGGTGCCTTCGGATCTCGCTTCCCTTACATTGTCCCGGCCCTGGCTTGCTTCGCCGGAGCCGGCGGTTTTCGACTGCGATCTACGCTCTCCCAGGGAATTTCCATCATTGGCGATTTCCATGTTGTGGGCGAGTTGCTTGCGCTCGCGATCCAGTTCTTTGTTGGCCTCGGCCATTGCGCGCGCGCTGTTGCGGGCCAGCCAGACGCCGTAGACGGTATTGACCAGTGAGTCAGAGATGCGGGCATCGATCGAATACTGCGACGCTTTGGTCAGGGCTGCGATGGCACGCGGCAAGTTCGGGCCTCCCTCCCGTTTTGGCGAAAGCGCTGCAAGCACATCGTCCAGAGCTGCCCGGTAGTCGGCGTCCTCATCGGGGTCGGCTTCCTTTGCTCCCAGATACTTTTCGAAGCGGGCGCGGAACAGGCGATTGTTCGTGATGCTCCACGTTTTGCCATCCCAGGTGACAGTTTCGGTAGTGGGATCAATGAGCGGAACTTCGCGACCGAGGAAACCTGGCTGAGGTCCACCTGGCGTGGCCGGAGCCGTGGCCGATGTGGACTGGCTCGCCCCCGGAGCCGGAGCGGCGGCCGGTTCTGGAGCATCGGTCTGAGCGAAGCTGGTTTGCATCACGGCTAGACAGAGCAAAGCGATGCGGAATGGAGGAAATAGCGAGGAGGTCATAGCGGTGGAAAAATGGGTGCCTAGATTTTACGAAGATCGGTGACCAGAAGCATGCCTTTGCTGGTGACCTCAATCACGAAGACAAATTCCTGACCTTTCTGAATGTTTTGAGTGTCGAGGGCTGCGGGAAGTTGAACTCCCACAGGATCACCGAAACTCCCGTCGTCATTTTTGGTCGAGACGTGCAGCAGGCGTCCCATGTCTTTGTCGCGTTTCAGCTGGCCCTGAACCACACCGTTGAATTTGTAAGTGTTGCCTTCAAGGCTGGCCGAACGCTCGAGATACTCCGTGACGTCGAGCGTGGGCGTGGTCGCGTGCGGATCGCTGCCGTGGTTGAGAAAAAACCATCCCCCGCCGATCAGTCCCGCGAGGACGATGAGGCCAATAATGATCTGACCGGCCTTGAGGCCTGAGTTTGCGCGTCTTGCCATTTGGTGAGGGTAACGGGTTTGTTCCTCACACTCAACGGCAAATTGACCACGATTCTTAGGGGATTTTGATTTTGACGGTCAATCTGCAGGGGGCAGTGCTGGGGAGATCTTTTTACCCTTCGAATCGACGAGTTCCGCAGTCATTACGATCACCCGGTTCTTTTCCTGTGAATCGGGTGCCTCACAGTTGATGACGGCACTTTGCCCACTCATAAATGTGACATCAAACTCGGTGATGTAGTGTTTTACCGGAGATCCTGTGGCCGGTATCTCCGCTGCGTCTTTCATCTGTTCGCCAAAGTCGACAGAACCGGATAAATGCACTAACTCACCAGAAAGTGCCGGATGAAACTCAAGGACAATGCCCGTTCTGTCGATGCCAAGTTCAGAGATCTTTCCTTCCTGATCGAAATTGACTGGAAAGAACACCTCTCGGATGACCTCTATCTTCGCCCGTTGCTGTGTTCGGGTAACGATGGAGGGGGTAGAAAGGATATCGGCACCTGTCATGTTATTCCATTCGACTACCAATTGTGCAAATTCCGATTCATCAATGACGCGATCTTCCTGGGGGTGCTGTAGCGGTAGATCGAGTGCCTTGGCGGTGATGAAAATTTGGTTGCCGGATCCGAGCGTACCGTTCAGCGCGTTCATAACGGTCGAAAGCGACTCGGTGGTCTGCGGATCAAGATGCGCGATCAGCTTCGATGTTTCATCGTTGAAGGCGAGTGCGGCATCCGTTGGAATGTTCAATCCCCAGTCTCGCAAGTGGGCGTGAATAGCCCCTGGATCGGTTCGTTCCACGAGATCTTCTCGCAGCGCCTCAATTTCCTCCAGTCGCCGTCTGGCTTCTTTCAGTTTCGCATCGAGTTTGCTCCGCGCAATTTCCACGCTCTTTCTAAGCAACGGAAGGAGTTCTTCCTGATCGGTGTCCCGCGTGTAATTTGAGTAGAGTGCATCGACGATCGGATCTTTGAGATCTGCCACAAGCCCGTTCTCGATCAAGTCACCGTCAAAATGGATGATTTCCTCCATAGAAGCGATGTCTTGCTGCAAGTCTGATTGTTCACTGGGGGATGGCCACTTTATTTCATCCTCCGCATTGTCATCAATGTAAGGGCTGCGCTCCATCCAGTTCGCTGGAAAACTGAAAGAACGTTGGGAGAGCGGCAGGCCACTGGACGGCGAAACGGGAGCCAGCTTCAGCAGAGGCGGTTCGATGACCAGTTGGCTGCGTGTTTGAACAGCCAAAAGGTTCAGAGCATCCAGTGCGGTGATGTTCCTTTTTATCAAAGTGACTAGCTTCCGTGGGGCATCGGGATCGTTTTCCACGATGAATTCCAGCGGTTCCTGTTTCCGCCATCCCAGGTGGTCGACTTCCTCCATTGCAGACTGCAGTGCTGTCAATGCTGCCGGGAGTTCCAAGTTCACGATATTGACGGCAGGTAGACCAAAGCGGGAAAGCCGCTGGCGCACGCGGGTTGCGGATTGTTCAGCGGTTACGCCACTTCGCGGGCGCGTGTCCCCGAGCCCGTAAGTTGGTGGTTTCTGAATCACCTGGGATCGGTCGGACATTACCAGGTCAGCGGGAGCAGTATCCCATTGCATCAGCACGTATGCGATCGCACCTACGACCACTAGCGCTGCTGACACTGCAAATCCCGAGATGACTGAACCTGTCTTCCAGCGTTTAGAATGAACCTTGTCGGGCTCCGGCTGAGATGGTGGTTGACCAAGTTGTTTCGCGATCCCGGCAATGGGAAGGGCTGCCAGCGCATCAGTAAAATGGAGCCGCAACCGTGCTTCCTGGCGGGCCAGGCAGGCAAAGCGATCTGCCGTGTCTGGAGAGGTGCACAGTTTCTCAGCAAGTTCTTCGATCTCATGCGCTTCAAGAGTCTGATCGAAGTAGCGGTAGATAAGAGTGTCGTCCATACTCTGGGTTTTCGCGGTTCAGGAATTCTGGAGACGCTGTGTGACGCATTTTTCAAGTTGGGCCCGGCATCTGGACAGAGCCTGGTAGGTGGCATCCAGCGTCATTCGCGAGCGTCTCGCTATTTCCTCACAGCGCAGCCCCTCCCCATAGCGAAGTGTCAGAAGCGATCGCAGCCGGTCGGGTAATCGCTTCAGGCAATGCTTGAGAGCGTCTTCGCGATCGGTCGAGCCGCGCTCTGTCCTGTCGAATGCATTCATTACAGCTTCGATCGCCTCAGGATCCATGATGAGGGGAATCCTGCCGGAGTTGCGACGATGCCCGAGGATTTTCTTCGTCGCCACGCCACGAGCCCAGGCACCGAAAGAGCGCGATGCATCAAAGCGGTCGTAGGATTCCCAAAGTGCGAGAGAGACCTCCTGAAAGATATCTTCACGCAGCCCCTCGTCCCAGACCAGCGCCCCAATGTAGCCGCGCAGATCTGTCTGGCACGAGAGAAAGTCGGTTAAGAAGCGCTTCGTTTTGTCGTCAGCAGAGTTCTCCATACCTACACTTTCGCAGGAAGGCGTGAATCCTGACACTTTTGTCAAGATTTATTGGGAGTGCGTCCGGCTTGGTGCGGCTTGGTAGAGCTTTTTTGCCGAACTAACAGTGCTCGAACAGAAAGAGCTCCGTCAAGCTGGAGCACTCCAAACGAGACCTGCTACGTTGATCGTGATCTTCTGGATCACCGCAAATTTCACCTGTTTGTGAGGGGCATAGGCGCATCTACAGGGACATGGTTATCAATCTTTTTAAGGAGTAAGATTGAGCAACTGACTCAAGCGTTGGCCCAGAATCGCGGATTCAAATTCTGCCATGCTGTCGTAAAATTGATGCCACAGATTGTGGTCGATGTCTTTTGGAAGTTGCTCATCGGGATCCAACTTGAGCGCCTCTCGAGCTGCCGCGACCGCACCGCTTGCTTGAGTTTGCCCTAGGAGAGACAGCCCTCTCTCCACCTCGCGGTCAAAAAACTTGTTCGTGTTCATCACGTAGCTTTCGAAGCCATCGCTGCAAACCATTCCCCAAGCGTGATAGACGGCGAGTAATTCCCTGTAAGGTCTTGGGATGCGTCTAAAGTTAAGGAAAAGTGAGTGGCGAAAAAAGATGACTGACAAGATTGGAATCGGCAGGGGGCGATGCACGATCGGGGCGCAGAACCCGAGAAACTCAGCTGATACCTGCTCTGGATCATCAACAAGAGGGGCGCAGCATTTCCGAAGCCCAGCTACGAATTGTCGTTTTGAGAACGCATTGTAGTTGATGGGAGGGGGAGGAGCGTTTCTGCGTTGTTCAGCCTGTTCTCGCTCATGGCGATCTGCGCTTTCAGTTATTCCACACCTTCCGCAGAGCCCGGAATTGTGCTTGGCCGTCACATGCAGAATCATCGCTCCGCACTTCGGGCAGGGGATTCTTTCAGAACTCACGGCGGAACTTTCGACAGTGTCTATTTCTTCAAATACCCCACAGCATCCAGCCATTCAGCACAGCGCAGCGGCCAGGTGTGCACCGGATTTTCGCTCTTGCGCATGCCATAGCCGTGTCCGCCTTTTGAATAAATGTGGATCTCACCCATGACGTCATTTTGCCGCAGTGCTGCATAGAACAAGGCTGCATAAAGGGAACGATCGGCATCGTCATGTGTGATGGCGATGAAGGTGGGCGGTGTTTCCTTGGTTACGTGAACGAGCGGGCTGAGTTTGCCCGGCTGGTTCTCGTCGCCCAGATACGCGGGGTAGATCGGGATGAGAAAATCTGGCCGCGCACTGATTTTGTCGATTTCATCGATCGGTTGGTAGCTCTGTTCGTTCGCGTGCGTTCCGGCCATGATGACCAGATGTCCGCCCGCTGAAAATCCAAGCGCGCCGATACGATGGGGATCAATGTTGTGACCTGCTGCACTGCTTCGGACAATCCGAATCGCCCGTTGCACGTCCTGCAGGGGCCATGGATGCGGATTCTTGCCGTCTCTGCGAGGAACGCGATACTTCAGAATGGCCGCTCCTACGCCGATCGAATTCAGCCACTCCGCGATTTCGACTCCTTCATGATTCCATGCAAGGATGTTGTAGCCGCCTCCGGGGCAGATCACGACGAATGCGCCGTTCGCTTTGTCCGCTGGTGCGGGATGCCAGGTCAGCGTGGGTGTGTCGACGTAAGGGATTCGCAGAATGTTGTCCTTTCCCATCTCAGGCTCTGCCTTTTTCTCAGAAATATTCGCCGGTTCATCCGGCGCAGCACCCGGCCAAATGGGAGTTTCCTTCATTCCTTCGTGGTCATCCGCGAACGATGCGAGTGGGGTAACAGGGATCGCCGCAGCGAAAGTGGCAGCGATGACAGCAGCGGTTTTAGTGGACTTTCTTCGGAGTTTCATCGTGGCGTTCTCTCAGGAAACGATTACGAAGTCGATCCTTAACAACTGTCACTCGCAGGAAAGTAGCCTGCGCTTCAGCCCGATTCGATCGCGCTAAAGGATTCGTTGCAATGTGGCCACGCATTCCAGGTGCTTCGTCTGCGGAAAGAGGTCGAATGGCTGCACCGTGGTGACCTTGTAGCCAGCGTCACGCAGTGGCTGCAGGTCCCGAATCTGGGTGGCGGGATTGCAGGACACGTAGACGATTGTATGCGGCGAGTAGCTCACGAGTTGCTCGATGAATGCGGCGTCGCATCCCTTGCGTGGCGGATCGATGACGACTGCCGTTTCCTCTGCCGGGAAGGTGAGGTCTGCAAAAATCTCCTCGGCACTGCCGGCCTGGAGCTGGCAGTTATCGATGCCATTCTGCTCCGCGTTTTTCACCGCCCATTCGATCGCACTCTCGCTGATCTCGATGCCGACGACTTTCTCAAAGTGCCTGGCTGCAGTGAGGCAAAACAATCCGCTGCCGCAATAGGCATCGACGAGAAATCTGGCTCCCGACTCACGCGCCTGGCTGGCGACGTAACGGGTGAATTCCGGCAGGATGAATGGGTTGTTCTGAAAAAAGGAACCGGCCAGAAAATCGAACGTTATGCCATCGACGACTTCTGTGATGGGTTCGTTAGGGTTTGTTGCCAGCGTCCCATTGGCATCGCGCAGGAGCAGTGTGGCCCCCTTTTTAAACTTGCGCGGATTGCCGAAAATTTCTTTGCGCCCGACGGTGAGGCCGTCATTGATGGTCTCGGTAGCGATGGCGCAATGTTCGACATCGATGATGCGATTGCGCGATCCGATCGCGAGAAAGCCGATGGCGTCGATCTTGCCATCGCGCGGCTTTTGAAAATGTGGCGTGATCTTCGACCGATAGTTCCACTCGGTCGGGGATCCAATGACGGGCCGCACTTCAACATCGTCGAGTTTCGCCATGTGTAGAAGTAACTCTGCGACCTGGCGACGCTTCCACTCCAGCTGGCTGGCGTAATTGAGGTGTTGATACTGGCAGCCACCGCAGGTGCCGAATAGCGGGCACCTGGGCTCGCGACGCTCTGGTGATGCTTCAAGAATTTGAACGAGATCGCCTTCGCTGTAGTTCTTGTAATTCCGATAGATGCGGGTGCGCACTTTTTCGCCGGGGAGGGTTGACGGAACCATGACCACCCAGCCGTCGATGCGTCCCAGGCCCACTCCCATATTGGTGAGGGTGTCGATTTGCAGCTCGATCTCCTGATGGTATGCGAAGGGCTCCGCAACGAATTTGCGGTGTGGCTGGCGTTTTTTCGGGTGTTCGGTCATCGGTTTGGTCGGCCTGGACATTGTCAACCCGGGCGATGGGCTCTTGCACCATGCCGGGATTCCTTTATCGTGCAATGCGTCTACTCATTACCAACGATTTTCAATGTCCAAGATCTCCATTTTCTTTGGTCTCCTTCTCGTTACTCTCGGGCTAGCATTCTATGTTGCGACCGGATCGGAGAACACCACTGCACTTATTCCGACGTTTCTAGGGTGTCTGATCATGCTTCTTGGGGTGATTGCCTTGATTCCGAAATTTAGAAAACACGCGGCCCATGGTGCTGCGCTGGCCGGTTGCCTCGGAGTTCTTGGTGGGCTTGGCATGGGCCTTAAAACGGTGACGTCGGGCAATGTGGAGCGTCCGCTCGCCGTCGCCGAGCAATTTATCATGGGCACCATTTGCGTGGTTTACCTGGTCTTTTGCGTAAAGTCATTCATTGCGGCCAGGAAGGCGATGAAGGCAAGCACATCATCCGCACCTGAGCGGGTAGCTCCGCCAGTTTCCGTAGGC
Organism: Verrucomicrobiia bacterium; assembly: GCA_020439995.1. GTDB lineage: Bacteria > Verrucomicrobiota > Verrucomicrobiia > Verrucomicrobiales > DEV007 > JAGROY01. The sequence goes on from JAGROY010000250.1 coordinate 14,419, forward strand.
AACGATGTCTGATCGATCTGCCAGTGCATCGGCTTGGCGTGCAGTTTGGCTGTGGGTGGTGGTTCTTGCGCTGCCGGTGACAGGTGCCATAGCAGGGGAGCCATTTCGAATCGAGATCGTCGACAAGGCGAATGGCTGGCCGGTTCCACTGGTGACGCTGCGCGCCACTCATGCGGTGGAGTTTGTTTCTGACAATGCCGGAGTCGTCGCGTTCGACCTGCCTGAACTGATGGAGAAAGAAGTCTGGCTGCACGTTGACGGCCACGGTTACGAGGTGCCGAAAGACGGCTTCGGGTATCGGGGCTTGAGAGTAGTCCCCAGGCCGGGAGCAGTGCAGCGGATAGAAGTGAACCGGACGATCATCGCCAAGCGCCTCGGCCGCCTGACCGGCGCTGGACTTTTTGCCGAAAGCCAGAAGACCGGGCGTGACCTCGACTGGCAGGAGTCCGGGGTGCTGGGGAGTGACAGTGTGCAGAACGCGGTGCATCGAGGAAAGCATTTCTGGGCGTGGGGAGACACCAATCTCGCCCACTACCCGCTCGGAGTTTTCGACATGTCGAGTGCGACAACATCGCTGCAACCGCTCACGTCCTTTGAGCCCCCCGTGAGGCTACAGCTCGACTACTTCCGTGATGAAAAAGCAAGGCCACGGGGAGTCGCAAAGATGCCCGGCAGCGGTCCCACCTGGGTGAGTGCCTATGTTAGTCTTCCGGATAAAGACGGAGCGGCCCGGCTCGTCGGCACATACATCAAAGTTCGCGGGTTTCTCGAAGCCTACGAGTGCGGGTTGTGTGTCTGGGACGACGAAAAGGCAGCGTTCGAAAGAGAGCAGGTGCTCTGGACAAAATCGGAGGCATCGCCAGAACGCCCACCCGTCCCGGACGGGCATCCCGCAATGTGGGAAGATGAGTCAGGAAAAAAGTGGGTGCTCTTCGGCAACCCATTGCCAAACCTTCGTTGCCCGGCGACGTTTGAGGCATGGAAAGATCCTTCCACCTGGGAGGTTCTGACCCCGCAGAAGACCTTGGCCGATGCCGCAGGTGGAAAGCCTGTGACGCCTCACACCGGCTCCATTGCCTGGAACGCATTTCGCAAGCGCTGGGTCACCGTGTTCATGCAGGCGTTCGGCGAGCCCTCCGCATTCGGCGAACTCTGGTATGCCGAAGCGGATTCCCCGACCGGCAAGTGGGGCCCCGCTGTGAAGGTGCTCTCACACAACAACTACACTTTCTACAATCCCAGGCTCCACTCCGAATTCACACCAGATGGCTCGCCCATCCTTCTCTTCGAAGGAACCTACACCGCCCAGTTCGCCAACGATCCCCCCAAGACTCCGCGCTACGACTACAATCAGATTCTATACCGACTGGATCTGGACGATCCCAAGTTGAACGGCGCCCAGTGATCGTCCTGGTTACGCGTTACCACATTCTCCATCGATCGCCAGGACTGCCGTTGACAATCCGGTATCTTATCTGGAGTGCGTCCGGCTCGACGGCGCTTTTTTGCCGGACGAACAGTGCTCGGACAGAAAAAGCTCAGTCAAGCCGGAGCGCTCCAAACGAATCCGCAGCGGATTCCCCGTGACTGGACTGACTCCAGTGGCGGATACTGGCATGAGGCCAGGTGACTCCTGCGAGTGCCAGTATAGCCAGCCAGCGCTTCATCTCTGCGGCGGGGTGGTTTCCGTTACGAGGGAGCCGTTGGCTTCGCTCATCACCAGGATGCTGAAGCGGCTGACCTGGTCGAGTTCGTTGGTGTTGAGGCTGGTGTAGTCGAATTTGCCGCGGAGGTCGGTGTAGCCGTCTTTGTAGAACTTTGGCAGGCCGGCGATTTCGGCGTAGACTTTGACATAGGCTTTCGACACTGGCTTGCCGTCAGCACTGTTCATGACCTGGAGCTGGCCGTAGTTTCGGGCAAGTTGGACATTAAGCGTGTTCGCGTAGTATGCCTGGGCCTGGTGGGTTCCGGCGCCGACGATTTCGACAAGAACGTTTTCTCCATCGAACTCGCCGGGCAGAGCGATCGAGATAGTGTCTTTGTCAGGATCGAGCGTGAGCCGGTCGGTACGGTTGGGCTTGATGACGCTGAAGCGTCCGGTGTCCGAGGCGACGAAGGGATTGGTGCTGAAAAGGAATTCCAGATCCATCCGGTAGTAGTTCACCACGACTTCTTTCAGATTGCGGTAGGTGAGTTCAGCACTGCGGTTTTCCACTTTGAAGCTGAAGCTTGGGTCGGTAGCGGCGAGCTGATTCTGCTTCTGGCTGCGATCGGCGTCGTCGACCAGTCCGGGTGTCTTGCCATCGATCTCGTCGAGCTGGGCGGCGACTTCCTGAAACAGGTTGCGCCAGCGGTCGACGGGGTAAGCCTCATACTGGCCGGCGACGGTGCGGGCGAGCAAGGTGTCGCCCGTGTAGAAGGCAGCGTAGCAGCGAAGGTAGTCGTGCTGGAGCCGCGTTGGCAGGGCATCGGCATTGACCTTGGCGAACGTGGCGAGGGCCTCATCTATCCGATCCTGCAGGAAGAGATAATACGTCAGGGTCATGCGGTCGGTATCATCGAGTGCTGGTCGCCGGGCCAGGATCTGCATGAGCCGGAGATACTGCTCGCGGAAGCGGTCGTTGAGAATCTTGCGCACACCGCCGAGACTGTAGATGCGTGGATTGACCAGCGGGCTGTATTCGAGGTGCTGGTAGCTCTTTCTCTCGACTGGATCGATAGTGACGAGTTCTGTGTCGAGCCAGCTGCCGCACTGGGTGAGGAAGGCATCGGCATGGAGAAGATACTGCCGCATAGGAGCGGGAAGATTGTGGTGGATGCCGTAGCTGTAGATCGTGTCGTCATAGAAGTGCCGGGAGTCGAGCAGTGCGACCAGACGGCGGAAGAATGCGTCACTCTCACGGCAGCGCCACGCCACTTTGCTCAGATCTAATCGTAGAAGGTTGTGAGTGGAAAGATAGCGGAGGATCTCTTCGTCTGTGCCACGCTGGGAGACGTAGGCCCACGAGGTGGTGTCCGTGGTGGTGGGTTCGTCGACTACGTGCAGAGTCACCGGTTCGGCAAATGCCACTACCTTTTCGCCCTTAGCAACGTGGACGGGAAAATGGGCGAAGTCACCTGCGACGGGGAAGTAGAAGAAATACTCGACCGTCTGCGTCTGATACGGGCCAAGATGGATGTCTGAGTGGTCCGTCGGCTTACTGTTGTTCACCGCGATGGCACCGAGTGGAATCTGCCGCAGCAGGCTGAGGCGCTGGGGTGTGGACGTGGGATTGGTCACCACCGTCTGGCATGCATAGACGATGCCGGTGAGAAACTCATCCGTGACGAACTTGTCGACGCGCTCGCCGTTTTCCTCCCGGTAGCGGTCTCCCTGCCGAAAGAAATTTTGACTCACGAGAAGCTGTGTCGCTTGTCCTGAGGCGGTCGTTTCCTCGGTCTCCTTGTGAAAGAGAATGACAGGCCCAGAGGGTGTCATCGTCAGCTTGATCCCGTCGAGTTTTACATCGGCTTCCTTCACTGCTCCGTCCATCGGCAGGTCGAGCACTGCCAGCGCGAACATCATTTCGGTGAAGTTGCGTGCAGCCTCGGTGAGATGGGGAGACAGGAAAGGTTTCTGCGGGTCGCGCGCCGCGAAGTCGTTCCAGAATTTGTTCACTGTTACCAGATCGGCATTCTGCTGCTCGATGAGAAGATGGTAGTAGTTGTTCTCTGCCCATTCCCTGGTCTGGTCGAGCTTCCGGTAGAGCTGTTTCAGCTCCTGTCGTGCCTCGCGGTCCGCGAGGCGGCGACCACCTGCAAAACGCGCATCTCTGGTCACTGCGTTCTCTTCTGCCACTTCATCGCTCAACGTGGCGTTCTCGCGCAATTGCCGTCGGGCCGCAGTAAGACCAAGCTGTTCCTTATCCGCCGCTTCTGCCTTTTTCGCAAAATACAGGTCAGCTCCGGGCTCGTTTGAAGGAGCCGGTATTGCAGCGGGTGCGGCTTTCAATTCAGGCACCGCCGTCTCGCCCAGCATCATAGCGCCTCGTGCCCGCGAAGCCTTGCGGTTGACGGATTTCAGCCGATTCTGCAGGCCAAGTCCTTCCTGCTCCATGCCGAAACTGTCGAACTCCAGCGCGCTGCCTGCGAGGCCCGCGTCGAAGTTCCAATACCCGAGCCGCTGTTCCGGCGGCAGTAGCGCGAGGGCATCGGAAACATTGCGCTCGATCGACGGCCGCTGCTCTGGCAGTCGTTCTGCGAGCAGGATGCGCTCAACGATGTTCAGCTGCGCGAAACGCCACGCTTCCAGCCACGGGCTCAGGTCATTGCCGACGAGATAGTGATCGAGAAACGTCTTGTCCTTTTTGTTGCGAAGATAGGGTTGCACCACCGAGGCGAAGAACTCTGGATCCTTGCGCTCAAGAAAGAAGCTCAGCTCGTGGCAGGCATACTTCGAGTAAAGTTCGCGCTTTCGTGTCTCCTCAAACTCAGCCCAGCCGGTGATGAACGAGAACTCCTCCAGTTTCGCGTCGCCGTTGCCCAGTGTTTTGAACAATCGGTAGAGGCTGCCGATTGAATCGTAAGCTTCGAACGCGGCGGTGCCGGCATCCTGAATCTCAAACGGCTTGCCAGGCTCAAGCACGGTGACCTGATTCCTCTGCGTGTAGTGCCGCTTGGGATTGAGCCCGTCTGCCAGGCGCAGGTCTTTGATTTCCGTTGGCCGGGAAGGCAGGGCAATGTGGCGCTCCACCGCGTCGGCGGCATCGACTGCCAGCACCCTGACATATTGTCTGTCGCCTAGATTGGCGAGCTTGATGCGGATCTCGCCATTGTCCCCGGGCGCGAGGTTGTAGGATACCACGGCTTGTTGCGCGAGGAAATCGATCGCATGCAGATCCTGCTGTCCCGTAGATCGCTTGAGGGCAGAGTCGCTTGCCGGACGCTGCATGGCTGCCCCTGCACCGCCATCACTCTGCGCCCAGTCTTGACCTTTTCCTGCATCGTTGGTGGCAGTGTCAGTGCTGCGGATCGCCCATGGATTCAGCAACAGGCCGGGGCGTTGCAGCATGTTGCCTGGAAATGTTTTCGCGTAGCGCCGCTCGATGATGTAGCGGTATTCGTCGCCGATGGCCCGGCCGGAGACGAACATATTGCGGAAGCGGGCAGGGGTGCCTGAGAGCGGCTCTAAGTCGATGGACTTGCCCAGCGTGCCGTAGGCGTCAAAGGCCGGCAGGAATTTGTCTGCGAACACATGCACGCGGGTGTAGGCATTGGCATTGATCAGGCGCACCACCAGCTCGTCGCCCTCGGACTTGACCTCGCTGATCTGCATCGACTGCGGATTGCGGTGCTCCAGGTTGCGGACATCGGACATCAGGAAGCCATTGCTTTCCTCGCCCTCGGTGATGCGCAGCTCGATCTCCCATGCGGCGTCTTTAAGCAGCAGGCTATAGTCGCCAGCGGGAAGATTCTGGATCGCCAGGAATCCGTCGCGCAGAGTGATCGCATCAAAGTGATCAGAGACATAGGTTCCCCCAGTGCGCTGGAGGAGTGAAAGTTCGCCGCGTCCGGC
>JAGROY010000251.1 GCA_020439995.1 Verrucomicrobiia bacterium
TTCTATACGTTGGCCTCGATGTACACAAGGATTCTATTACCATCGCCGTCGCCCTGGTCGCCCTGGAAGGCAGGGACGGCGCGCAGCTCATCGGCAGATTCCCCAATAATATTACCACCCTGCAGCGACACTTTGCCAAATGGCTCGAGGGATCGACCCGAAGCGGCAAACCTCTCATCAGCGATCTGGGCTACGGCCCGGTCGAACTCAAGATCGCCTGCGAAGCCGGGCCATGCGGGTTCGTGCTCTATCGACGCCTCACCCAGCTCGGCTACGATTGCCAGGTCGTCGCACCTTCCCTCATCCCGCAGAGCGCTGGCGATAGAGTGAAGACGGACAAGCGCGATGCAAAGAAGCTCGCTAGAGGAATACCATTCCACCATCACCGATGGCGTCGAGCGTGTGTCACGCATGAGCAAAACATGGAGCGTGAACTTGAGAACTGGCACCTCAAGCCAGTCGTCCAGGCGCTCTTGGCGTTTAAAACGCCTGAGCTGGAAAATCCTGAACCGGCTGCACAATCGATTCGAAAGACTGCGCAAACGCCGCCTGCACCGCAACAAGATCACCGTCGCCGTCGCGCGCGAACTCAGCTCCTTCATCTGGGATCTCGGCCAGCTCATGCCAGCCGAAGGACGGTGGCCCTTTCACATGGCAGATGCGGAAACTAACATTACAACTAACTAACACTTACACAACTCCATCCAACCAGGCCATCCACCCTGCCACCCCGCAGCATGCTCAAAGCTATTATAACGAACCCGCTCCGGGGCTGGCGGTCAAGCGCTGTCCTCGCAAAAAGCTCACCGCAGTTACCCCCGCCTTTTCGCCTTTTTGCTCCGGGATCGCTTTGACAGCCAGCCCCTGCGCTGGTGGCGGCTACGATGCTTGATTGATTGAAATCATGCTGCTTTCCTACCAGCAGATCCCACCCATGACCTTGTCCACGACCATGCCCAACCCACGTCCACCATGAACACCCCCCACATCACAGCCGCCTGCACGCCACGAGTGTAGCAGCGGAAGTGTGTGAGCCAGGTTGGCCAGCCTGCGATGACGTTCTGGGCAGTTGTTTCAGTATTCGGATCCGAACATAGCCTCAGACTTCGAACCAAAATACATAGATGGTAAGGGTTCCATCTCCATTGTCGACGTAGCCTACACGCATAAAGTCACCGCCAACCTCGTCCTCGCCGCCTATGAGAGTGCGCTTGTCGGCGTCCCACCAAACGTCATCGATCCAGTCGACATTGAATTCGTATCCAGCCTGAGTGAACTCGGATGTGTCGACCTTCGAAGTATCAAAAACTTCGTCTATGTCCTTTACCCTGACGGTAAACTTGCTCCACATCGCCGCATCGAATCCAGGACCATAGGTTAGATACTCATCTTCTACAACCAGTCCAGGGCGAAGACACAACATCTCTCGTCTGGATTCGAAATCACCCATTTGTCTGTCAACGAAATAGACTATGCCGAGAATTCCCAGGAAGGCTACCACTCCGACAATGGTGCCAGTGACAAGGCAGCAGGACTTGATGCTTCTTTTGCTCCTTTGGTTGTTTGACGAATCGGTAGTCTCCATTTTTGGGATAACGTCGAAGACAGGCGCTCCGTTAGGCGTTGCCTGCTCTGACTGGTTCGAATTTATGGATTCTCTGCCCCCCATTGGGCCACGGTTGATAAAGGCTGAAAAACTCGATGTTCGCCACCTTCGGAAATTCCATTTTCTCAAAAACCGCATCTTCCTCAGTTAGCTGTCCTGCTTTTATTGTGCAGTGCGGATTATAGGGAAGCTTATTTTCATTCTTCCTCATCCTTTTCACGAAGGAGACAACTTCTCCACTTCTCCAGATAGTTCTGCGATTAAATATGTCGGAGCTTCGATTTTCATTTTCTCTTCGAACGTTAAAGCTGTGGCAGGGCGCGGTCAACTCTGCAGAGCGAAGCGAACCACAGACGTCAATCGCCCTTGCTACAAGCGCCTTGTTCGCTGATTGGTAGGTAGTGCGCGATTTCGTGGTCAACTTTTAACCAAGCCTCTCTGATTCGAGCCTGTTCGTCAGCTTGGTTCGAATAGCGTTCAGCATTGGTTTGAACGAAAGTTGACAGCTCAGCAATCTCACTAGCCAAAGCTGGGGAAGGTTTTGTGCCGTCCTTCCAATGAAACTGAGACTGTACCCGACATCCAAATATCCAAGCCTGAAGTCCGTCGAGTTCCGTCCAATGCTCCTCGTCATTCACATCTATCTCACGCAAATACTTATCGATAATGGGAAAATAGTAATCGAAAGCCTTAGGAAGGATCCACCCGAAGTCCTCTCCATAGCATTCGGGGCATTCCATGAAGATCAAATAGGCCTCCGACAGGGACTTGCCGCCAAATCTCTCCCATGCGTACGCTGCATCAGTGCCGGGCCCCACGAAAAACTCAGCCGCTGCTGGCACAGGCGATTTAGGACGCTTCAAGCGAAACGCGATGGAGTCCGAGTGGGCCATTTGCTTATTTCAACATCAAAAGCCCCCCATCCACTACCAGAGGGCGAGCTTTCATTTCAGGTTAAGATTCATAATTTTCATTAATATGTCGACTCAGAGCGCGGTAGTGGATTGGTGTGCGCTGTCTTCGGCGTTGGGTCTCAAGCTAGCCATGGGAGTGTCTTCTTCTGGTAGGATGCAAACTGCTTAGAGAAATCCTCTGCCCATTGTGTAGCAGCACCCACTGCGTTATTTAAGTCGGCCGGTTCATAAGTGAATTTCTTGCAGTTCTGGGACTTCGCGTAAACATCCTCGAACATCCAAGTAGCACCCTTACCCTCTTGTTGAAGCAGAGCGGTGATGCACTCCGCCATTTTCGTGACGTGAGGAATTTCGTAGAGGTGTCCTGATGGTTCAGAGTTCTCGATCACGATAAACTTGGAAGAAAGCGCAAACCGTAGCACTTTCTGAATAATGCTCTCACCGAGCTTGTCTGGCTGCTCCTTAATTATGTATACATAGTATCCGAGCGACTCCAACTCAGCTTGTATATCCTTTAGCAATTGCAGGCTCTCGCCGGTATCCTTGCCGAGCAACAGGACTGAATCCGAATGGTCTAATATGAAGTTGGCTCGCTCCCAAACGAGTTCGTCGGCAGCTTTTACGCTTTTGATCAGTGCATCTGCCGTTGAAGTGGAAGGAAGGGAAATGCGCCAACGAATGAAAATGTGGGGCTCGTCATCGTTCTCAATCGACGGCATAGAAAGCGGATGCCCTTCGACGCCAAGGCGCTTCACGGCTCGCACAACGGCCTCGGCAAACACCATGGCGTGATACTTGTGTATCCAGAACTTGGTGTAAATGTGTTCTGTAACCTCGCCTATCACCACATCTCCTTGGCGCGTGATGTTCGCCTCTGGAAAATCGGAATCGAGGATCCAGAGAGTGTCTTCCTCGCTCAGTTGCGAAAAATCTCTGCCAGCCAACTCGTGGAGTCCGATTTCAATTGGCTCGTTTTCTGGTGTGTCCATGCGCGAGTTTTCTCTTGGCCATATCAACGTCGAGCTGAGACGAGGGGCGCGTTAGCGCTCGTTGTCTCAAACGATTGGTTATCTACTTTCCATTTCGTTTTCTCTCAATTTTGTCTTCTTTGGCTTCGAGCATCTTTGTTAAAGCTTCAATGCGCTTTCGCCCCCAGTCTAAGTGGCACTCGCCAGACTTCATAAGTTCTTCGGTTTGGCGGATCGTTCGACGGAGATATGAGATGCTTGGGTTGCGGAGGTGACTATGATGCAAATCTGTTCCGACCGGTATCCGTCCAGTTTGGGCCACTTCTACGTTTCTCAATTTGCGCTTAACTTTTCGCATGCCTATTTTTTCAGATAACGTCGAGCTCACTCGCGCGACTTGTCCGCGTTGAGTGAAGCGTCTGGTTCGGTTTTCTTATCGTCCAGAATTTGTATATGTATGCACATCCCCGGAAATGCATCCAGATCTATTGAAGATAGTTTCTCAGGTGAAGACTTAAGGTAAATGCAGTCTCGGGCTTTTGAAGAATCTGTGAACCAAGTCTTAACCCATGACTGCGCAACAGTAGTGAGGATTACGGTTGTGCATACTATCAACAGTGTCGAAAGCTGACGAACGCGGAAAATCCACTCGTCAGGTAGAACTTTGTAATAGAATGGAGGATTGCAAAATTCATAAAATTCGTGGAGCTTTGCGTAGTTTATTCGGTATTTTTGATACTCGATACCATCTATTTCTTTCTTCTCTCCTTCAATCTCTTTCAGAAGTTCAAGATCATCGAGGACATCGAAGACCATCGATGCATCGTCTGCAGAGAGATTTAGATTTTTTACTTCAGTGCTGACGGTGTTCCCTAGAAGCACTGGGAATGTCCAATAACCAGGATGTCGTTCCTTGAACATCCATTTTGCGGCGGTCCGAAGGTTCTTTTCTTCGTTTTTCATTTTCAACCACCGGTTATCCTACAACCCTTGTTGATCTCCGGGAAGAAGATTTTGCCTGTAAATGCAGGGGGTGACAGGCGGTGGCGTGGCAATGGTACGCTAGGATCATGAATGTGTGTAGCGTGTAGATATGCGATGATCAACACTTTTAAAACCTCCGATTGGAGTGCGGAGGGGCGGGATATTGAGGGAGCTGCCAGGCAATCTGCTGGCGGAGGTTCTGGAGGAGATGGAACGGGGGGAGTCCAGCCAATCGTCAATGTTCGCTGCGATCCGCGTGCAATTTTCGGAGTCTCACGACGATCTCAGGATCCGTCTTCGATGCTCTACGAGCCCCGAGAAAATCGGTGGGATTTGATCTCCTGACCGTTCTGCTCTTCGCGATCACGCCCCAGTCCAGTCCCATGGTTGTTTCTTCTGCTAACTTTTGAAGTGGTAGTCGGCGAAGTCGAGAAACCGTGCCCAATCGTAGGGCTCGATCGAGTGACCGCCTTCACGGATGTGGTAGCCTACATCGCTTTCGATGATCGCTTTTCCCACTTCTGGAGATGCTTTGGATTCGAGTCCCTTTTTGCCGAGCAAGCGGTAGACCTCACTGGCGTGGTAAGCGGAAAGATACTCGCCGCGACCGTCAGCCCAGGTATCGCCGACTCCGCTGTGAACGTAGACCGGACGCGGAGCGATGCAGGCGAGGAGCATGTGCTGGTCGACGGGTAAATCGTCTTCCTGTTCTACGAATTTCCAGGCGTTGCGGCAAAGCCAGTAGGGGAAGCGCGTGACCATCTTTTTCAACGTCTCGCCGGACTTCCTTCGCCAGAGCGCAGCGCCTGCGCAACCGGACTGGGCTGAGATTGCCAGTGCAAAGCGCTCATCCTGCGCTGCGGTCCAAAGCGTCGCCTTGCCCATCTTTGAGTGGCCCATGATCGCGACACGGGTGTGATCGATGGCGTCATCGGTTTCAAGGTAGTCCATTCCTCGCATCGCTCCCCACGCACAGGCCGAGAGCACTCCCCATTCGTTCGCTTTGGGGAAACTCTGTCCCTCGGGATAGAAAAGCTTGTGGATGCTGTTGAGAAATTCGACTTCGTTGTGCTTCACCAGATCCTGCTGGTAGACGGCACAGAAGCCGTAGCCGCGATCGAAGAACTCCCCCAGCGGCCAGCCGTTCTTCAGCTTGCCGGGATTCGTCGTCGAGGCATCGAAGTCGTCGGACTGAGTGTCGTTGAAGCTGTGCTTGAAAAACGCGGGCGCAGGTTTTTGCGCAGCATTCGGAACAAAAACGAGAAAGTGCATGTCGATCGCTCCCTTTTCATTGCTGAGGTGAATCTTCACATCCTTCCGCGTTGCCTTGCCTCCCATGAAGTTCGGATCGGTTTTTACCACTTCAAACTCTTGTTTGATCGGTGTCGCAGGTTCCGGCACTGCACCGTAGACGAGGTTGCTGAACAGCGCGAGGATCTGGGGGCGACGAATGATTTGCCACTCTTCGGCAGTCGTGATCCGTTTGCCGTCTGGCGCAACGAGCAGAGGCGGAAGTGTATACGCAGGAAGACGGGACTCCTGGTAGTTCAAGT
>JAGROY010000252.1 GCA_020439995.1 Verrucomicrobiia bacterium
CTCTCTGTCAACGCTCCGGCAATTTACCCTAGCGACGGGGCACGATTGCATTCACTCGCAGTTCGGTGGCTCTCCTTTGGTTGATTTCTCCCGGGTTGGTTTTTCTCCGCATAGCAGCTCTGCGTCGCCGCTCAAGTCCACCAAACCGACCCCGCAAGCGGCCTGACTTGACCGCCGCCACAGAGCTGCTCTCACGGCACCAATCCCTCAGAGGAGAAATCAACCAAAGGAGAAATCTATGAAACTACTCACAAAAAAAATCGCCGAACAACTGCGCGTCAACGGCGAAAAACAACGCGAAGCTGGCGGCAATCTCGACCTCATGCCGGTGGTCAAGCTGTTCACCCCGGACGGCGCGGCAACATGGCTGCTCACCCACACTTACCCGAATCATCCAGACATTGCTTTCGGGCTCTGCGACCTGGGCATGGGCTTCCCGGAACTGGGCGACGTGCGCATTTCGGAACTCGAATCGGTTCGAGGTGTATTCGGATTGCCGGTCGAACGTGACCTGCACTTCACCGCCGACAAAACGATCTCGGAATACGGAAGCATCGCCATCAAAGCGCAACGAATCACGGTGTAATTCAAGCGCTCGCAAGACTCGCCCATCCGGCGGGTCTTGCACTCTCAACAACAACCGGACATTCACATCACTCTCAGCTGCATTCGATCCTCGATGCAGCTCTTTGCGCTGCTTGTCATATCGATTTTCTCCGGCTCATCGGCGCCTTACACTGCACCAACCTCTTCCCCTCGATTGGCACTTTAACCGGGTGGCAACAACCCCGAGCTCCCGAGAGGGGCGATTCCGTTCGATGCGCCTTTTTTGGCTGCAAACAATACCAATCTGCTGGTCGGCTATCAAGTCCTGCGGACTCCTCCACCCGATTCTCTTTTTGTTCCGGTCGCTTCACGATGACAGCCGCCCAGCAGATTGGAAACGCTGACCGCCATACATTTTATGGACGCCCCCCATCCATCGGGGATAGCCACAAACTCAACAAAAAGGAGACACAATGACTCACACATACTACCATGCCAAATCATCCGCCCACCTGTTTGGTGGCATTCCAGAGGATTATCTGGCAATTCACGACTGGTTCGACGCGACGAAGGAAAGCTTCTGCGACTTCAGACACCGAGCCCTGCGCCACCACGCCGAAGGCATCTTTGAATGCGAGCGCATATTCGGGACAACCGTCACCAACAGCGCAGGCAACAAGGTTCCTGTCCGCTACGTAGGCGAACAACATGTCATGGAGGATTGCGGACGAATCCCATCCGTCGCGGACTGGCTCTCCACTCTTCAGCCGCAGCCGTGGATGGCTCGCGCCACAAAAGTCGGCGCACACTCAAGAAGGGCGGAATCATGACTCAAAATGCAAACATTGATGAAAGACTCAAGGCGTTACCGCCCAAGGTCAGCTTGCCTTTCGCCCAATTGCTCGCAGCGAATCAGCTGGACAACGAGGCGCTAGCCGTCATTCTCGATGCGAGTGAGCTCGCTGGCGAGACGTTCAGGCTTCTGGGGTTTGCCATCGCTTACCTGCACATGCGCTCGAAGGGAGTGCCCGTCGGTGATGTTGTCAGAATGGCGAAATCACAAGGACGCTCAGTCAGTCTCGGATGGAGCGCCAAACGATGGAAAGACGAGCATGAACGTCTCGCTCGGTCGGAAACGCTCATTCGCCTTGCTGAGGAAAACGTCAGCTACGATGTTTCTTGCTACGAATCACACCTGCCTAAAGGCTTTGCGGGATACCTCATTCGCACCAGTCGCCGACTGGGAATGGAGGGCTTGCGCCAGCGGCACTGCATCGCCAGCTATCACTCGCAACTCGTCGCGGGACGGTGCGCGGTCGCTACCGTCTTCATGGAAGGACAAAGATGGACGGTGGAACTCAACTCTACAGGTATCAGCGAAGCGCCCATTCGGATTGCACAAATCAGGTCGAGATTCAACGAGCTGCCGTCACGGGCAGTCCGAGACGCGATTCATGATATCCTGAACATTCCTGTCGCAAACCGAGATTCGGTAGAGCAGGAGGAACGTGAGAATCACTACATGCAGATACTGCGAATGATTCTGCCAGCGTTACGAGAACACGGCGTTCAAACTGTGTCGGTAGATTTCGACGGTAGCGGAGATTGCGGTTCGATAGACCTGATTCAATGCTATCCCTCGGACTCAGACGATGTTCTCGAACGAGCAATGACACACCCAACGCAGAACAGGGTTTTCCAGAATGGAACGTGGACAAGTGTGACCGAGCAGATTCGGCAGCCTATTCGCGATGCCATCGAAGAACTGACCTACGATTACCTCGAAACCACCGGTATCGACTGGTACAACAACGAGGGAGGTTTCGGGGAACTCGTCATTGACGTGACAAGAGGCACAGTGTCCATCGATGTCTCTACCCGGGTCATCGAATCCGTGACGCAATACAGCGATGTCACCGATATCGTGACTGGAGAAACAGTTTAATCACCACCCACGAAACGGACTTCCAGCAATGGAGTCCGTTTCTCGTTGGAACGGTACCGCCAAATCACGAACCTTGAACCGCCCGACAATTCGAACACGTCATCCCCCCCAACTACGTCGCCCATCCGAGATTCCCCAACGCCGAAACCTGACAGCCCACCGCCGAATTGCCACGGACTCAGACGCCATTCCCCGCCCCCAACCTTCGAATCGGCATCACTGCATTCACCGCCAGCCATAGCTGGCATCGCTCACACTCCACGCGTTCGGTTGCCGCTCGGCGAACGCCCCCCCATCGAAAGCGGCAACCTGCTCCCGAGCTGTCAACCCTCATGTCAACTGCAGCCGACAACCGCCAGATACGGGAGCATTCGTGGGCGCGCGCCGCCGAGACCGAAGAACCAGCCTTGGGGCCCCCAAAGACACAATACCCGAAGCACAAATGTGCTTCGGAAGTGAGGTTGCCAGAGCGTTGGCGAGCAACTTGACAAAAGGTTACCTGGCAACTGTTCGGCAATTCAACGTCAACCTTGTGTCAACCGATTGGCAGAAAATCCGGTAACGGTTTGTCAACCTAGCGCCAAGCCGGATGGCAGCGGATTGGCAGCTACACCTGCCCCCCAGGGCTTCCGTCACAGTGCGGATTCTGGATCCTTCAGCTGGGAGGTAAACACGTCTAGAATCTATCAGATATGCAAATTGACTCGATAGCGAACGTAGGAACGCTCGAGGCATCTACTCAGAGCGATACTGGATGTGGCCTATTGTTGAAATAACCTCACAGTAATCTTTTATATAGACACTGTTCAGTCGTTCTGAGTAATAACGCTTGAAATTTAGTGACACTATCATCAGCAGCGAACCGGAATGAAGGAGCAAGAGCGGATATCGAACGGAAAGAGCGAAGTCGACCAGCTAAAGTCGGAGATCTCTTGGCAAGATTGCTGGGCGAAGACTGATGATCACCAGCAGCCTGCTCTGGGCGTTCTTGAGCACTGTCTGAATGTTGGGTATGTAGCGCGCGCACTGGAGGAAAGCATGCCCGATGCGCGACGGATTCTTCTAACCAAGGGGCTTGTGACGCTGGCAGCAGTTCATGATGTCGGAAAACTTTCGGCGGGCTTTCAGTCCAAATGCAATGCATGGCTTGCGAGTCTCAATCTAGGAGCGACAGAGAAGCGGGAATGGCTTAAGGCAAATGGGAACCATGCGGCAGTGACTCAGGCTATTCTTGGGTATTCGGCGTTTTCCGGTAACAGGAACGTCGCGGCATGGGCGATTGCAGCTGGCGGTCATCATGGTTTTTTCCCGTGCCCAAGCCGCGGTATTTACCGCTTAACCAACGATTTCGTTTCCGAGCGATTCGAAAAGGCACGCGCTGAAGTGTTGGCGTTGCTCATAGCGGAGTTCGGCCCAGTTCCAGAGATTGCTCCACTGGATGTTAATCACATTTTGTGGGCAACGGGTTTTATCACCATGGCGGACTGGCTGGGATCAAACACAGATGTTTTCCCGCTTCATTCAGTTGGCGACTCTGAAAATGGTATGCGTGCGGTTGCCGCTCTGAATTTAGGAAAGGGACGGGCCTGTGCCGCTGGGTTCCAGGATTTGTTTCCATTTCCGCCGAATCGCCTGCAGGAAATCCTTTTGAATGCAGCAACAGCTCCCGGCCTCTATATCGTCGAGGCTCCGATGGGCGAGGGGAAAACGGAGGCAGCACTAGCGGTCGCGCACCAACTTTGGGCGGCGGGGCATCACCATGGCCTGTATTTCGGACTGCCCACACAGCTTACCAGTGAGCGGATTCATTATCGCTTGGCCCAGTTTCTGGAAAACGCCATCGATGACGAAGGCGCTCGCCTGACACTGGTGCATGGGAATGCATGGCTTCGGGACGATATGCGTATTCTCGATATTGGTCAGGCATCACCCAAGCCGGAGTCGAATGACTTGATCGATGCCCGTCAGTGGTTCACTTCTTCCAGGCGTCCACTACTTGCTGCCTTCGGCGCTGGGACTGTTGATCAGGCGCTCATGGCCACCATGCCGCTGAAACATGCAGGGCTTCGACTTTTCGCTCTGAGCGGGAAGGTGATCGTCCTTGATGAGGTGCATTCCTTCGATCCTTACACCAGCGAGCTGATCGACTCCCTCATCGAACGTCTGTTACATCTGCGTTGCTCCGTAATCGTTTTGTCCGCAACACTGACACTGAAACGCCGGGAGCAAATGCTCGCGCGCGCCACCACTTTTGTTCCGCAACTGGCGTCGGACTATCCACTCGTAACCACGGTCATCAATGGAGCTGTCGGCGAAATTCCCTTCGAAGCCAGTGCCGAGCACCAACGCACCGTGGTGATTGATCAAAGGAATCCTTCTCCTGCCGTTTGGAACGAAATCGCTGATGCTGCTATTGATGGGGCGTGTGTGTTGGTTGTCCGCAATACAGTTGCTCTGGCTCAGGAAACCTACAAAATTTTGAAATCAGCGTGTATTGACGGTATTGAAGTGGGGCTGCTCCACAGCCGATACACCATAACTGATAGAGAGGCAATCGAGAGCAAGTGGCTTGAACGGTTTGGAAAAGAAGCAACCGCTCGCGGTGGATGCATTCTAGTTTCAACGCAGATTGTCGAGCAATCAGTCGACATCGATGCCGACCTTCTGGTCACTGATCTGGCTCCGACCGATCTTTTGATTCAGCGCCTCGGCCGCCTGCACCGGCACCGGAAAAATGATGAAAATCGACCGCACGTGCATCAGCAGGCGCGGGTGATTATTCTAGATCCACTGACAGGAAATGAATCCACAGCCCGCGAAATCAGCGACGCGCTTTCGCCTCACTGTTTCATTTATCCTCCGTATGTTTTGGTGAAAGCGTCCGCGTGGTGGCGTGGAAATACCCGCCTATCATTACCTGGCGACATTCGACCATTCATCGAAGGTTCCTATTCTTCTGAAGCGGACAAGGGCGAGTGGGAAGAGCTCAAAGAATCGTTAGAAAGGTTGACGAAGGATCAATTTGGAACTGCCAAAGCGCGCAACAATCCGCTTGTCGATATCTCCGGCTTCGATTCAGAGAACAATACAAAGTTTGGTACCCGCTGGAAAAGTCAGCCAACCGCACTGCTCGTTCTCGCCCGGAAGTTGCCAAAGTTGCGCTCCGACAAGCTGGAACTCATTAACGGCGAAACGATCGATGTTTCATCACCTGTCTGGTCACTGGCAGTCGCCAAGGCTTTGTACCGCAACGCCGTCAAACTCCCGCGCTGGCAAATCAACCCAGCCCTCTCTGATGTTCCGGAATGGCTGGCGCTGCACATGCATGAGGCAACGATTGCGGTCGTTGAACACGGACAGCTTCAATTTCTCACGGACAACCCAATGCCCGGCACTCTTACCTACGATCACCGCGGAGCCGCTTTTGAGAAAAGCGACTCCACGACGACCTCCGTTTGCTTTGAACCATTTGAAGAAGATGGCTGGTTTTAACTTCTCAAAAAACGAACATGAAATTCAACCTCATCACCGACCATTGGATCCCCGTGCGAATGCTGTCCGGCGAATCATCGCTCGTTTCACTCTCGACTCTTTTCGCCGAGGCACGATCCATCGCGGATCTCGATGTCCGGCCTCACGAGCGTATCGCCGTGATGCGTCTTCTGATCTGCATTGCCCATGCTGCTGGCGGTATTCCGGATGGCGACTGGGATACGTTCCGCGAAAGCTACGCTTCGGCTGCGGCTGACTATTTGAAAAGAAGTGAGGTTGTCCCCTTTTTCGAATTGTTTGGTGACGGGCCGCGCTTTTTGCAACTGCCCGTGAAGAGCAAGGAACCGGTGAGTTCCAGCAAGCTTTTTCCAATGCTTGCTTCTGGGAACAATCCGACGGTTCTGGATCATGAAGGCGGGACTAACCGCGTTTTCTCTGTCGAAAAGCTGGCAATGGGCCTGCTCGTCTTTCAGAATTTCTATCCACTCTATGGCGCGGGTTATAAAGGACGCGGCCCTTGTGTGGATTCGAACATGCTGCATACTTTCGTTCAGGGTGCGACACTGCACGAGGCTATCGCCAACAACTGCCTGGACGCTGCCGAGGTTGAGCAGTTCTCAGGAGGCGCAGGCAGGCCGCTGTGGGAGCAATTCCCAACCAGCATGAAGGACACTGTTGCGGTCGCCAATGCCACCACTACCTATCTGGGCAGGCTCGTTCCGATGCATCGCAGCCTTCGTTTCACGGATGATGGAACTCACTTCTATCACGTCAAAGATTCGATGGAATACCCGACGTTTGATATCTACTCCCGTGAGCCATCGTCAACGGTCGTTGTGTGGGGAAAGAAGGGGGAGGAGGCTCCACGGCTTTTGCCCGCTCGACTTGATCAAGCAGTCTGGCGCCAGTTGCCTGCTCTTACCGTACTTCGCCGCGATACCGGCAATCAAGCAAGCGCGCCGCCAGTCGTTCAGTGCTATGTGCAAAATGGAGATGACGAATGCCGGATCTGGACAGGTGCTGTGGTCACTGACTTTAAAGCCAAGATTCTGAATCTTGTGGAGTCGACCTTTGCCCTGCCTGCGGCGATGTTCGGGTCGGGTCGGGCGACCTATCACGAGGGAGTTCAATTCGCTGAAATGTGGGAAGGTCGGCTGAAGAAAGCTGTGAGCGCCTATGGTGTAGCCATGAAAAAGGACAAGCCGTCAACCGCTGCTGCTTCCCATCATTTCTGGAACGCGCTCGATCAGCAAAGCGACGTTTTGCTGAAGGTAATTCGTCATCCTGAGGTGCTCGACAACGAGGGACAAATATTTGGGTTCGGTTCCAGCGACCCATGGACGAAGCTTGTCAATCAAGCTGCTCGCAGAGCCTACGAAGATTGCTGCCCTCGCCAAACACCGCGCCACTACGAGGCGTTCGCCGCCGGACTGCGCGCGCTTTACCCCAAACCTAAAACTTCCAAAGATAAACCGTTAGCCAAAGCCTGAGCTTCACATCATGAAAACAAAAACGACTGAAGAGAGAGTGAGAGAGGCGGAGGAATTCGTCTCGCGATTGAAACCACTGGCGTCCGATGCGAAACGAGGCGAACGTGCGGCATTACGCCGATATTGGAGTGAGGGCACCCGCGCCTACGCGCTGCCGATTCTGGGAAAACTTAGCGCTCTTGGCAATTCCGCGAAAACGTATACGGCAGCCCTATATGCACTGCACCCATCCCATGCGCAGCTGCGCTCATTCGGAGATACTTGTCGGCGTATCGCAGGTACGAATCGCGATACCTTCGAGCCACATTTTCGACGGCTTCTCTCTGCGACGGATATTGAAGACCTTGGTGATCAGTTGTATCGACTGGTGAAGCGGGCGGAGTGTGAAGGGGTTCCCGTTAATTACGTTCAGCTGTTGCGTGATCTAAACGGATGGAAATTCTATTCGGAAGATGTGAAGACGCGATGGGCGAAGGATTTCTGGCAGGCGATCGATCCACTCGACAACGAGGATTCAACCACACTAGAATCATGAGCGAACCACTTTACCTGACAAAGGTCGAAATCGATCACGAAACAGCATTCAAAGCAGGGCTTCGGGATTCGTATCACTGGCACCAGAAGGTCTGGCAGGCATTCCCAGGGCGCGACGGAGCCAGTCGCGATTTCCTGACACGACTGGATGTCATAGATGATCATTTTCGCCTGCTGATCCTTTCTCCAATTGCGGCCCATCGCCCAAACTGGTGCCCGGAAGCAGCGTGGGAGTCAAAGGCGGTCGGCGATGATTTTTTCCAACATTCCGCTTACGGATTCAGCCTGATCGCGAATCCAACGAAGAAGGTTCGATCACGCGCCGACGGAACGTTAACAAAAAACGGACGTAGAGTGCCGCTGACAACGCGTGAGGATTTGATCGCTTGGCTGGAGAGAAAGGGTGAAGCCGGTGGTTTCACCGTGGATACTGCCAAGTTGCGTGCCAATCCGCGACCACGTGAATACTTCATCAAAAAAGGGCAAGCCGGGCTTCATAGTGCAACTGAATTCAGAGGAACTCTAACCGTAAACGATCACGCCGCTTTTTTGAACTCCTTTGCCAATGGAATTGGGCCCGCAAAGGCCTTCGGCTTCGGCATGCTCTGCCTTTCTCCACTTTCATAATCGAAACCTATTTCAAAATTAAAAATTAAAACTAACAAAATAATTAATCCATGAAATCCATGAAACTGATAGAACTTCATATCCTGCAATCCTTTCCTGTATCCTGCCTCAACCGCGATGATGTGGGTGCCCCTAAGTCGGCTGTCTTCGGCGGCGTGCCCCGCGCCCGTATTTCATCGCAATCGCTCAAGCGTGCCGTGCATTTGCATGCACGTGACGAACTTGGAGCGAAAGGTTTTGAAGGGATTCGTTCCCGCCTTCTGAAAGCCCCGTTTATTAAGGCTTTGGAATCCAATGGGGTTACCGACGACGTTGAAGCAAAGGCCGACGCTATCTGCGCCGTCTTTAGTAAGGAGGATTCGAAAGACAAATTACAAGTCACGACCGCTGTTTACCTCTCTCCAGCTGAGATCGATGGAATCGCAAAGGCCGTCGCCGCCGGAGAAGATCCAAAGAAAGCAGCCAAGAAAGCACAGCGCAATGACGCTGCTGACATCGCGCTCTTTGGCCGAATGATCGCCAATGACGCGACGCTCAATGTCGAGGGGGCGGCGATGTTTTCGCACTCGCTCTCGACGCACAAGGTTGCGAATGACATCGACTTCTTCTCCGCCGTGGATGATCGCAAGGCGGATTCCGAGGATGCGGGTGCCGGAATGATCGGCACGCTGGAGTTCAACAGTGCGTGTTACTATCGCTTCACGGCTCTGAATCTGGGGATGCTTGCCGATGAAAAACATCTCGCTGGTCTTTCGCTCGATGAGCGCAAGGCGGTGGTCGACGCCTTCATCCGCGCAACATTGCTCGCGGTGCCTGGCGCGCGGAAGAACTCGATGAATGCTCATACGGTTCCGTCCTACGTGCTTGGTGTGGTGAAGGAAAAGGGGCAACCGGTTCAGTTGGTGAATGCTTTTGAGAAACCGATCTTTCAAAATGGCCGGGGGATTGTGGATACTTCGATTGCGGCTCTGACAGACACCCAAGAAAAGATGAAGACAACCTGGGGCGTCACCTGTGCGGAGGAAGTCGCGATTCCTGATGTCACTCTGGATCAGTTTTGTGAAAGGATGGTTGCTCATGTCAGTTAACAGCACTCTTGCCATCTATCTTGATGCGCCGCTGCAATCGTGGGGCGTGGCGTCACAGTTTCAGTTTCGTGATACGGAGGCTCATCCTAGCAAGAGCGGTATCCTTGGAATGGTCGCGGCGGCGATGGGAATTGACAAAGACGCGTCGGATGAAGAGGCGCGTGTTCTTGAGTTGTCCACGCTGACATTATCCACATTCAAATTGACCGGCACTGAGAACAAGCTGGGGCGCCCTGCAAGAATCACGCGATTGCTCGACTTCCACACCATCGGTGGCGGATACGATAAAAAGAATCCGTTAGAGTCGTCTCACATTCCTCAAAAAGCATCTGGTGGTGCATATCCCCATGCTGTCATCACCAGGCGCACTTATTTGAATGATGCCCGATTCATTGCCGCGCTATCCGGCGAGCTGTCCTTGTTGGCTCGCATCCAAGCTGCTCTCACTGATCCTGTCTGGGGCATCTGGCTTGGCAGAAAATGCTGCCTGCCTTCAGCGCCTCTGCTGCCTACTATCGCAGACACGGAACTGGCGGCGGTGACACAGCTATTTGAACGTCTGTATCCCGATAGTGACACTTTGCCGGAATTTGAGGGATACCTCGAGAAGAATGACGGTGATGTCACTTATTGGAATGACGAACCCGTTTCCTACGGCCAACGCCGGTTCCGTTCCCGTGCCGTTCAGCGCGATGGGAATCTCACCTGAACCTACCGCCTTACCACTATGCCTATTTTTGAAAAACCTCCTCTCGAAACGCTGGCGATGGCGAAGGATCGGTGGACGCCGATTTATATGGAACATGGGCGGCTGGAGGTGGATGATTCCAGTGTGAAATGGATCGGCGGCGATGGGCTGCTGACACGCATTCCTGTGGCCACGGTGTCGGCGATCATTTTGGGGCCGGGCACAACGATCACGCATGCCGCGGTGAAGGCGTGTGCGGATTGCAATACACCGGTCTTCTGGATGGGCGCGGATGGGATGCGTGAGGTGGCTGGTTGAAACGGAGC
>JAGROY010000253.1 GCA_020439995.1 Verrucomicrobiia bacterium
GCGCGGATGGATCGGCGGCCCCAAAGGCGTGCACTACAAGATACTGCTCAAAGAATCAATCACACTGCACCGCCTGCTCGATTCCGTCGGCAAGCACAAAGTGGTGCCCGGCCCCAGCACCGTGCTCGATAACATCAATGCCGTGAGCGAAAGCACGCAGCAGAAAATCCTGCGCGCCCAGCTGGCAGTGGCCGAGGAAGATGAACTCGACGATCTCACCTCTTGCCGTGCGGACAGCACCGCCCACCGCCGTGAAAGCCAACAGCATGTATCCCACGGATTCTGGACTGATGAAAGCCTTCGCCCAGCGTGCCGCTGGACTCTGCGTTCTAGCGAAGCGAAAGCTCCTGAGCTTGGCAGAGCACGAGCGACGCCATGAGGACGCACACAAGAATTGAAATATTTTAAATTGATAGGAAATTTGAGATCCGTGGGTGCTTCACAGGGCGAGCGGAGTTGAGATTACATTATGCGGCTCATGGTCTTTCCAGCACGATTCGAAGGAAAGCACTCGAGAGGCCGACTGAGCTGACCACCACCTGGCTTTGTCCTTCCTCCGACGTAGAAACAATGAGCGTCCGCGCCCCGAACCCAGGTGCGGGCTCGCCACTTGCAAGCCACGTCCGGTTATCGGGTGACCACTGGGGAGTGACTCTCACTCCCGTGGGATCGGCGACGGGCCAGCCCAGCGTGGTTTCCGTCGCCGTATAGGTCACCGTGAAGGGTTCCCCGTTCGGCTCACTCGGCGAGGTTCCGAAATACATTTCAGCGAAATCCGGAATCCCATCCCCGTCCTCATCAGGGGCTGGGCCGGAGCCAGACTCGAAGTAGACATAGGCACCTCCGGCGCTCCCCCCCTGGCGCTCCGCTCCCACCACGACCGTGCTACCCGAGATCGCCACCGCCCGACCGAACCAGCTGTTCGCCGCCGCGTTGCTCGCCTTGAGATAGACCGGCGGCATCCATTTATTGGCGCTCCGAATGAACAGGTAAGCCGCCCCTGCGAATCCGTCCTCGAATGACGCTCCCACCAACACTCTGTCACCAGAAATCGCCACCGAGTGCCCGAAGACATCTATCGTTCCGGTGTTGCTAGCCTTCAGATAGGCCTGCTGCGGCCAGGTACCTCCACTTCGGGTGAACACATAGGCCGCTCCAGCAGATGCGGAACTATTGTCAGTCTGATTTCCGTCAACCCCAATGGCATTGCTGTCTTCAAACGGTGCCCCGATGATCACCGAGTCTCCGGAGATACCCACCGAGTTGCCAAAGTTGTCACCGCCATTGGCATTGCTGGCCTTGAGATACTTTTCCTGCGCCCAGCCATCAGGGCCGCGCACAAAAACATAGGCTCCTCCCGCGCCTTCCCCCTCAGAGGGCGCTCCAACCACAATCGTTGCTCCAGAGATCGCGACCGACAGACCAAAAGCGTCACCCGTCCCGACGTTGCTCGCCTTGAGATACGTTTGCGCTGTCCACCCCCCTCCGTCCCGCGCATACACGTAGGCGGCGCCGGCTTCCAGCGCGTCGTTGTTTCCCTGGTGCGTGCCATTGCTGTCCTCAGCCGGGGCTCCCACCACTACCAAGTCGCCCGATACGGCAACACTCGTTCCAAACTTGTCCGAGTGTTCGGCGAGCGCGGGCTTCAGGCGCCCCTGCTGCTGCCAAATCGCCCCTCCACCCACGAACACATAGGCCGCGCCTTCGCCGGCCAGCGCTTGCGCCGGGATCCCCCCTTGGAAAGGCGCTCCCACCACGATCGTGCCTCCAGAGATCCCAACCGATTGCCCGAACCGGTCAAACTCATCAGTGTCCGATCCTCGAAGGATAGCCTTCTGCGACCAGGCCCCATCCTCCTGCACGAACACGTAGGCGGCTCCGGACCGATCTCCGGTACCGTCTTCTAACGGTGCCCCCACCACTACCGTGTCTCCCGATACCGCCACCGCAGTCCCAAACTGGTCGTCCGCTTCGGCGTTGCTCGCCTTCAGGCAGCCCTGCTGGGCGACCGGATCGATCGTTATCGGATACTTGGCTCCACGCTCGTCGACCAGCAGGCGGATCCCCTCCTCACCTTCCACTTCGAAGCTCGACTCCAGCACCATACCATCCGCGTCCCAGACCTTCAGGCGGCTGTAGCGCAATTCCACGACGCCAGAAGCATCCACAAAAGAGACGCTCGTCCGGTCAGCGTTGACGACGGGGCAAAGCGGTCCACGCCTCGCCAGCAAAAACGACAAGGAGCCATCCACCGATTGTGGCGAACCAAGCGGGCGCTCATGCAGCGTGAATCCGTGTTCCAGTCCCCGCTGATCATTCACGAACCATTCATCAAGCTCGGCACTCCAGCGATAGGTTAGCCTCGGCCCCTCCACCACCACAGTCGGCAGATCAGCCACCACCGTCGGGATATCCCCAAACCCGAAACTACGCAACTCCAAGCCCCAAGTCCATGCCCCACGATCCGGTCGCACAAGAAATCCGCGCCGATCAGAGATCGTAGTCCAGCGCTGCCCTGGATTGTGCGCCAACCAACAGCCGTCCTCGCGCAGAGCGAAGGCATGCCGTGCGTTATTATGAACGTCTCTAATCGCATTCCAATCCGAATCCGATAGGCCATCGGGCACGACCGCCGGATAGAATTCAAATTCGCCGGGAACAGCGGATTCAGCAGGCAGGGCGAAGACGCTTAAGGTCTCTACGAGAAACGCCAGGTGGGAGAGGAAGTTCATAGTCGTTAATCTCAAGTTGGTTGCAGCAAATCCGATCAAACCATCAGATCCGCTCGGTACGCTCCTCAAATTTCACTGCTGGAGGGCACTCTCTTTTTATTCACCCGGTTATGCAATAAAAGTGACGGAGTTTTGGTAGATTTCGTCCAGAACTGACAAATGCGTGAAAACTCCGTCATTTTATGAAATGCGTCAGCACATTATCCTCGCCATGGCGGCCACCACGGTATACACTCAAATGACGACAATTCCGCACGTCCCAGGCGAGTCGCCCCCTGCTGACGAGAAAGTGTTTGGAGTCGGGCAAGCTTGAAAAATTGAATTAAACAATCCGTAGCTGGAATCCTTCTCCGGTCCAGCACGGCGCGCCAGCACCGGCGGTCTGAGAGGCAGGGCACGGAACTCAGCCGGTCACGTCCCACCGTTTCCAAACGCTCGACCGCTACAGAATCGCCCATTCGGAAACGATCGAATTTCTTATTCACAACATAACTCAATCTCAATGACTCAACCTACGCAATAGCATTGGACAGGCGATCCGCCTATCCCAAGTGGCGGCGGCTCTACCAGTTGCTTACCGGGTGGATTCCGGGTCGAAACGCGCGTCCGCCATCGGCCGTGCAACAGGACGCCGCTCCCTTCGACGTAGTCGCGCAGTCGTAGTGCGTGCCCTTGAAACGGATCCGGTGCGGCGCTTCGCCACCGTTAAATTCAAACAGGCGCCTCGCTGCTCCGCTGCTACCGCCCTGGACCGCTGCCAAGCGCTCCAGCGTATCGCTGACGGATTCCGCCCCGAAGCGGCCTGACAGCTACTCCGCAGGTGGGGCATCCTTTTCGATCACCGCGAAGAACCGCTTCGGGACGACGCCTGGGACTGCCGTCAATTGGGTCTCCGCGCCAGTGGCGGGAATGTCGCCGTAGGGATCGTTGCCTCCCGCGCCGTTCGGATCGTAGACCTGCCATTGAAGGATCGGCGTGGCGAGATCGGTCGAGCTTACCAGATGACAAATTTTGCCGAGCTGGCTGTCCCATTCGATGTCGTAGCCTACAGCCGACGTGTCGGTTGGCGTGATGGTGAGCTTGAACGTGGTGGCGGCGGTCTTGTCCGGGTGCCAGATCGCGACACCCTCGCGCCCGTCGAGCAGCGCGAAGCGAAAGGCGATCTGGCCGCAGTCGTTGAAGCCGATCTCTTCGTCGCTGTCGCTTTTTGCGCTTTGGCACAGTCCCAGGTCGAGGATGGTGCTCCCCAGCAGGGCGATCCCGGTACGGACGATTTCAATTAGGCAACGCGTCGTCGAAGAAATAGATAGATAGCCTTGTCATTCGTGCTGGACGCGACGGTTTCGACGAGGTTCGCGAGGAACGCGACCTGCCCGATGTCGTTGAACATGGGACGGAGGCTGAAGTTTGGCGTGGTGGATGTAAGAAACTGCGGCAGGTCGAACTGGCCATCGCCATTGGGCGCAGCTTGGCCCTCGCGGGCGATCTCAATGAGTCCGGTGGCGGTCTGGCGGTAGAGGCCGACATTTTCTCGGGCAAGCGTACCCTCGGGGTCGTCGGTGAAAAGAGCGTAGAACGCAACATCGCCAACTTCGTTCAGGGACGGTCGTCCGAAAGCGGCTAGGGTGTCGCCACCGGAAACGGCTTGTCCTTCCCGAACCGCAGCGGCAACGGAGGATGCGGAGTCGGCGATAAACAGCCCGCGGCCGTTATTGGCCGGATCGCTGGCATCGCTGACGAGGCCAGCGAAGGCGACGAGGCCAGTCTCGTTCATGGAAGGTGTATAGGTTTCCAAGAGAAGCGTGCCATCAAAGGTGGGGGCCTACATCGGGTCAGTGGTTAGGAGCGCCGTTCGCCTTTGTTTGATTGTTGGACGGCTCCGTATAAGAAGAACTCGTCGGTCGAGTGAATGACGCCATCCCAGCCAATCTCCTTCAACGTCGTGAGGAGATTCCGAGGCTCGTAGAATCTCTTCACGATTCGGAAAGTCTCGCCACTGTTGAGGCGTCGCTCAACGACCCCGGAATCGTTCAGCGGGTGGTGGTCACTGGCTGTCGATCTCTGCGCTTTGAGGCTGTCGGCGAAGATGACTTTGCCTTGGGGCTTGAGCGCATTGCCGACCTTCGCCCAAAACTTCTCAAAATGGCTTGGAGGAACGTGTGAAAGCCAGAATCCGAAGAAGACAGTGTCGAAGCGGTGGGTAGGCTCCCAATCGAAGATGTCCGCAACAATGTAATCGATCTGAGAGGCAGCGTTCTTCTGCCTGTTCACGGCGATCGTCTCCTCGACCGAATCTAGGGCCATCAACGAGGCTGCCAGTGCGGCCAAATGCCCCGTCCAGAGACCGGTCCCGCATGCGATCTCAAGAGTGTCACCGAGAGGAGAGCTGGATGAAATGAATGTCCGGATAGTCTCCAATTCATCGGTCCACTGTCGTCGATGCTGCTCACCCCGATCATACCTGCCTACTCTAAGGAACCACTCATCGTATTCCTCAACGCGTGCCCGGTAGTAGGCGGTCTGCTCTTCAATCAGCGATGGATCGCTCATGGATTTCTTTTTGGGGCGAACGTGTGTGCTGAGCGGACCCGCGGAACGCGGGTTCGCTCCAGCCATTTGTTTACACCCTTTATTGTTAGACGCTTATCTTTCATTTGGAAACTCAATTCGCTCGACAACAAATCCGTCAGATAAAACTTCGGCGATCCACCCTACTAATCGACTATCAGCTACCTTTGCAACCAGCTGAAGCGATTTTGGATTCGATAATGCACACTTGAAGGCTCTCTCCATAATCGAGTCGATCTCGATCCGTTCGGCAGCAGTAAGCATTTCAATTCCCTCATCAACGAAAGATGACAACGGATAGGATATATATCCTTTATCATCGGGCGAGTAAGGCAGAGATCCCGAAAGCACTATATGCGGATCCTCCAAACCCCATGCTTCAAGCTCTTCTTTCTCCTCCAGCACTTCGTGAACTACTCCGATTCGCGCCCCTTCGTCCCACCAGATCATTTCCCCTTTCCTTATAATTTCTCCACTCGGAAATTTCATCTTATCGTCTAACGTCCGCGATGACGTGCCCGGAACCGCTGGCGCGTCGGGTGCGGCGAAGCCCAGCACCCAAAGTGACAGCGGTGGAGGGTTACGTCGATCGCTTGGTTAGGCATTTTTGCGTTCAGCGATTCTGAGGTGCAATCTTCCTGATCTCGGCTGAAAATAATACATGAACCGAAGGATCAACGGGCTTGTGCTTCGGCACTTTGCGAGCGGGGATCACACTGAGATAATTTCCGTTCTTCCAATTCCTCGCTGGGCGGATTGGCCGCGGCACAAAACCCCCGCCGCAATTCGGGCAAACATTTCCGATTACCATGTCGACACATGTCGCGCAAAACGTGCACTCGAACGAACATATGCGTGCTTCCAAGGAATCCGGTGGAAGCGCCTTGTTGCAGTGTTCGCACGTCGGGCGAAGTGCAAGTGCCTCTACAACGTCAAACTCCTCGTCGGTCAGATCGTATTTGCGGCGAATTTCCTCTTTTGATGTGGGCATAGCGACTTGGTAAACTTTTTTGCCTAACAGTATAATTATACCGCCGTGCGTATAATAGGGTACATTACGAACGGCTGTATAATAAGGTAAAATACAGCCCTGAATTGCAGACTTCGTCCATGACGCTTCATGGGAGCAAAACTACTCCGCACGAGGCGCTCAGCCAAGAAAGAAAAAGAAAAGCCCCCAGGAAGCGCGTCGCGTCCTGGAACCAATGAAGGAAAGCTTTCAGCATCAAGGCATTGTCGGCAGGTCGAGGGGGCTTGGCGCTCCAGCGCCGGGCCGCTTCATGACGTGGAGGTAGATCATCGTTGTCGAGGCGTCAGCGTGACCCAGGATTTGCTGGAGCGTCCGGATGTCGGTGCCGTTTTCAAGGAGGTGGGATGCAAAGGAATGGCGCAAGGATTCGGAGCTCCCAATTTCTCGGACCTTTCGCTGGAGGAGGGAGGACGCTTGCAGTTCGTGACGACCGGAAGGTTTTTGCAGCGCATTGGATTGAATTGATTGAATTCGCTGATCAATTGCGGCTCTCGTTGTCTCAAACCTGAGCTCATTTCCGTATGGAACCACTGCGAATGGCAGCAATGTGCTGGATCAACTGCGTGTAGATCGGCGAAAGGGAGTGCTTCTTTCTTAATTAATCTCGGTAGCGAAGAGGCAGCGATCCATTCATTCTTCAGCCAGGTGATAGCAGGGCACTCTATGTGCACTCGTTTGGTCACCAGTTCTGTGCAAGAACTCGCCCGATAATCAACTCAGGTACTCGACTCTGATCGAGCAATGCCCACTTCAACTCAACTTTCAAGTTGCTCAGTTTTCCTGGATCAAGATGGCGAATAGCTTCTCCCGCATGGGATTTTCTTTCAACACGTACTGGTTGAAATTTGCACGGCTTGGAGCCGCTCAAAAGGACAGTCTCCCAGTCGTCATTCGGAAAGTCCAACGAACAATTTCGGACGACGGAAACGTAACAGTTCAAGTAGCTATTCACTACCCCTGTTGGCTTCGACATAAATGTTTCAAGTTCTGACGTTGCTCGTTGCCAATACATCGGCCAATTGATCATACCAGTATCAACACGACTGTGGCCGACTGAAACGCCCACCTCTACTTCGATCGGAGCACGGTAAGATTTCGATCTCACCAGAAAAGCAGACGCAATTTCAGTGCGGTGTCCTATTTCACGGCGCCAGGAGCGCAAGAATATCAACGTGGGACTCTTCACTGGTAGAATCTCGGCACTTCTAACCCTTAGGTCCCTTCCATAACGATCTCGATGATAAATCAGGAGACTTCGACGAGTAAGTTCAGGCGTAACCAGAAACTCCAAAAGAGTCGTTTCTGCTTGATGTCTGGCCATAGACCATTCCTCAGCTTCAGTGACTGCTCCAGGTTTGGTGGAACTAGAACGAACCACTTGCCCACCCTCTTGAAGTGGACGCACTTCGAATTTGACCATATTAGGTGTTGTTGAGTGGACTGCAACGAGAGTCGGTAGACCTCCTAGAATCAAGAGGATGGATAGAGCGGTCGCGTGGAGACTCTTCGGAATGTAATGCTTGTGCAGTCTTCGCAGGCAAAAGAATCTGTTCCTCCGCTTGGTTTGCGGCCTGCCAATCAGGCGACGAACATCTTTGGCCTGGAAATTCTTCATGACCGGACAATGATCTAGATTTAGCGATCGGAGTCGTCAAACAGCGCAAGAGAACTGGAAGCAGTGCACAGCTTCGATGATACTGAGACGAGAGGCCCCATCCCTAATTCCAACTCCAGACCAGAGCCCTGGGCGGTAGCTCCAGAATTGACGATCGACGATGCCTGTCGATTCAGGGTTACGATTGCTCCAGGTAATCTAACCAGTTCCATATTTGGAGGCAATATTGCGGATCCTGGAATTAGAACCGTCTCGATTCCAGCGATTTCAACCCTTAGATCTGCCACCTCCGTAACGATTTCTGCATTGAATGAATCACAGCTCCAAGACGTAGTT
This sequence comes from Verrucomicrobiia bacterium, assembly GCA_020439995.1. Lineage (GTDB taxonomy): Bacteria > Verrucomicrobiota > Verrucomicrobiia > Verrucomicrobiales > DEV007 > JAGROY01. The sequence continues at coordinate 8,282 of JAGROY010000253.1, forward strand.
ACCGTCGTTTCAAGGTGCCTCGCGGACAAAGCGATATTCACGCCTTGAACATCGATGGACATGGCAAGGTTGGATATAGTCGCGGACGCCGAAGTAAACTTCTCGCTTGGTGTGAGATCTACGTCCGATTCAGCGTGAGATACCAAAGTATCTCCGTCACCCCGATTTTTACAAGTGGTTGGAGATTCACAGCGACTGAGATGACGGGCCCAGACGAACCGCGACTGTAGGGCAAAGGAGCAAGCCCTTCAGCCGTTACCAATTGAATGGCAGGAGCAGAATGGCCAAACGCGACACGATCCAATCGCAGAACTGTTGCCGTTGACCACCCATGGCCAACCGTTAGTTCAGGGGTGTAGAGCGCTTTACCAAACATGCTGTCGACATAGTGATCTGGATCAATCGAGATACATTGCGTCTCAAGGACGCCGCCCATTTCGATAGTCACTGCCTGGAATCGCCCTTTACATACAATCCACTCACCCGGTGACACCGAGTAGTGCATCCGTGATGTCCCTGGAGGATTAGGATCGGTGATTGTCACGGTCATTGGAAAATCCGGAATTGGGAATGAGCCTCCAGCAGGAGAAACGTGAGGAAGATCGAGCCTGATGACCCCTGCCCCTGCTGCAGGGAGAGCGGCGGGAGGTTCAGCGTGATCCAGCGGCACCTCGACATAGTCAGGTCGCGGAGGAATAGGTCGTTCTTTGTAGTCCCAGATCCAGTCGTCCTCTGCAGCATACTTTAGCCCGGGAACGCGCAACTCCGTTTCGGGATCCAATTTTCCATACGAGTTGAGAACGAATTCTTTAACTCCCGCAGGGCCTGTAGTTGTAATGTCAAAGCGTCGGGTGTCACTGTTCCACACGACTCGAGGCATATCGCTAGAGGCCTCACTTTCGCTTTGCATCTTGCCAAGCAGCCGCCGATCCACATAACTCCCACGATGTCCGGGCAAAGTGTCGGCGATAGACGGATCTGCCCTCGATTTTAGCCTTGCCAGCACGTCTGCCACGGAGCTTGCGGCACCGAGTTCGCCATAGCTGATCTCATACATGCGCACGGAAGAATTCAGCTGGTTCACATGGGTGTGTAGCTTTTCGGTCGTGGCCGTGCCGACAACGTGATGAATTGTGACCAACACACCCACAATTAAGATCCCGACGAACGCCATAACTAGCGTAACTTCAACAATCGCGAATCCGTTTACCCATCGTGTCCCGTCCCACAATCGATGTACGTGGCGCCCCCTCGTACATCGCGGCGGAAAAAAGCGATATTTTGTTAGTGGCTATGAGAGGCTCGTTGAG
>JAGROY010000254.1 GCA_020439995.1 Verrucomicrobiia bacterium
GAGTTGGGGCGTTGGCATTGGAACTGCAATAGAGTGAGGGGAAATCCAAATTAGAACCCTGAGAAAGATAGAAAAATGACACTAGATATGACTCAAGTAACCGATTACAAAAATCACTGTATCGACGTTTGTAACAGCCTGCTGCGTGGAGAGCTTTCAGCGGTTGAAACATATTCTCAAGTAATCGGGAAATTTTCCACCGATCCGCAAGTGGAGGAACTCAAACTCATTCGTGAAGAGCATGTGCGCAGCGCTGAGGAACTGCGCTTGAATGTGATTTCCATGGGCGGTACGCCGGAAGTGAATTCGGGCGTCTGGGGAGCTTTCGCCAATACGTTCCAGGCTGCTGCAAATCTGATAGGGGATACCGTTGCTCTGGCATCGCTAATTCAGGGAGAAGAGCACGGCCTGAGCGAGTTCGATGCAGCTCTCAGTGATCAAGAAGTCATGCCGGTATGTAAGGATTTGATCCAGTACAAACTTCGTCCCCGATTGGAGGAACATATCGTCAAGCTTACCGCCTTGAAGCAGGTAGCCTGAGCCCATTAGGCATCGCGCTAGCGAAGCTGTTCTCGCAGATCGCGCAGTTCCTGATCTGCGGATTCCAGACGATCGAGCAAATGGACGATGTAGCGGACAGTACGGAGGTTCAGATTCTCCCGCTGGCGGAAGTGTTCAATTTGACGCAGGCGGGCGAGGGCCAGGTAGTCGAAAAGCGGCGCGTCTCCGGGACCGCTGGATAGCACATGAATCAGATCGGCGCGGACGAATTCGAGAATCATCTCCGGGTGCATCCCGGAGAGTTCCGAAGTCTGCGTAAGATCGAATACCGTCTCGGTCTTTGTATGCGTGGCGACAATTTCGTAGCGAGCGGAGGGCATGGCGAATGAGGAGTTAACGTTTCGTTGTTGGAGTGTTAGTTCCTGGGATTGAAATCGGATTTCGCGGCGAGATCGGCCCATAGCACGCGCTCTTCAGGCGTCACGTTGGGGGGAACCGCGACGCTGATCACTGCGTAAAGATCACCAAAATGGTTGCTTTCGCCGGTAGGAAGGCCTCGGTCGCGCAGGCGGAATTCGGTGCCTGCCTCCGTACCTTCAGGAATCTTGATCTTTACCGGGCCGTGGAGCGTTTTGATGGAGACTGTCGTGCCCAGCACTGCTTCCCAAGGGGCTAGCGCGAGATCGTGATAAAGGTCAGAGCCCTTTACCCGGAAGTCCGGATGCCGCTCAAGGCGGACGCGGAGGAAAAGGTCGCCTGGTTCGCCGCCATTGAATCCGGGTTGGCCGAGACCGGCGCAACGGATAAGCTGCCCCTCCGTGATCCCTCTTGGAACGCGGATCTTAACAGTTTTGGCCTCCTCTGCACGCCCTTTGCCTGCTTTTTGCAGGACCAGGCTGCGCTCGGAGCCGGTCATCGTTTCCTCCAGCTTTACGAGGAAATCTGCCTCGATATCGCCGCCCCGCATCTTGTGGGATTGTTGCCGTGGCCCAGCGCCGCTCCCTCCTCCGGTGAATCCTGAGAACCCGTGTGCGCGCTGGCCGAAAAGATTTTCGAAGAAGTCACTGAATCCCGTTCCTTCAAAATGGAACTCCTGACCGCCGCCATCTGCAGCACTGTGGAATCCGTAGGAACCGCCTCCGCCCGGAGGTGGGGTAAAGTCGCCCATGTGTTGCCAGTTTTCGCCTAAAGCATCGTATTTTTTGCGCTTTTCAGCATCGCTGAGAACTTCATAGGCTTCATTCAGTTCCTTGAACTTCTCCTCGCCTAGAACCTTGTCTTGGGCAACGTCAGGGTGATATTTCCTGGCAAGCTTGCGATAGGCCTTTCGAATCTCGTCATGCGATGCGTTGCGATTAACGCCCAGGATCTCATAGTAGTCTCGAAATTTTACGCTCACGGAAATGGTGGATGGATTGGGTGACTCACGTGTGAATTGAGGGAGCCATTTCGGCTGAATTGGGAGCGGAGATCTTCCGCCCTTGCCGCTACTCTACCCACGTCTTCGCTATTTTGCCAGATCTGGAAAACCACTTTTCGCTCGCTGGAATTTTCGAACAGCTCTGTGGGCAATCCAGATGAGGAGTATGCTCAAAGCGGTGACAACGATGAACCAGCCGACGCTCATGCTCGCAGCGGCATCGCCCAGCACCACGTAAACAATGCTGCTTGCCGCATACATTGGCCATCCGATCCAGAAAAAGGTGCGAAATCCGATGTTTGTCAGGGCCAGAGAGTAAAGTTTGATCGTGTAAGGCAAACCTGGAACCACGGCAAAGACTGCTGTGAACCACCACTGGTGCTGTGAGGGAATCGTGGGGATGGCATAGCCCAGTCGAGCCAGAAGACTTTCGATGCGTTTCTTCAGGCAGGTTTCAGCGAGAAAATAGGTCACGGCATTGTGAACTGCAGTTGCCGCAGTGGCGACTAGCATTCCCGAAACCGTGCCATACTTCAGTCCAGCGATAACGAGAAAAGGGGAGATGGGCGCACCGATGACAGGCAGGACACCGAACAGGAACAGGAATGCAGCATCGGGCAGATTTTTCCCGTTCTGAATGATCGTTTCCCGGTCGAGATTGAAATCGGATCCGAAGAGCGAAAGGAAGGCCTCCGCACCAATGACGAGCAGGATCCCCGCGAACCACTTCCTCCGAAAATCAGTTGGACGAAGTGATGACGGCATCTCTGGGGCGTGGCGGTGGTGCTGCGTGGCTGATATTCTGCGTGGTGTCCGTCCGCGAGTGGACGAGCCTGAAGTCCGCGCAGAGCGGGAGGTGATCGGAAGCAAGTGCCGCCAGAGCAGTTCTCGGTCGCTCGATCCCGGTGATTTCAACATTGGCGTTGACGAAGATGTGATCGATTCGGGCGACGGGCAGCGTCGAGCTGAACGTGTTCAGGTTTGTGGGCTCAGGTGCCGCAGCTTGGGCATCGCGCAGATTTTGGGTGAGAAACCGATATGATTTTCCGGAGGGGGTGGAATTGAAGTCACCGCACACGATGAGGCCCTCATCGCCATCGATGTCCTGTAGCCACTGGTCGCTGAGCAGCGTTGCAGCTTGCTCCAGGCGCTCCTTTCTGCTCAGCCCGAAGTGCGTGTTTACAAGATGCAGCGTTCGCTTGTCTGGCAGGGTGATCAGAGCCCAAATGGCCCCGCGGGCTTCGCGTTTGTGCTTCGAGTGGGACGCGGTGAGCGTTCCTTGCTTCATGATTTGAAAGGGGAACTTGCTCAGAATCGCTAGTCCATATTCTTCGTCGTCGTGATGATCCAATAGCGAGTAGAACCAGGAGTGGTAGCCCAGATAGGCGCCGATGGTTTCAGCCTGGTGCTCCAGCTCTGTCCGGCTTCGGCGCACATCGACTTCCTGCAGCGCAACGATGTCGGCGTGCGCAGTCTTGATGACACGGGCAATTCGTTCCGGTCGCAGGCGACCATCCATTCCAATACAGCTGTGAATATTGTAAGTCATCACTCTCAGCGGTTTTGAGGGCATTGCTTCTGGGGAAGGTGTGATCATTTTCGCGCGCTCACCTCCCGATGGGGTTCGCCCTAAATATTCGCGAGATATGCGGTAAATGTCTTCGCCCCGCACAGGCGAGGCGGACGGTTGCTCTGGAAAAAAACCTCTCGGGGCCAGGGCAAAGCCGCGAGTTTCATTTGCTCCGATGCTGCCATGGGAGCCGTTCTCTTCGGCGAAAGTGATAGGGGCACCATCCGTTCGCCATCCAAGTATGACGAGATCTCCTGCGTCCTTGTGTCGGCATAAATCTTCCAGGTCGGCGAGGACTTCTTGGCCGAAAGGGTGTTGATCGCCGACGAGTCTGGTTCCGCTGTTAGCAAGCGGAAAGCTGCCGCCTGCGGTTTCGGCGACTACTTGATCGAAGGCGTCCCGATAGAGGACGATGGGTACCTTGTGACTGGCTGCAAGGGAGTGAGCAGCTTCTTTTCTAAGCTGTGCATCCTTGTGCAGACCAGGAGCATAGATTTGTCCTATGGGGCCCATTGCAGTGACGAACACCTCGCCTTTCTCGACTTCCGGTTCTGCCTCGGTGCCCTTCCTTCTGAAGAGGCTTCGGGTGCGCAGGTGCAACCAATCGGAAGAAGTCACGTTACTAGCTTGAACGGCGGGTGCCAGTGGGCCCAGAACGGAGTCGACTGCCTCGCGGATGCTTTGCCCGGAAACGATCTGATAGGTAACTGTGCTCTCCTGACCGTGGTCCGAATAAATCACAATCTCATAGTCGCGCCCTTCGGCCCGCGCTGCGGCACTCGATACATTTCGAATCACCCGATCGATGCCGCGAAGAGTCCAGTGAGCGAAGCGGGACTCGGGGCCGCGCCGGTGCGATTGTTCATCGTAGCCCAGGAGGTTTGCGTGAATTACGGGCACGCCTTCCTGAATATCCAGCCTGATCATGAATTCGATCAATTCCCGAAGAATGATGGAGATGCCTAGCCGCGTGGGAACAAACTTCAGCTCCTTCAAAATGTCCTGACGGGCGACGACGCCTCGGGCGCAATCGATCAGTGCCAGGACGGTTTCGACAACGCCCAGTGCAGCGATGCGGACGAAGCGGGTGAAGTAGAGTACAAGGAGGACTGCAACTTTGGCCAGCGAAACTCCCTGAAAGAATGAGGGAAGATCGAGGCGTTCGGCGCAGAAACGGGCGCAGTCGGCACCTGCGGCATAAATGTTAGAGTAAGACGATCCCCCGGTGAGGAGCGGGCCGGGTGAACGCTCGATCAGGTCAGAGGCCACAAGGCGCGCGCTTTCAGGATTGAACATGCGTCGCTCCACCCCGGCGTCGCGATCATAGAATGAAAAGCTTGGAACGGCTGTGCGGATGCCGAACAATATTTCCCCTTGCACAGCAGGCGTGGAAGAGGGCAGACCCGAGTAAAAGTCCCGCAGGCGGTAGTCGCCGCGAACGATCAGTCTACGCAGGAAAGGCATACGGCTGTCTTTGATTGCCCGCTCGAGCTGCTTGCGGGCGAGGCCATCGATCTGGATGAGTATCAGGCCAGGCTCTGGGCGTGCGGGAGCGTGAAGCGTCCTCCCCAGCAGCCACGCTGCGATCCTGGACCGGCTGAGCCGCCGACGCCAATTGTGCAGGTGTCTGTGAACTCGACTAGGCAAGCTCCACCTCCGTCGCATCGGTTGGAGCAAAGCTTGCCGCAGCGGCACTGGCTTTTTCTGTGAGCAAATCCCACTCCAGTTCGATCCGGCGCTGCACGCGATCCCAAGTGGCTCCCGGTTCAGCGTCATCCGCTTTTTCAAATGTTGCCGCTAAGCGCTCATAGAGCGCCAGAGTTTTGCGGGCCGAGCGCCGCTTGCTGAATTGGCGGGCGGTCGTCAGGACATTCGCTTTTGCCTTGTTGTAGAACGTCTGATCTTTCATCAGAGAGGTGATCGCCGCCGCGAACTGATCCGGCGATGCATCGGCCGGGAGCAAGCGACCGTTCACCCCATCGCAGACGATTTCCCTGGCACCCGGTGCATCCAGCGCGACGACTGGTTTTCCCGCAGCCATCGCCTCCGCAAGAACCATCCCCTGAGTTTCCGAGTGGGAGCTGAATGCGAATAGATCCATTGCGGTATAGGCATTGACGAGTTCTCGGCCAGTGCGTTTGCCCGCCATGAAAATTCGCTCGGTGGATGCCCATTCCTGAAGCCGTGCCGCTGTGGATTCCGTTGCGGGGCCACTGCCGACGATCAGGGCAACAGCGGTCGGATCTTCACTCAGGTAACGCCCGATTGCGTCTGCGAGATAATGCAGATTCTTCTCTTCCGCCAGTCGGCCTACGTGACCGATGACTGTAGCATCCGCAGAAATTCCCAGTCTCTTTCGAAACAGTGCACCGTTTCCGCACCGGAATCGTTTGAGGTCAATACCGGTAGGGATCGCTACAACGGGAGTCTCGACTCCACGGCGCTGGAGCAGGCGCTCGACGCTTTCACTCGGCGCGATGACGGCAGTGCAGAGGTTCGCGTATTCGACTGCCAGTTGGATCGCTGCTCGCTTCAGTGCTTCTGAATCCAGCGGAACATAGTGCGTGTAGTTCTCGTAGAGTGTGTGGTGGGTGAAAACGACGGGAATGTTCCTGTTGCAACCGACTCGGAGGGCTGCATCGCCGAGCAGGAACGGGTGGTGGCTATGGATAACGTCTGGATCGAACGCGTCGAGATATTCGGAGATCATGTTCGGCAGAGCAAGCCTTACCGAGAAATCACTGCCGTTGAAGTTTTGAATCGCAGACACACGAAGGATGTCTTCGGTCGATTCCTCAGCTCCGGGAAACTCTGGAGCAATCACTTTGACCTGATGGCCCAGCGCACGAAATTCGTCCGCGAAGGTCTTAACAGAGTTTGCTACGCCGCCCACGTGGGGCAGGTAGGTGTTGGTGAACATTGCAATCTTCATGTCTGGATGCGGTGAATAGTGTTCTGTTAGACGGGGATGCTCGAAACCTCGTGGGTGTGCCGGAAATCGGTGACCTCGACCGGCTCACAACCGGGAAGCAGGATCTGCGCAGCCGGTGGTTCGTGATGCCAGTGGCCATCGATTGTCACCAGGTAGGAATCGCCTCGAGGGATCACTCTCACGCTGACCTGTCCCCATTGTGTAGGAGTGGCGCCAAAGGCAAGCTCTGCGCCCGACTCGAGCCATTCCGGGAAGATTCCCGAACAGAAGATAAGAGAATCCTCTTCCTCACGAACAAAACAGCTTCGCATTGCCATGATCCACTCTGCCGCAGCCCAGCCGTGCTGACCGTCGCCCATGCAGCCTCCAAGCGTGAGCGGGTGAATTGCTTCCGGCCACTGGCCCGTCGACGTGGCCAAGTCCGCAACAGTTTTGATCAAATCGCGGTATCGGGAATCGCCTGCGCGAAGCATCGACTGGGCGATGTCCAGGGTGAGATAGGCATTGATACCCGAGTGGATCATCTCTTGAAAAAAGCCGCCGTGAACGAATGAGTGATCATGAAGGTACTCGATGGTGTTTGTGATACGCCGGTCAGTTGCAGGGAAAAGTTGCAAAGGATAGTCGGCGACGAGCGACCCCACAGCGCCAGAATCCATTCGGCGACCGGGGGCAGCTGGGATGCCTTTGCGCCGACGGCTGGAGGCTTTGGCGTCGAGCGATCTTTCGATACTCCAGGCGAATTCGTCGGCGAGTTGTCGCGATCTTTCGGCGTCTTCAGCCTGACCACAGCTCTCGAACGTGTCTGCGATGGCTCGCAGTCCGCCGACTGCCCAGAAGTCATCCCAATAGTAATAGTCATTCGTCCCCAGATGCTCTGCACTGAATCCTGCGGGAAGTAATCCCGGGTATCCTGTTTTGGTATCTGCGGGAAGGCGCTTCTTGTCGAGCCAGGTCACACCTTTCCGTGCAGCGTCGAGCAGTGCGTCGGGCAAGGGCTCGCTGGCAACCCGGCGGAACCGATCGAAGATCCACAGCACCTGGCCGTTGGAATCCCACTCGCCTTCCTGGCTGGAAAAGTAGCCGTCACGTGTCTGGCGGTCAGCGAACCGTGACAAGATGCGACGGCAGCGATCGATCTTTCCCATCGACAGCAATGCGTTGAGCATCAGGCACGCGTCGCGGAACCAGAAGCGTCGGTAGGTGTAAACGCCGGGATAAATTTCGTCGGCCGAGAGCATGTGCATCGTGTGAATTGCTGAATCGTAGAGGAACTGCAGCTTTTCGTCTGGCACCTGCAGCGCTGCTGATTTGCTCTCCGCTTCCCGCCACGTCTCCGGGTTGAACGTATCGCGCTTCCCGACTTCCGCGAGTTCCCGGGCGAGCGGCACTCTCAGCGAAAGATCGAATGGTCTGCCCGACTCCAGCCGGTATACCGAGACGGCTGTTGCGAGCCCAACGGGACACATTTCGTGGTTGCTGTCCTGCTTCTCAAGCAGATCTTCGTAGACATCGCCTTTCTCATAGTGAGATGTGCGCATGCCTTCGGCGGGTTTGTCAAAGTGTACCTCTGTCTTGCCATTCACGGTCCAGCAGTCGTGTTCTTTGTTACTCTGCACCTCGTCTATGAACTGGACGCCCTCGGGATTGTATGGGCGGATCGCCGCCGCAAGCCACTCGCCTTTTCCCAGGGGAGTCGCCTTTACAGTTACGTTCAGCATAGGCTGGTTGTTCTCTTCCAGAACTTCCACCCGCTGGGTGATCGATCCTTTGCTATTCGAAAGCTTGGTCTCGATCACATGCTCTCCGTTCAGAATCAGCCGTTGCTGTGCATCCTTTTCTTTGCTCGGGATCAAGAGGGGGCCAGTATCGGAAAGCAGCCAGAAATCAATCGACCAGCCATCGTGCAATGGCGTTACAAGGCCGCGCGGGTCGACGATTGGGTAGATCGGCAGCTCGGGCAGGCCGACTGCAGTCCAGTTCCTGTGAGTGAGGTTTATGTGACTGAATGAGAACGCCCGAGGAATAAAGGACGGATCGCCTGGGTTAAACTGTCGTTCAACCCAGTATGGCCATATCCAGTCGAGGTTGTGCTGGATGGCCTTCGTATTGACTAACCCCCTTGCGTGAAAGAGGATGCCTGCCCGCAGTAACTCCAAGGGCTCCTGAACCTCGGAGGGCCGGGCAAATTGCCGCAATCGGGCCAGAAATTCAGCGGGATCAAGCACGCCGTAGGCTCGCGCCGCGTGCCGGACAATGGTTTTCCAAGGAAGATGTCGAAGCATGATCCATTATAGAGCGTGTTTCATTCCAAGGGAATCGTGGCTTTTGAACTCGCTGGTGGTCAGGGAGAAATGGCACTACTTTTCTCTCGAGAAATGTGCAATATGCAATTCCGATGGTGAGCCCTTGTGGTAATTTGCAAGATCGCACATGAATGGTGGGAGTGTCCAAACCCCCGATGAGCCGTGCACGGCGCAATCCAGCGAGTCACCATCAATTGCAATTTGAGCGAAAACCGGTGGTTTGGCATGCGCCTGACCATGAATGATGAGCGATTCGCTGCCTGGCACAACGCATGCTGAATTAGAACGGATGATGAACGAAAGCAAAGTGAGTATTGTCGGTGAGCGGAAGATTGTAACTTCCCGAACAACTGTTGCGGAAATTGACTTAGATCCGGCGAGCTCGACCCCAATACCGGGCGAGTTTAAGCCTGATAAGGATGCCGATTGGAGGCCAACGCTGGATATATGCGAGGATTCCTCAGAATACCTCTTTATTGTCGAGGTTCCTGGGATGGTAGAAGAAAACATTCAGGTCGACGCTAGTGATGGCTTGCTACAGATAAGTTGTGAAGCGCATCTCCATGGGACTGAGAAAGGGAAGGTATATACAAAAGTCGAAAGGGATCTCGGCACAGGACGCAGAATGTTCCGCCTGCCCGCTGATGCTGATTCAGGGAGCATCCAGTGGGATTTGTTCAACGGCCTGTTGCATGTCCACGTTCCAAAAACGGTTCTGGTGGGAGCAATAACAGAAGACGAGCCCTTGACTGCCGACGACGGGAGGGAAAAAGCTCTGCCCTCGCCGCCAGAGTCTTGTCTATCGAACCGCATTTTGCCCGCACTGAGAGGTGATGATCTTGAAATCTGCACGATTGAATCCCGGAAGGTCGAATCCATGCCTGTCCGTGTAGAGCAGTAATGGGTTGAGTTGGAGCAGGGTAGGGCAGTTCTCGTGGAATCTGGCACGACATCCGCTTTAATTGAAGACTTAAACCATCATGAATTTGGAAGCGGACACTATTACTGATGTGCAGCGTGAAATCCGTGATAAAGCGGCATTTTGTCACGTGATCCTCGATGAGCTGTCGGATCGTCTGGATGACTGCACAGGCGATCTGGAAATGAAACTCAGAAGGAAGCGATTGCGGGAGAAAATTGAACAGCTGCGCGTCCATGTCCGCATGCTTAAGCGCTCCCGGAGTGGAGCGGTGAGAGATCTGGAGGCGGGAATCGCTCTGTCAATCGAGGACATTCGCCGTTCGATAGTGATCATGGAGACACTCGCGGATCGCGATGAAGGCTCGATCACAAAATGAATGATTTCCTGATGGGAATGACCGACTAGTGATTGTCCGTGACTCTACGCGGTTAGGAAATCAATGAATACCCGAACTACAATTCCAATGTCAGAGTTGATGCCAACCACCTCGGTGGCGGCTGTGATGGCCGTGTTCTACACAGGGCTAAAAGCTGAAGATCAGCCACGGGGCGTGTTCGGTGGGACAGACGAAGATTTCGCCAATGGAGTGCGGATCTCGTGGATGTTTAGGGGCTCCGAACGCATGTGTGGATCCCTCTCGCTGAGACTGTCGGTCTAGAGTTGCGGCATATGAAAACCACGGTGTCTCACATCTGGGAGAAGCTGCGCACCAGTTTCTGGTTTGTTCCTGGAGGCATGGTCATGGTTTTTGGTGCCATCGCGTTTCTATCACTCGCGATTGATGATCACTGGGGTAAGTCAGTGCTTGATTGGATGCCAGCTCTTAAGAATGTCTCGGCGAGTGGGGTGAGGTCGCTTCTTTCTACTGCGGGAACGGCCGTCCTGGCGCTGGCTGGTGTTACCTTCTCTGGCACACTGGTCGCGCTTACACTGGCATCCGGCCAGTACGGATCAAGGCTATTACGAAATTTTATTCGCGCCCTGCCCAATCAACTGGCCCTCGGTGTGCAGTTAGGCACGTTCGTGATGTGCTTGATCGTTCTCCGTAGTGTCCGCGATTTCGGCGAAGGCTCTTTCATTCCTCACATTTCAGCATTCATCGCATTCATTGCGACTGTCAGCAGCCTGGCAGTGTTTATCTTTTTTATTCACCACATTTCGACTTCACTGGAGGCAGAGCGAGTTGTCGGAAGTGTGTATCACGAACTCGACGAGTCGATTGACCGCCTTTTTCCGACTGGGAAGTCCGCCCGTGGGGAGGAAGCCGAGGCCGAAGCTGAGCGGGATACATGGGATGCTCCAGACGACGAGTTTGTCATTCGTTCGAACCTGACTGGCTACCTTCAGGCCATCGACGTGGCTGGGCTTGTAGAGTTAGTCGTGGAGCAGGGGCCGGGTGTTCGTGGTCGGGTGTTGGCGCATGCTGGAAAATTCGTTGTCGAAGGGGAAGCTCTCCTCGCGATCGAAGGCGGCCAGCCGGAGCGGACGGGACCATGGCTTGAGTGCTATATCATCGGAATCAAAAGGACGCCTGAGCAGGACTTCGAGTACCATGTGCGTCAACTGGTGGAAACAGCATTGCGTGCACTCTCACCCGGAATCAATGATCCCTTCACTGCGATGCACTGTATCGACTATCTGGGGGCTGCACTTTCCAAGGTAGCCAGTCGCCGCCTGCCTGATTCCGTTCACGAGGACGCGGAAGGGATAGCGCGCATTCAGACCCGGCCTGTCAGCTTCAATAGTGTGATGGGGACGGCATTCAATCAGTTGCGGCACACGGCCATCGACATGCCCGATGTCTCCATGAGAATTCTCGAGGCTTTCGCAAATGTTGCCAGCGCCTGCGATTGCCTGGAGAGCCGTTCCTCCGTAGAAACCCATACTCAACTTGTCGCTTCCATTCTCGAAAAAGATGGGCTGGCAGACATCGACGCTGAGTCCATTCAGGAGCGTCTCGATCGGATCCAAACCAGCTTCCGGGTGTGACAGATCGTGCATTGAGCAATTGCATTTCGCATTGTTATGCGTGCAAGTCGCATGTTTTTCACTCTGGTGTCATTGCTGGGGATTGTCGTAATTACTTGGCGGTCAGTATGTTTCCTGATTGATGTTGACTGGCGCGGGAAGTGCAGAAAGAAGCGGAGTGTAGGCAATGAACTCAAAATTGAAACTAATGAAGCAAGAACAGCACAAAGGAATCTGGAACGTGATAGAGGCTAAACTCAACTGCGACTATGACGAACTTTGTGGGCTCCTGCAGCTTCGCCTTGAAAGGACTCAAGCGAAAACTCGGTCGATGAGTTTTTGAGTGTTGAGTAGGTGTCTTCAAGAACGTGCGACTATGACCATCGGAACTTCTGAGCCATCGCTGCCCATAGCAGAGCAGCAGGCGGGCAATATCACTTTATTGCAGAACGGTGATGCTATCTTCCCGGCGATGCTGGAGGCAATCCATGGTGCGCGCTATACGATATGCTTTGAAACGTTCATTTACTGGAAAGGCAAGATTGCTGAAGAAGTTGCTGAGGCACTGAGTGAACGTGCCCGGGCGGGCGTCGCTGTCCATGTTCTTCTCGACTGGGTGGGTACCTTTCGTATGGACGAGGCGCTTATTGATCTCATGCTGAGTGGAGGAGTCGAAGTCGAAAAATTCCGGCCCTTGCGCTGGTTCAATCTCAGGCGAGTGAATTATCGAACGCACAGGAAGCTTCTTATCGTCGATGGCCGAATCGGGTTCACCGGTGGTGTGGGCGTGGCAGATGAGTGGCAGGGGCATGCCCAGGATCCTGAGCACTGGAGGGACAATCACTACCGCCTGACCGGGGCAGCAGTTGGCGAACTCCAGCGCGCGTTCTTTTCGAACTGGGTAAAAGTCCATGGCTGGAAGCCAGAGCCAGGCAGCGACGTGTACTATCCGGAACTGGAGCCAACGCCTTGCCTCAAAGTGATTTCCGGGTCACCCTGGTCAAACAGGGGTCAGCTGCAAAGGATGTTTTTGGAAGCGATCGATTCGGCGAACGAATCAATAAGAATTGCTACCGCTTACTTTATGCCGGGCGAGAAACTTTTCAGAGCGTTGCTCCGGGCTCGCAAGCGGAGCGTGCACATTGAGATTTTGATGTGCGGTGTTCACACCGACAGGGATATCGTTCGACAAGCATCACGGGCACATTGGGGCCGATTGCTCAAGGCTGGTGTCCGGCTTTTTGAATATGAGCCTACTCTTTATCATGTGAAGTTGCTGGTTGTCGACAGTGAATGGATATCGATTGGCTCGGCGAACTTTGATGCGCGTTCCTGTTGGCTTAACGATGAACTTAATGTGAACGTCCACGAGAAAGCCGTGGTCAGGGAGCATATCACTATGTTTCAGGAGGATCTCGCCAAGGGCCGCAAACTTTCCCTCGTTCAATGGGAGCAGAGGCCTGTGCTAACCAAAATCGGGGATTGGATTTCCCAACTATTCCGGCGACAACTCTAACATTCCGCCACTACTGTTCCAAAGTATGATCATAACGCCAGAGAATGCAGCAAAAACAGCGGCCCAACCAAGCTCCACTGGCTCCCTTCGGAGTTCGCTCAATTTGATTGGAATCTCGCAGGTAGGCCTTTTCACTCTGGCTGCCCTCTACGCCATTTACCATGCAAAGCCTGTGCTTTTGCCCCTGGTGCTTTCTCTGCTGCTGACGATGGTGCTGAAACCAGCGCAGCGGACGCTGTGTAAGTTTCGCATGCCCGGCCCGGTCGCTGCCGCAGTGGTCGTAATGTGTCTTCTGGCAGCACTGTTTACGGGTGGAAACCAACTGGCAGAGCCTGCGTCGGAATGGATGGATACGATCGATGTCCGGTCTGTCGAATCCCGCTTTGCCGCGATGTTTGCCCCCATTCAGGAAATGCAGAAGGATCTGAACGAGGTGGTGAAGAAGGTCGACGCAATGACGGATGCACCCGCTACTGAAGAGGAAAACGATGGGGCACAAGTCCCCGAAGCCTCCAGAGCCACCAGTGCGCAGGGGGCAGATGACACGACTGGCGGTGAGGCCGACGCAAATAGTGTGACGGTGACGGTTGATGCCGGGAAGAAGCCCATGGCAGTCGAGATTTCTGAGCGACCGGTCAGTGCCCTCCTTCGCTATGTCCAGAATTTTGGCGTCTACGCGGTAGCGACATTACTGCTCATCTTTTTCTTTCTTGGCTTCGGCGAAACGATGCACCGCCGCTTGTCGGAAGATGATGGTACGGCCAATTTGATAAAGAGCGTGAGTACGGATGTCTCGGCATATCTATTTACGATCACGGCGATCAATGCCGCGCTGGGTGTAAGCATTGGCTGCGCGATGTTGCTAATGGGGATGCCCAATCCGGTTCTGTGGGGAGTGATGGGAGCCTTGCTCAATTTCGTCCCGTATCTCGGTGCCATTGCGGGAAGCGTTGTGGTATTCCTTGTCGCAGTGGCCAGCTTCGACGAGCCAACGGTGGTGTTTGCCGTTCCGGTGGTCTATTTCGGACTCACAGCGATTGAGGGAAATGTTGTGACGCCGATGATTATTGGCAAGCGGTTTACTTTGAATCCGATTGTTGTGGCTCTATGGTTTATGTCATGGGGGGCAATATGGGGCGTCCCGGGAATGCTGATTGCCACGCCCACGCTGATGGCGTTCAAGATTGTCTGCGCCAACTTTCCAGCACTCGACAGGGTAGATCGAGTGATATCGACCTAAGCGCGACTGCCAGGCAGACGACCGCAAGCATCGGATGGAGCAGAATCGCCCGCTACTTAACCTCAACCCGGTAGTAGGCTTGGTCAGATTGCCCGATGTCGCTGTCCGGAACTTCGATGATTGCGCCTGTTCCTTGCAAATCAGTGGCGATCGTTGTCCAGTTCTTCAGATCGGTGCTCTTGGCAACTGCATAGGAAGCCCAGGCTTCTGTCCCGAATGAGACCGTGATCGTCCCCTCGTTTAAGGTGACGTCGACCGATTCCAGGAGAGGTAATTGTTTGACGGTAGCGGCGGCCAGTTCGCCTAGCAGTCGATGCACGGGGCCTGTCGGGTGAAGATCGTCCCAAAAGGCATATTCATTGGGATTCGGAACGGTGGAACTACCGAGTGATCCTCCAAGAAATCCCGGAGTGTAGGCCTGATCAGTCACGTTTTTGAAGCCGTATTCCGCAGGATCATTCAGTAGTTCGGAAACGATTCCTGCCACATCGAATGAAATAATCCGAACCGCAGGGTGAGCCGCTCTCAGGGATACCTGCAACGCTGCCAGTGCCGAATTGTAGTCGCTCGTAAGAGTGTTTTGTTGCTCCCGTTCTGCTGGGTCTCCGTTGTGCTGTGGGACTTCACCTAACAATGGCACAGTCGGAACAAGTATCTGGCGGGCTCCCAGTTCAATGATTTCATTCAGGTGAGATTCGACATTTTTGATCGTGGTGCTGATCTGCGCTTTTGCGCCGGAGCTGCTCGTGCCATTCAGGTCGTTTCCTCCAATCCAGAGTACCACCAGGGAGCCTTCGGTGAGCTTGCGGCCATCACCGACAAACTCATCAATCTGCTGTGCGATGTTTTTCACGATGACGCTTTCAAACGATGAGCCGCCTCCGCCGGATTTCGCGCCGCCGTAGGCGTAGTTGGTTGCGATGGCTGTGCCGGATCGTGAGTTGTCAGGATTCGCGACACCTAGTCCAAGCGCCAGAAAGCGCACCCATGGCGCTCCATTCGAAAAAACACGGGAGCCAAAATAATCATCACTGGGAACGATGCCGAAGCTGAGCGCATTCACATTGCCATTGTCGGAAAGACTGTCGCCGAACACCACTACTTCAGTCACCTTGGCGGAAAGCCCTGCTGGCGAAGTGACAAGGAAGAATAGCGCAGCGAATAGAAATATTTTCATGACAGTCGGCTCAACGTACATCGCCCGAAAGGTCGCCATAGTAAAGAATAGGTTGACTTAGTGTTCCATGGACACTACTATTGAGTGAATGCATGACAAGACATTCCGCCAAGGTCGAGCAAGAAAGCGCTGTCGACTCCGTGCTGGGCTGCCTGCTGGGAGGGGCTGTCGGTGACGCTGCAGGGTTGCCCACGGAGAGACTTTCACGGAAGCGAATCGAACGCCTTTATGGAGCAGTGCCCGTCCGGCACCGGTTTCTGTTTGGGCGTGGAATGTTCAGTGATGACACAGATCACACGGTGATGGTTGCCCTTGCGTTGCTTCGGCATCCCAGAGATCCTGTTGCATTTCAGCGCGCCTTGAGTTGGTCGTTACGTTGGTGGCTACTGGCCATTCCTGCAACTGTTGGAATGGCCACTGCAAAGGCGATCCTTCGATTGTGGGTGGGGGTTCCGGTTTCGAAATCAGGCGTTCATTCGGCGGGAAACGGTCCGGCCATGCGCAGCGCGATCATTGGCGTGGCACTGGTAGATGATCAGAGCGCCCGAGAAGAATTTGCCAGAGTGTCCTGCCGATTGACCCACACCGACCAAAGGGCGGAGGAGGCTGCCTCGCTTGTTGCTGAAGCCGCTTCTCTGGCTGC
>JAGROY010000255.1 GCA_020439995.1 Verrucomicrobiia bacterium
AGGCCAGAGGGAGGCGCTCGCCTCACAATAACCCTGCCCACGAAAGCGATGCCTTCGATGCCACCCTCAAACAAGATCCTATGAACCCGACTGACATTCTCATTGTGGAAGACGAGCACGCCCTAGCCGCCGCACTTGCTACCGTCACCAGGCGCAACGGAATGAATCCGTTGGTCGTGCCTTCGGGAGCACGGGCGATCACCGCCATTCGCACGAAACTTCCCGGAATGATCATTCTCGATATAGGCCTGCCCGATATGAGTGGGCTTCAGGTACTGCGCGAGTGTTTTGGGGAAGATGGAAGTATTCCCCTCCCCGTCGTTATCATTACAGCGCATGGCAACCTTGAGAATGCGATCGCTGCCCGGCGAATGGGTGTCGACGAGTATCTAACAAAGCCGCTCAATCTGAAAGAATTCGAAAGAGCGCTTGAAACACTTTCACAGAGAACAATCCAGTCTTCACCGGTGGAATCCAGTCGCGCCCCGATTGAGGAAGCTGAGACCACCCTGATTGGAGCGGCTCCTGCCATGCAGCCTGTGTTTCGTGACATTGCCCATGCGTGCACAATAAGCGCTCCATTGGTGATCAGCGGCGACACAGGCGTTGGAAAAACATTGGCTGCTCGAGTCATTCATGCCAATAGCATTGGTCAGAATGGAAAGCTGATCGTCTTCCAGTCTGGACGAAACCATGTGAAATTGGGTGAAACCTTGCTCGAATGGGAAGTCTTTGGCGGGCGAACGTTGCTGATCGAGAACGTGTCCGATCTAAGTACGTCAGAACAAGCCGAGCTCCTGCACCGACTGGAAGTCCAAAGTGAACATCAAGTCGATCCGTCGAAGGAGTCGGCCATCCGCATCATCGCAACGACCAAGAGCGACCTCTATCGATCCGTAACCGAAGGGAGTTTTGATGAAAGTCTATATTATCGACTCAGGGTACTAGATATCCGGATACCGCCCGTGGCCGAACGCCGCGAAGACATCCCCGCGCTGTCCGCCTACTTCCTGGGCAAGGGGTGCTCGAATCGCCCCCTGGCGTTGTCGCCAGAAGTCGTGCGTTTGTTATGTGCTTACTCCTGGCCCGGAAACGTTTTGGAGTTAAGGCATGCCATCGACTACGCGATCGCTGTCTGCGGAGGAACGCAGATCCTTCCTCAGCATTTACCCGCAAAGGTAACTCTGCCAGACACGGATCTTTCCAAGGCTGGAGCAATGAAAGCAGCCATGGCCTTGTGGGTGAAGGAAGCCCTGGAAAACAAAGAAACCCACGCGTCCTATTCCAGCTTCCTCGACCACGTCGAAACGGAATTGCTCAAGGAGCTACTTCATCACTTCGATGACAAGCCCACACGACTTGCGGAAGAGCTTCGCATGAATCGCACGACGCTACGGAGACGTTGCGCGCGATTGGGAATTCAAGATACCGCTGACCAATGAAATCATGCTCCGCGTTTTGGAAATCATTCATCTCCGATCCATGCCGGGAAAGCCCGGGACTTAGCTGGATTTGTTGCCTGGTCTAGATACCCAGAATGTCCTCAAGCCGGTGCCTGATTTCAGCCAGTGCCACTCGTCCGGTGATTTTTCCACCTTCGCGTTTAGAAAGGTAGAGCGTGTCGATTGCGGCTCCTTTTTCCGTGTTGATCCGGGCGTGGGCAATCTCAAGGTCGAGCTTGGCGATGGTTGAGAAGATATCGTAGAGCAGGCCGATGCGGTCGATTACTTGAATCTCGACCACTGTGTAGTCTGGACTCATCTCGTTGGTGAGGTAGACCCGCTGCGGAAATTCGTGTTCCGACTCAGCGTCCGATAGATTGCCGCGCCGGTTCGCTGATTGCCCGCGCTGTTCCAGAATCCGATTTCCAAGGTCGATCGTTTCACCCGCACTCCAGCCTTCAAGCAATGCGTTTACGGCCTGTTGCGTCTGTTCGTTTTCGACTGGTTCAAAATTGACGGTACACACGCGGAACATATCAACGACGATGCCGTCTTTTCTGAGAAAAAAATCGGCACTGAGGATGTTCAAATTCTGTGCGGCCAATGCTCCGGCAGCCACTGCCAGCAGCTCAGGACGATCCATGGAGCAAATCACAAACTGGCTGCAACTTTGCTCGGGAGTTGCCGTCCAGCGGTAGCGGAGCGGATGCTTGGATTCGTCAGAGGAAGCATCTGACTCTTTCAGGCTTTCGATCAGGCGAATGTGCCGACACACGGGTTTCACCCCGCGGAAGCGAAAGTATCGTCGCGGCATTCGCTCAAAGTGCTCATCGATTGCATTTTCGAAAGGCTGACCAAGACTTTCCAAAACGGACGCACGCAGTTCTTCGCTGGGCTTTGCATGCAGCGCATTCAGGGAAGTATTGTCTGCAAAGTACGCGATCGTGCTGTGGTAGAGTTGGCGCATCAGGGCTTCTTTCCAGTCAGTCCAGGCTTGTTTGTTGGTGCCCTTGGAATCCGCATAGGTCATCACAAACAGGACATCCAGATAGGATTTGTTCTGCATGATATGGGCGAATTCAGTGACCACGTTAGGGTCTTCGATGTTGCGGGAGGTAGCCGTCTTCCAGAAGGTGAGATGGTGATCGACCAGGAACAGCAACAGGCGTCGTCGTTCAACCGAAATTCCCAGGCGCCGGGCCACGCGATCTGCAAGCACGGTGCTGGCATCGGCATGTTGTCGAACGTTCTCAGCCCGGCCGGAATCATGCAGGATCAAGGCCAGATAAAGAATAAAGGGATCTTCGACCTTGTGGAACAGGGCCTGATAGAATCCAAGTGATCGTTCGTCGGTGTCACTCAGTGCATCGAGCATGTCGATACACTTGAGCGTGTGTTCATCCGCTGTGTAGCGGTGGAAAAATTCATGCTGCACGAGGCAGGTAAGAGCACCAAATTCCGGGAGGTAACGTCCCAGGAAATCCACCCGGTGCATCTGGCGGAGTGTGTGAGCCACATCACCTTTGTGGGAAAGGATGGCCTCGAATGTCTCTCGTACTTTTTTACGGTATCGAAAGTGGACATTCACGAGGGCAAAATTCTTCTTGAGCAATACGCGAATCTGCGGGCTGAGTTCCAGCCGGCGCTGCTGCATGTGCAAGAAAGCGCGCATCATTCGCGCTGAGTCTTCGACGAAAATATCGGACGACTCCGGATAGATCAGGCCATTCTCACTGTAGAATCCGTCGAACGTCTCACGCTTGGTGCGGCGGCGGGCCAGGAAGTTGACAAGCCCGGAGCTCTCTTCCTGTTCACGCAGATCCAACCGCTGCATCACCGATGTCAGATAGTTGAATATGTTCCGAGTGTGCATGTAGTAGTCGCGCATGAATGCCTCGATTCGGTGGAGGACTTTTTTCTGCGGATACTTCAGATTTTTTGCGACGACTCCCTGTAAGCGCAGCGTCAGGATATCAGTGGCTTGCTTTTCCGCGTAGTGCATCTCATTGCGAACCCGAAGCAGGAAATCGAATCCTTTCTCAAGTTGGCGGTAGGCGTTCTCTGTCAGGAGCTGGGCTTCCACCAGAGATTTGAGATCGTGCGACCCTTCGCATTGGACAAAGCAAATCCAGTGCAGCGTGTGGTAGTCACGCAGGCTGCCGCAGCCGTTCTTAATATTTGGCTCCTGCAGGAATACTGTGCGGTCGTGCTTCTGGTAGCGGTCAGCCAGGTCCCGCTTGCGGGTTTCAAGATACGCCGCCTCTTTGCCCGAGATGCATCCCTTCCAGAAGCGCTCAGTGAACTTGGTGAAAAGGGATTCGTCACCGATGAGAAGCCTGGCGTCCATCATCGCCGTTTTAGTATGACTGTCGTTGTTCGCCTGCTGGATGCATTCCTTGATCGAGCGCACGGAGTGCCCAACTTTGAATCCGACATCCCAGAGCATGTAGAGGACACTTTCAATAATATCCCGGGTCTGTTCCGACAGTGAATGTGATGAGCGATTGTGAAGGAAGAGTAGATCGACGTCGCTGCCGGGGTTTAAAGTTTTTCGCCCGTAGCCCCCGACGGCTACCAGCGCAAGCTCGGTGGCTTTCTTATCGTCATCGCCGACTTTTCGCAGCGCCTGTTCCAGCAGGTTCTGGAGTACTATGTCGAGTAGTTCGGCTCTTGCCGTACAGATTTCTACGCCTCCGCCGCCAGCGCGATGCTGTAGTTTGACCCGGTGTTCCTCCGTTTTGAGGAATCGTTTGTACCGCTGTAGGAGCTCCGCATTCGAAGCAACCTGTTCAGGCGCGCTACGGATGGCAGTTTCAGCGTGGGATCGGAGGTTTTTGAGGTTTTTCGCCACAGTATAATGGTAGCTTCAGAAAAAAGAGATTCATGCTATAATCCTGCGAACTTCGCCTTCTGCGCTCCAGTTGCCCTCCCTCAACAACTTTTTGACTTTCTGGCGCGTGCACGGTTTACATTCCCCTATGATTCATCCCCGACTTCTGCCGTCCGCCTTTATCTGTGTGATGCTGATACTGACCAGCTGTTCGACCGTTTACTTTGGTGCGCTTGAAAAAGTGGGCGTTCACAAGCGGGACCTTATGGTAAAGCGGGTGGGCAAGGCACGCGATGCGCAGGAGGAAGCAAAGGAACAATTTCAAACCACGCTCCAGCAGTTCTCGCAATTGACCGGATTCGATGGTGGTGATCTACAAACGACGTATGAACGGCTGCAATCAGCATACGATCGGAGCGAAGCAAAGGCCAAAGCCGTCCAGTCGCGAAATGACGATGTGGAGAGCGTATCGAAGGCCCTGTTCCGGGAGTGGGAAGCTGAGTTGAACACTTTTGAGAACAATGAACTTCGCAGCAATAGTGAGCGACAGCTCAGATCTGCAAAGCAAAAATACGAGCGACTCATGGTCGCAATGCGGCGCGCAGAAGATCGAATCGACCCCGTTCTGAGAGCCTTCAGAGACCAAGTGCTCTACTTGAAGCACAACCTGAACGCGCGCGCGATTTCGTCCCTGCAGGGCGAACTCCGCCGGGTAGAAATTGATGTAAGCAGCCTGGTGCGGGAAATGGAGCGCTCTATCGGTGAAGCTGAGGCATTTATCAAATCGATGGAATAGCGAATCCACAATGTGTTGTCGACGATAGGCACTGTTCTCCTCAAAGAAATGATCCCTCAACGTGCGACAGATTTTCGTTCGGGGTTGGCACGTTGGAAAGACGGACTGAATGCCTGGAGGTGCCTGGCTTCGTCACCGGGCGACCCAGAGCAGAAATCTGACCGGCCTTGATTTCGTCCCATGCCGCACCAAATCAAGGGAGAGCAACGGCTGACCCGCTCCGGGTTCGAATGATTCACCGCAATTCCGTCCCGGTACTGCATCGAGCGCACGCTCCTGGTCGGCCGTGCGGCATGCTTGACGATAGTTTGAACGAAATAGTTTTAAAACATGGTAATTATGGTAATGTTTTCTTCTATAAATGGAAGGCGAATTGAGTGCAGAGCAGCGTCGACTGGACAAGCTGAGGAACCTTGAGATTCTGGATACTCCCCAGGATCCGAGGTTTGATAGAGTTGTGGACCTCGCCCAGGAGCTCTTTCCGGGGTTCCAGTGTGCGATCGTTTTTGTCGATGAAAGGCGGGTCTGGGCCAAGGCAAACGATAAGAAAGTCCAGTGCGAGTATTCCAAGGATCAGAGTTTTTGTGGCTACGCGGTGCAGTCGGGTGAGCAGCTGCAGCTTGAGGATACCCTAAATGATGGCAGGTTTTTGCACTTAGATGCAGTACGCAAGGCTGGGATTCGGTTCTATGCAAACCGACTTCTGCGGGCGCTGGACGGGACAGTCGTTGGAAGCATCTGCTTAAGGCATACGAAGGCTCACCAACTTTCGGAGGAGGATGTCCTTAACCTCGACCTGCTTGGAGCGATGGCGAACGAGGCCTTGAACGAGATTGAAGAGGCTCCGGAGGCAGCGACTACAGTTGATACCTTATCGATGCTGGCGAGGGTACTTGCTGATTCCCCACTCGCCACCGTATGGCTGACATTTCCGGAACTTGAATACGTGGATGCAAACCGGGCAGCCATTAAACTATTAGGGCAATCGCGCGATGCCTTGCTTGGAAATGGTCTGGATGCCTACGCGTCTGGCGATCATAGCATACTTGTGCGCCATCTGAGATTGCAGCTGGAGCTTCGGCGAAAAACTGCCCCTTTCGAGTTTACCTTTAAGACAGCGATCGGTGATGAGAAGATCGTTGCGCTAACCGGCCAGATGATTGTCCGCGAAGGAGTTCCTTCTGCCCTGATGTACCTGCAGGACGTTACCCGTGCGCGGGTGCGTGAGCGCAAAACACGCTGGCTATTTGAAGGAACCAGCGCCTATACGGGGGCGGATTTTTTCCGATACTGCTGCGAGAGCGTTGCGCGAATGACCGGTGGCAACGTTGTTACTATTTCCCGTCTCATCAGTGGGAACCGCGTGCTTCAGCTGTGCCTTTGGCACAATGGCAGGTTCCTCCGGACGAGTGAGATCGATATCAGTGGCGCCCCGTGTGAGCGCGTGCTGTACGGAGAAACCGTCTACATTGGCGACAATCTCTCGACTGCGTTTGATTTTGAGGGATACCGGAACATGGGACTCAGGAGCTTCATTGGGGTGCCCATTCGCGGTACCTCGCAGGATATTCTCGGTCACCTTGCGGTGATGGGGGAATCACCCATGGCACCGGATCCGGACCGCGAACTGATGATGTCGACCATTTCTTCCAGGATCGCATCCGAGATATTGCGCGCCGATGCCGAAGCTTTCCGCCGGGATGACCTGCGGCGGGCCAAGTTGCTGCAACGGATTTCGAGAGAGATCAGAAAAAGTCTGAAGCCCGGGACGATTTTGAAAACTGCGGCGGAGGAGATCGGAGTCGCGTTCCGCGTCTCGCGCTGTCAGATCTTTGTCATCGAGGATTTCTGGACTGGGGAGCCGCTACCGGCGGTAGCGGAGTATCGCGGCCCGGCGATTGGGGCGACGAAAGAGAGCACGCTGGACATTGGGGCAGATACTGTTTTTGGAAAAGTGCTTACGAGTGACGATGCGCTGGTGATTAACGACTATCGTCGGATCGACGTAATCTCACAGGAAGCAGTTTCGATGTTTGAGGACAACGATATTGATTCCTTGCTGGCCGTGCGGATTTCGAACCGGACTGTGGCGACCGGGTTGATCGTGCTCCAGCAATGTGGCGGTGCACGCGAGTGGCAGCGCCAGGATATCGTACTCCTGGAATCGATCGCGGATCAGCTGGGGATTGGCCTGGCGCATGCCAAGGCTCTGGTGACTGAGACACAGCGTGCATCCGAGTTGCTGGATGCCCAGGAAAAAGCGGAGGCTGCGAGCCGAGCAAAAGGGGATTTCCTTGCCCGCATGAGCCACGAGCTGAGGACGCCACTGAATTCCATACTCGGCTTCTCAAGGCTTCTGGCGACAGATCCGGACGCCACAGAGAGTCACTTGGAGACGCTGCGGATTATCAATCGCAGCGGCGAACACCTGTTGAGCCTGATCAGTGATGTTCTGGAGATGTCAAAGATTGAGGCCGGTCAGACGGAGGTGGAAAGTGCTCCTATGAGCTTGCGGGAACTAATTGAATCCATAGGGGACATGTTTCAGCTCCGCGCGGAAACCAACGAACTCGATTTTGTAATCGAGTGTGCTCCTGACCTCCCGACATGGATTCGTTCTGATCAGAAGAAGTTGCGGCAGATCCTCACAAATCTATTGGGTAATGCGTTTAAGTTTACAAGACAG
>JAGROY010000256.1 GCA_020439995.1 Verrucomicrobiia bacterium
GTGGGCGCTATCATGGTACCCTAACATCACTTTCTAAGCGCGAATTGTCCAGTAATATTATTTAGCTCTATCAGCACCAGCCACTTCTGGACTGACATGGGAAAACCCTGGTTGCCGCCGTCGGCCACGTTGCCAGAGAATGTGCTGTTTTCCAGAACCCCGCTGCCGTCGCCGCCGAATGGCCACACCACCGCGCCGCCGCCACGCGAGGTCGCCGTGTTCGTGCTGAAGGTGCTGCGCTGTACGAGCAATTCGCCGGTCATCATCGCAACCGCACCGCCCGAACGGGCGCGGTTCCCGGTGATCAGGCAGTCCCATAGTTGGAGGGCGAAGGCGCTCTGCACGAAGAAGGCCCCGGCGTCCCCCGCGCCGGCATCGCCCCCGGTGATGGTGAGGTGCTCCAGGGTGACGTACGCCGAGCTTACGGTATCGACATCGAAAACGCGCGAGTTTCCGCCCGCGTCGATCGTCAGCAAGCCTGTGCCCGGGCCATTGACGAAATAGCCGCCCGCTGAGTCGTTGAAGACGATCGGCCCGCTGGTCACGGAGATAGTCTTCGCCGGGGCGCTGTGGAAATCAACCGTGCCGCCGCTGCCGTCGGAGAACACGATCTGCGTTGTTTCCTGTGTGGTGTCGCCGTTGGCGATCGCCTGGCGCAGCGAGCCCGCACCGGAGTCGTTCGTATTGGTGACCAGGTTGCCGTTGGCTTCGACCTCGACCTCAGCGCTGGCATTGGCAGTGTCGATGCCGTAGGCCGCGTCAGCGACGAGGGTGAGCTGGATGTTTTCGGCGAGTTCGGCACCGGTGGTGACGTTGTCTTCGACGGCGGTGAGGGTGATGGTCACCGTGGCCTCGCCATCGGCGAAGGTGACCGGTGACGTCGTGTCCAAAGTGAAGTCGCTACCCATCGCGGTTCCACCCAGGGTGAAGGCGACCTCGAGAACGCCGTCGGTGAGATCGCGGGTGAGCGTGAACTCCACGTCCCCCCCCTCCGTGACCGAACTCGCCGCCACCGTGACGCCGATAGTCGGCGTCTCCTCCACGTCGGTGATGTTGACCATCACGGTGCGCGTCTCGCTCAGGCCCCCGCTGTCAGTGACGACAACATTCACCTTGTAGGCATTATCTAACCAGGAGTCGGTGGGCATTTCGAAATCGCGCGGAGTGACAAAGGCCAGCGCGCCGGTGTTCTCGTCGATGGTGAACTCGTCCGCGTCGCTGATCGCGCCGGGGAAGGACTCCAGGCTGTAGGTCAAACCGTCACCCTCGGTGTCGCGGTCGTCGGTGGCATCGACATCGGTGATTGCAGTGGTGTTCTCGGGGATGGTGTAGTTTTGTCCCACGGGAACTTTCGTGAAGACGCGGGCATGGCCGGAAGCTACACCGTTTACATCATTGTCTGACGCACCGATGACCACGGTGCCACCGTCCGTGCTCATGGCGACAGAGACCCCAGAGCGATCTTCCGCAGCTTCGCCGTCGATATCGTCGCCGCGCTGCTGCCAGGCCATCGCGCCAGCTTCCCAGCCGTAGACTCGCGCGTGGCCGGAAAGGACTCCGTTTCCACCGTCATTGTAGGGCGCGCCTACAATGATAGTGCCACCGTCCGCGCTCATGGCGACAGAGGTTCCAGAGCGATCGTCTGCAGCCTCGCCGTCAAAATCGTCGCCGCGCTGCTGCCAGGCCATCGCGCCAGCATTCCAGTCGTAGACTCGCGCGTGACCGGAACGGACACCGTTTCCACCGTCATTGTAGGGCGCGCCTACAATGATAGTGCCACCGTTCGCGCTCATGGCGACCGAAAATCCAGATTGACCGTCTGCAGCCTCGCCGTCGATATCGTCGCCGCGCTGCTGCCAGGCCATCGCGCCAGCATCCCAGTCGTAGACTCGCGCGTGACCGGAATCGACACCATTTCCACCGTCATTGTTGGGCGCGCCAATGACCACGGTGCCACCGTCCGCGCTCATGGCGACCGAACCTCCAGAGAAATCGCCTTTAGCCTCGCCGTCGATATCGTCGCCGCGCTGCTGCCAGGCCATCGCGCCAGCATTCCAGTCGTAGGCTCGCGCGTGACCGGAATTGGCACCGTTCCCACCGTTAGATTGCGCACCGATGATGACGGAGGAGCCGTCCGCACTCATGGCAACAGAACGTCCCGAGAAATCTTGATCTGCCTCACCGTCGATATCGCTGCCAAGCTGGATCCAGGCCGAGTTTTCAAATCTGAAAATGCGGACGTGACCGTAGCGGGCAGTGTTGTTCCCCGGCCCCCGGTTCCACGTCCCTCCCGCAGCCAGTGTCTGTCCGTCGGAACTCAAGGCAAGTGCCGTACCACCGAAACGGTCAACCGAGAATTCGCCCTCGATGTTCTGCCCCATCTGCTGCCAAACGCCGCCGTCCACGCGATAAACTTTCACATGACCGCGTGCGGTTCCGGAGCCGCCACCTGGAGCCCCGACCGCGACGATGCTCCCGTCAGCGCTGATCGCCACAGCGTTCCCTGAACCGTCAAATGCTTCCTCACCGTCGATGTCAGCGCCCAGCTGCGCCCACTGTGTGAGGGGCGCGCCACCGTTGAACACGAGTTCCGGCGCGAGGTTCGGAGCCTCGTAGGCACCGATGTCGACTGCCGCGCCGACGATGCGCGGGAAGCCCGTGCCGCGTTGGTCAGTGACCGGCAGGTTGCCATCGTCAAAGCCGGCGTCGATGGCCGGGCTGCCGGGGACTAGGGCGTGGGTCAGGGTCGGGCCGCCGTTGTCGGCGAGGGTGCCGAGCATCGGGTCGGTGTTGACCTTGTCAGAGGGGTGATCGAGAAAGCTGGAGGCATCGTCGCTGCTGAGGTTGCCGCCCTGGGAGGTCACGATGGCAATGCCGCTGCCGTTCGCGCGGGTGACCAGGTTCGCTCCACTAGTTCCCTGATTGAGGATGGTGTTGCCGATCATCAGGGTGGCATTCTCGCTGCCGTTTTCCGCGTCGTTGAAGATTCCGCCACTGAGGAAAATGCTGGTATCGTTGTTTCCGGTGAGGGTGGTGTGCACTACCGCCGCATCACCAACCTGGTTGAAGATCCCGCCACCGCCGCTGCTGGCGGAATTGCCTGAAATCGTCGAGTGGGCAACGGTTAGGGTGCCTTCGTTGTTAAGGATCCCGCCGCCTTCTTCGGCGGAATTTCCGGAAATGGTGGAGTAGTTTACGGCCAAATTGCCTCGATTGTTGTTGATTCCGCCACCCGCTTCGGAAGAATTACCGGAAATAGTGGAGTAGTTTACGGTTAGGGTGCCTTCATCGTTGTAAATCCCACCGCCTTTAGCCTCTGCGAAATTGTCCGAAACCGTTGTGTGATTGATAGTCAGCGCGCCACGGTTTCGAATTCCGCCTTCGCCGCCGTTGGAGACGGTGAGACCGCTGATTTCGACCGTCACTCCAGGTAAGATGTCGAAGACGGGAACTTCTACACTGGCAGGGCCCGACACAACGAGCTCGTCCGCACCAGGGCCGTCGATGGTGACGTCGGTGCTCAAGATCGGTAATTCTCCAGCGAGCTGGATGGTGCCGTTCACGCCGAGATCGAAGGTGATGATGTCGGCGCCGGCGGCGGCATTGGCATCAAGGATCGCCTGCCGCAGCGAGCCAGGGCCGGCGTCAGCAGTGATAGTGACGACGAATGTGGCACCTTTTGCCGTCGTGGAGAGAGCTGCCGGAAGGGCGAAAAGAAGCAAGAGAAGCAGATGGAGCCGCAGCCCGGGGTAGCGGTAGGCGGCGGGCTGTGCGCGGGATCGATCGGGGCATGGACGCTGGGTATGGGTCTCTGGCTTCATGGCAAAAAAGAGGCGGCCCGCACCTCCCGGAGACCGAGAAAATGACGGGTTCACCTCCTACTTGCGAAGGCACAGGAAATAATGACGCGGGAAACGAATCTTTTTTGAGGGGGCCCACTGCTCCGTGGCTGCGCGGACCGATGTGACGCACGGTCTCACTTTGTTTTCCCGTGACTCACTACTCAGCCTTCTTCCAGCACGCGTATGATGCCGGTACCAGAGAACGGGGGCTCTTCGAAGCCGAAGGCGGCATTTGCCTGTTCGGCGGTGAACTCACCTCTGGGCAGCTCGTCCCTGGCGTTCGCTCTACCGCGCATAACCTCGACATCCGCGCCGAGTACGATGTGCATGCCGCTGGTGTCCAGCTGCAGGATCTGAATTTTCTGGGGGTTGCGAATTTCCAACCGAGCCTTGCTCCTGAGATGCACCGCGCTGGGCCCAAGGGAATGCGCGCTTTCCGCCACCACAGTGCCGGAGCTGAGAGTCCATGCTGATCGGAACCCTCTGTTGTCGCCTCCAAGGTGGAGGGAGGACTCGTCCCCCAGGCCGACTCGAAGGTGGCTGCCGTCGACACTTTGAAGATCGGCATCCAAGAATATCGCTCCAAAGCCTTCGATTTTGCGATCGTCGAGTCCAATGTTAAAGCTGCCCCGGACGAGCACTCGGCCCCGGATCATGACGCTGCGCCAGTCGGCGGCGGTGCCAAATTGAATCGCGCCACGGCTGAGCACCAGTTCAGGGAAGACGACACAACCATTGGTGCCCCAAAGTTCCAGGGTTCCGCCATCAATCGTAAGGGAGCCACCGCCAAAGTAGTCGGTGTTCAACGAATACCCGGGACTCTTGAGAGTCGATCCGGGGCCAACCACGTAGAAATGAGGATTCCTGGGCTGGAGAGTGCCATCTGGAAGCTTTCGTGCCAGCGGCGGAGGATCACCTTCCCAGAGGCTGGGGGCGTGCCATCCAGATGGCTGCTCATCCTCTCGGTCTTTACCACTCATGTGTATGACTCGGCCATGAGTGGCAGGCATTGTCGCTGGAGATGGAGATTCGAGTACCGGGGAAGGATCTCCTGCCACGACCAGCACTCCGCCGCTGTCTTCAAAGGATTCTGCCACGCCAAGGGTAGCCAGGTCACGAGAACGATATTCACCGGGAGGAAGGGCTCTGCCGTGCACACGGACAGATAAAAATTCCATGCGATGCGTCAGAACGACACGCCCTGGACCATCTATCTCAAGCGCTCCGCTTCGCAGGGGCACCGTCGATTCCAGCCGCCCGCGTCCGATCACTACGAGGCCGTCCCCGAGCGCTCCAGCGGCGTCAGCGATGAGCACGCCTCCGATCCACCAGCGCCCGTGGTAGTCCGGGTTGCTCCGCGTGATTATCACGGCGTGAGATGTGCGTTGTCGGTAGATCACGTGGAGACCACCGCTGCCTCGCAACTCCGCCTCCAGCTCCATGGGATAGCTGGTTCCCGGGTCGAGCACCGACTCGGCGGTCACGGTGATCTGGCCGCGCAGCACCGGACGGTGCCTGAGGCAGCCGCCATCGAGAATCAAGTTCGGCACCGTCAGCGGGCCCTTTGTCTCCACAGCGCAGCCAGTACCAATCGTCAGCGAACGCCCGCCGAAATAATCCGACTCGCCGTTGTGCAGGAACGAGAACTCGGTGAGAAAGTAGTCGTAGTCGGAATAGTCGCTGCCTGGGGCACCAGCTGGCAGCGTGCCAGGAGTCGGGCCATCCCAGTGCAGGTCGCTTGGCCAGGACGCCGCGAACACACCTGCCGATCGGTGCAGAAATACACGATCATCGAGGGGACGAGGAAATCCACCTTCTGTTACAACAATGAGCCCACCGGAATCGACGATTCCACCGGTGATGCCAAGCTTGGCGAGGTCAGCAGAGTTGTTCTCCCCCACGGGCAGGGCAACGGTCATGAAGCGCGCCCTCGCAACCGTGATGAGGCTATCGAGCACGAGCTTGCCGGAATTCATCTCAAGCGCGGCAACCTCGACAGGTGAATCTCCAGTGTGGAGCGTAGCGCCTTCCAGTGAAATCCTGCTTGCAGGATTCAGCATCCCTTCAGCAAAGCCTACGTTCCCGCCGAGCAATCGCCAGACTCCGGCAAACTGTTCAGCCTGCGTGTCACGGACGGTGAATTCTGAGTCGCCAGGTGGGTCGACAAACGCAATGTTCCCCTCATAGCGCACTGGCAGAGCACTCTCCGGTGAAGGATCGACTGGCCTGACAGATGGATGGTGAAAGACGTATGCCGCAACGGTCGCCGCAGCTAGTGCACCGACGATGACTGCGGAAAGAGCAACCTTTTTCTTTAGCCGCCCCGTACTGTCTGGCGCCGGTGCCCGTGGCGCGGCGTTCGGCTCGATCTTCTCCACATCTAGCCGCACTTGGGTTGCATCCTGATAGCGATCCCCTGGTTCACTCTGCATGGCCCGATGAACGATCGGATCAAACGCGACCGTCACCCGTTCCTTTCCATTTCGTTCCGATGGCGGTTTCCATGCCCCCTTCGGCAGCTTGCCGGTGAGCAGCTCGTACATGAGCACGCCCAGGGAGTAGATGTCCGCGCGGTGATCTACCGGCGCACCGCTTTCCGCTTGCTCCGGTGCCACGTATTCCGGAGTACCCACAGTCATGTCAGTCAAGGTCATTCGCCCGCGCCCCTGCTCACCCAATATGTGCGCAATGCCGAAGTCAGTTACCTTTGCGACCCTGGCATCAGCGGAGATGAGAATATTGGAGGGCTTGATGTCGCGGTGCACCACTCCATTCTCATGGGCAAAATGAAGTGCTTCGCAGATTTGCGGCACCCAGCCCAACGCGTGCTCAGGCGTGAGCGCCTCGGTACGAATCAGCGTCGCAAGGTTCGTGCCTTCGACGTATTCCATCACGATGTAAAGTTGCCCTGAAGGCGTCTCGCCAAAGTCATGGACTCCAACGATGTTCGGATGATTAAGCTTTGCCATCGTTTGCGCCTCCCGCTCGAAGCGTTCGTCGAATGCAGCGCGTTCGGCATCGTCCTCAAAGCTGGTCAAAACTTTCACGGCCACGGTGCGATTTAGTCGCGGCTGCAGTGCACGGTAGACAGCCCCCATACCTCCCCTGCCAATTAGCTCGACGATCTCCAAATCTGGGATCAATTCGTCGAGTTCGCTCGCCGAAGGTGGCGCGAGGGTCGCAGATTCCCTTCCCGGCTCACGCCCGAGCGTCTCTGAACCCATGAGGCACACAGGACAGAACCCTCCCGGCGCACCGGCGGGAAGCCGTGTCATGCAATCGGGACAGATGGAATTTTCATTTACCACTGATTTCTATTCTATCGGAAAGTTGTGGAATAATGACGCTATTTAGAAAGGACGCGAAAAAGGTAAGCAATTTCGCCATCAAGCCCGTCCACATCAGACTCGAGAATCGTGTGACTAATCTCCTCCGTGAGGATGACACGAAATCGGCGGCGCAGTCGGAGCAAGGCTGCCCGAAAGGCGCCGATAGTGATCCCCAGTTCGGCGGCGCTGTCTTCCTGCGATCCCGCGCCTGCATTCCACGCAAGAAACGGCTGTAGCGCACTCCAATGCCGTTCCCGGCCTTTCGCCCTCTGCTCTTCACCCAGTCTTGCAAGTGCGCTGTCAATCACCGTCAACGCCCAGCGCTTTTCAAACGCCGCGTCTGGCGACAGCTGATCTTTTGCCTCGATCTCGTAGCGTTTCTCGGCCTCAATAACATCGATCGAAATTGGACGAACCCCACCTCCCCGTCTCAACGCGTCAGACTTTTCCCGCTGTTGCCCAAGAAATCGCTTCAGCGCCGTAAGCAGGAACGAGCGCAATTTCCCCTTGGTATCGTCAGCCCGGGCAAAGAGTTCGAGCGAGAGCACCATTGAAAAAAACGACTGGGTTAGATCTTCCGCGTCATGCGGCCCGTTTCCAGATCGCCTCACGAAAGCATACACGGGATACCAATAGAGCTGGCAAAGCTGCTCCAGAGCACGGCAGCTTTCGGTTGCACCGCCTTGCAATTGCACCACGAGACTCCACCGAGTCTCTGGAAAGGAACCCGCAGAAACCAGCTTTCCCGAGCGCCCACCATCAGCGGTATTTGTTGGTCCAAGTCGATGCTTATCGGAATTATCCATGTGCGGCACCACAAGGGAGCATATGATTAACGCCTAGTCGAGCGACCATAGTCACATTTGCGGCAATTTCCCCGCAAAACGCTTTTAGACTTACATTGCCAGAACACGACCTGCACTGGGAAGCGGCGCTGCCGGCCGATATGCGCGATTCTGTTGCTACAGGACTCGGGTAGTGCGTCATTCCGAATTCTCCGGTTGGCGACTGAAAGTCACCACTACTCAGGCTGGTCGACTTCGCTGGCGATGAGGCCGAGAATGGTGTCGATGAGAATCGTGCCAGTGCGCTCACCGAGAGACGTGCGGGTGATATAACGATAGCGCTTGAAGCTGTCGAAATCGACCTCGGTCAGGATATAGCCGAACGCGTCATTGGTGAGACCGAAAAGCAAATTCTGTCCGCCGCCCATTTTACGCTTCAGGTAGTAGCCGATGTTGGGCAGTGCTTCTCCGGGGATGGTGGCAATGCGGGCATCACCCAGTTCGATAACATTGATGTTCGTCTCAATGGCATTGTCGTCGTTCATTTTGATACCAAGTGGAGACCGCTCGATGATTGCTCGCATCATGCTCGACTCTACAGGGAAGGCAACGCGGCGCGCATGACACCGGAGGATTGGGGCAGGATCGCGAGTCGTGTCGGTGGCGATGATGCGCAGAGCCTCATCGGCGAGCAGACTGCCGATGCGCTGGCATTCCTCCCACGTGCCAATATCTTCACCTGTTTCTGGATCGCGGTTGTCCGCAGTGACCATGCCGCCCTGTGCGCCGTTCACAAACATGCCGATGCCACCGACGCTCTGCTCAAGGCGATCGGTCATTGGGCCAACCAGATCCGGGCTGGTAATGCCGCGATCGTTTCCAAGCACTTCCGGATGAATCGCATAGTTTACCAGTGTGAAAATGGTATCGCTCGCAGTGCCCGCCTGAATGACGCTGCAGCGCGGGTCGTAAAGCTGCTCGGCATAGGCGTTGAATGCGATCCTGCCCAC
The DNA here is from genome assembly GCA_020439995.1 of Verrucomicrobiia bacterium. Taxonomy (GTDB): domain Bacteria; phylum Verrucomicrobiota; class Verrucomicrobiia; order Verrucomicrobiales; family DEV007; genus JAGROY01. The sequence continues at coordinate 8,967 of JAGROY010000256.1, forward strand.
GGCCTCGCCAGTGGCTATGCGCAGTGTGGCCGGTTGCAGCGCGGCGACGGCCTCATTGATCGCTGCGGCCATGCTGTCGCAAACTGATTGGAGATACTCCAGGTTCGCGCCCGGCTTGCCAGTGGAATCGGGAAATCCGTAGCAGTCCGGCCCGCTGTGCGCATGGGTGGCCGCAATGAGAATGTTCTGCGGAGGAACTGCTTTCACCTGCGCCCTGACTTTGTCACCAAGAGCCGCAGGAAACCCCAGAAAGTCGCCGGTGACGATGGCGATGAGGGTAGGCGGCATCCCATTGGTGCTATTGTTAGCCTCTGCCCGCTCCAGAACCACTGCACGCACACTCAATTCGCCCTGCTTCTGTGTCGATGGTACGCCAGCCCCCACCCCGCCCGAAATCGGCAGCAACGGGTCAGGCGTCACCACACGCTTCGCCGCGCCAGCACGAAAGAGAACTGTCTCGGGCTCCTGAGCATGGGCATCCGAGAAGAAAAGGAACAGCGTCAGGATTAGTCCTCGGGCAGGAAGAGGGAGTTTCATAAAAGTAAGGGGAAGTTTGTTTTACTCCACACTACCTCGAAAACCCGCCGGATTGGAAGCCAGGAAAGTCCCTTTGCCTATCCTGCCGCCACCACACCGACGAGATCAGATTAATGCGCTGCCGCGAATTCGGTCAAGCGGTCGCTGACTGTGTTGAGGTGCAGGGAATCTACTCAATTTCAACTTTCATCCCTTTCTCCAGAATTTTCAGCAAAGTACGGGCGGCTGCGCTGGGAATAACGATAGCGCCGTCGGTAGAGGCTGTGCCATTGGCATCACCGCTGTGAATCACCACGCCCTCCGAGAGGACAATGTAGGCATTGGGCGGGCTGGCCACAAATGCTGCTCCTGCGGGAACGGGATCGAGGTTGCTGTAGATCCCCTTCAGCAGCAGATTCCCTTTAGTATCAATCAGACTGCCGTAACGGCTGTCTGCCGGTGCCCTGTCACTTTTCGAAACAACAGCAAAAGTCCCGGATTCCGTCTCGCGGCCGATGCGACCGCACGCGATCGGGCAAGTCAGGGCTTTGGCTCCGGCGACTTCGACGACGAGACTTCGCGCTTCGCGGGAGATCTTAATGACCGTACTCCCAGCGGCGCTCTTTGACAGGACGTCGGGAAAAATCTCTGGCGCGGCGACACGCCCGATCGCAACCATCACGAGCCGCTGGCACTCCTGGATGGCCTCCTCCTGGATAGCGGCCTGGGCTTCGGCCTCTTCCTTGGCACGAGCATCGGCGGCAGCGGCTTCCGTATCAGCCTCAGCGGCAGCGGGATCCGCTGCTTCCCCCGGAGCTTCCTGCGCTCGCACGCACGGATCCACTGTTTCCACAAAAAGCAAAACCACCACACCGAAACAGCGACATTGATTGGCGAATCGGCTTTTGACTGAAGCTCTGAGCAACGCTAGCATCTCAGGGAACGTATACCATGATTCACCAATTTCCAATCGGCCGTAACTTGCGGGCAGGAACGACCCTTGGGATGGCAGCGCTGCTACTTCTCGTCGCGTGCCTTCTAACGGGATTTCCTTTGCAGGCAAATGCCCAACTGACCGGTCCGGGCTCGCGAATCCCCAGGGTCGAGAACATTTCAAATCTGCGGGTCGTGCGGGGAAAAATCCTCCGCATCAAACTCGAAGCCTCCACCGAGTCGCCGACGAGGATGGAATTCATCATCAACAAGGATCAGCTCAAGCACGGCACGCTGTCGGAGTGGACGGTTCCCAATCCCGAGAAGAAACACATCGCCTTCGTCGACTACACCCCCACCCTTGCAGGGCCCGATGCTGTCGAAACCTTTACCTACCGGGTCAAGCAAACGGTACGCATTCCCGACAGAGATGCACCAGTGGATCTTTCTTCTTCAACGGCAACAGTCACCATTAACGTCGAGGCAGCCTACCCGGAGCTGGTAGCCAATGAGATCATCGAGTTCGGTGACGTTTACGTGGGATCAACTGTCGAACGGCTATGGACCGTCAGCAACAAAGGCGGCGCCTCCTATCGCCAGACCATCAAGATTCCGAACGGCTTCTCCGTTACCGGACTCGACAAGAACAACTCGCTGGAAATTCCTCCGCAGGAAACCAGGCGAATCAAGCTGATCTATCACCCTACTGAGATCGGCAGAATGCAGGAAAGACTGGAGCTCCCCGGCCACAAAGGGGCATCGACCGAAACACTGATCTATGCAACCGGCGTCGCACCTTTCCATGGTGCTCCGAGCAGCCTGCAACTTGAGTGGGTGCCCGAAAACGAATCTCGAACAGGCAAGCTCGAGATTGCCAGCGCGATGGACAAAACCATCGACATTGCCGTTTCAGCTCCAGCAATATTAAATCTTCCTAACATTGTCACCCTCGGCAAGCGCGCCGCCCAGACATTCGAGATCGACATCCCTGCGAAGAGTTACAAAGACGTCGTCGAGGGTAGCATCGAGATGACTTTCGAGACCTTCAAGCTCTCGATCCCCGTTCGCGCAGAGGGTATTCCTGCCTATCTCGACGCTGTTGGAAACACCATCGGCCTCGCATCCATCGAGTTTCCGGAAGGAACAGAATCACCTCCAGTGACGCTCAGCTTCATCAACAATGGCGTCAGCGAGGGCACATTGTTCACCGATATCCACCACGAATTTCTTCTCGAAGGAGCGAGCGAAGGTCAAATCATCGCACCGGGCGAATCATTGACACTGACTGTAAAACCAGCTCACAACATCCGCGCTACCGGCCCACTTGTGCTTAAATGTGGGAACCAGCGACTGGAGTATTCACTCATCTCAGAACCTGCAAAAACAGACGACGCACCTGGTGGCGCTGGTGCCACAGTGGAGATCGACGAATCCACCGCGCTGCTTGCGACGAAGGAGGGCTCGATTTCACATCGTGAGGGCTTTGGCGAGTATGGCTCCACTAGAGCGAAATTGTCTGGCCCGGAATTGGCGGCCGACCTGTTCGCCATTCGTGTGGAAGGCAACTACAAGTTCGACCACACCCTGCCCAAAGTTGAGACCACAGAGTTCATCGATGGTGGCAGGGATTTTCTTGAGTTTTCGTGGCCGCCACTCACGCCCGGAGATTTTGACTACAAAGTGCACGTCGAAACCATTCAACTCGATGAGGAAACCGGCCACCTGCGCACCCTCTGGGCCCGGCGCAATGTACCAATCACACAGAATGATGGGAAATACGAGGCACGGCTGGAGGGACTGAATCCCGGGATGGCTTACAGGGTCAGAATCGTGGGAGTCACCCCGGACGGACGAGCGACCCTTTCAGAGCCATTTCGATTTGTCACCGCTGTGCCCCGACAGCTGCGGTACCTGATCGGCACCTGGACCGTGACCCTTCTCTGCGTAGCATCACTCGCGATCATCATCTATCGCCGGATTCAGAGAAGGCGTTTCTACCAGCGCTTCTATTGATCCCAAGAAAAACAGTCCCCTGTGCGTTATTCTGTCGGAGCCTGATGAATCCCGCAAATGCCTGAACTTTTCCAACCAGTTCCAAACCGCAGCCCTGTTCGCCGCAAGGGATTCCGAATATCGTGGGGATTTCTCCTCATTGGGCTGTTGTTGTTGTTCGCAGGGGGCTATCTGGGATTTCGTGTCTTTCTCAAAAACTACCTGCACAGCGACGCCTTCCTGGCCCAGATCAATCGGGCGACATCCCGAGCACTCAAAGTCTCTGGTGGTTTCGAACCGATTCACTGGCAGGATTCGCAGGCGAGTTCTCCATTATTTTCCGCAACAGGAGAAACTGGCGCCCCCATAAGAGCGATCAATGCCCGGGGCATCGAAGCTCAATTGAACTTTCGCAGTATCTGGGATGGCATTTGGGAAATCACCGAGCTGTCAGTGGACGAAGCCAACATCGACCTCGGCGAACACGCCGCCAATCCCACCATCCAGCGCCTGCCGGCCAGAGAGACAGCACCAGCACAACCGGCCAGTAGAAACTTCCTGACATCATTTTTACCAAAGAAGACTGAGCTGAAACTGGTAAAAATTGAGAGCGCGAACCTGACATTCCCTTTGCCTGGCGATGCCTCGTCACCAGGTGAAATAGCGCGTGCACAGCGGCTACGCATCAACGCCCGGCCGTTGGGCGAAGAGTTTTCAGATGGACACCAGCTTTCTGGATACGGCGGGGAAATCTACCTGCCCGAGGGTCAGCGGCTTTCACTGCTGGACTTCGACACGCGCTGGCGCGACGGCACGCTGTTTATTTCAAATGCCGTCGCCGACCTGAAGGACACCGTTGGTGCTCGCGTGCAATGCAGTGGCAGGCTGGATTCCACCGGTCGGGACAGCGCACTAAAAATGCACCTGTCAGGGATCGACATTGAAGAAATCGTTGCGGCCGACTGGAAGCAGCGGATTACCGGACTTGTCGAGAGCGATGTGACCGTTCGTATTCAAGATGGCATCACCACCTACAACGGTGACGCATCACTTTCCGGTGGCGTGCTCAATGCGTTGCCGATACTCGACAATCTCGCTGATTTCACCAAGCACGATACGTTTCGCCGCCTGCCACTCAACAAGGCCACGGCAAAGTTTACGCGTGAGGGAGACACCACCCATTTCTCCGGAATCCTGATCGAATCCTCAGGAACGATGCGGGTCACAGGCAGCCTCGACGTCGTCGATGGAAATGCGAATGGCACCCTGTTCGTCGGTGTCGTACCCGGCGTGCTGCGCTGGATTCCCGGTGCCGAGCAAAAAGTCTTCACCCGGCTGGATGACGGCCATCTCTGGGCTGAGATGCACGTGCACGGACCGCTGCAGGCACTCGAGGAAGATCTAAGCCCACAGCTGGTCACTGGTGCGATTGTCCAGACGATCGAAGCAGTCCCGGAACGTGCAATCGATGCCGGTGGCAAGGTCATCCTGCAAGGCACATCGATCCTTCGGGAAGGTGTCCGCAGCGGCCTTGATCTCATCGACGGCTTCGTGCCCTTTCTCGGCAACTGATTCTTCATCGCCGCCACGGAAATTTCGTGCAACCGATCCGATCGATGGTTTGTTGCAAACCAATATGGGAGCGAACGCAACAAAGGACGCCCGAACTGCCGCCACAGAGATCGTCCACACCTTGCAAGCGAACGGGCACACAGCCTATTTCGCGGGCGGCTGCGTACGCGACCAATTGCTGGGGCATTCGCCAAAGGATTACGACATCGCAACCGACGCGCGTCCCGACCGCATCAAGCAGCTATTTCGCCATGCCCATGGCGTCGGCGCTCACTTTGGGGTCATGCTTGTCAAAAACGGCGGCCATGTCACGGAAATCGCAACTTTCCGGCGCGACGGAGACTATGCCGATGGCCGACGCCCTGACAGTATCACCTTTGCCGCCGCTGAAGAAGACGCCCAGCGCCGCGATTTCACGGTCAATGGCCTGTTCTACGACCCGCTCGCGGACGAAATCATCGATCATGTGGACGGACGTGCCGACCTGGAGAAAAGAATTCTGCGGGCAATCAGCACCCCGTCCCAGCGGTTCGAAGAAGATCACCTCCGCCTGATGCGGGCCGTACGGTTTTCGGCAGTGTTAGGATTTGAAATCGAGCCCGCCACCTGGAACGCCGTGTGTGCGCAGTCAGCATCGCTGGCCCGAATCAGCATCGAACGCGTCCGCGATGAATTCAGCCGCATCATGCTTTCTCCAGGACGCCTGCGCGGCTTTGACCTCCTCATCGATTCCGGTCTCATGAATCACATTGTCCCTGAGATCGATGCGCTCAAAGGATGCGACCAGCCTCCCGCCTATCACCCTGAAGGCGACGTCTTCGTTCATACTCGACTGATGCTGTCGCTCCTGCCTGAAAAAGTGTCACTGCCTCTGGTTCTATCCGTCCTCCTGCACGATATCGCAAAGCCAGCAACCCGGACATGGGATGAAGCGGATCAACGCGTCCGCTTCAACGGCCACGCCGAACTGGGAGCCGAAATGGCAGAATCGATTCTACGGAGACTGAAATACCCCAACGACATCATCGAAGACACAGTGACAGGTGTGGCCAACCACATGCGCTTTATGAACGTGCAAAACATGCGCCTGGCAAAACTCAAGCGCTTCATGGCCCGCGACACTTTCGCTGACGAGATGGAGCTGCACCGAGTCGATTGCCTCGGCAGCCACGGCCTGCTGGACAATTACAAGTTTCTACAGGAACAACAGCGGGCATTTGCCGCCGAGCCGCTCATCCCGCCTCCTCTGGTCACTGGCAATGATTTAATCGCCCTCGGCTGGAAGCCGTCGCCCCGCTTTGCTGAAACCCTAACCGAGATACAAACTCACCAGCTCGAAGGAACAATCACAAGCCGGGACGAAGCATTGGCATGGATCGCTCAGCGAGTCAGGACGAGCGATGGCTGAGCGATCAACGACAATCTTCATTCATTGGAGACCATACCAGCCACGCGATCCGCTTCCTGGATGCGCTTCAAAATCTGCGCTCGCTCTACAGCAAACACAGACTGAAACTCTTGAATTAAATGGCATCCATTTTCGAGATTTTGGGCGCAATCGCCAGCGCTTCGACAGATGCCTGAAGATGGTTCAATTTATCGACTAGAATCTTAAACTGCTGGTTGTTCATACTCGTGATCATCGATTGAGGACTAATGGTATCGCCCGATTATTGACTTGAGAGCTGACTCGGCTTGGTAGCATAACAATCGTATTGAAAATAAACAGCTCCTGCAATCACAAGCTTTCTTTCTTGCTGGCAGTCGCGGCACTGGCAATGCAGGTGCCTGCCAGCTCTGGGGGCATCGATTTCAACCGCGATATTCGCCCTATTCTAAGTGATAACTGCTTTAGCTGTCACGGATTTGACAAATCCAGCCGAAAAGCGGGACTTAGGCTGGACGATCGGGAGGGTGCGACGGCGGATCTGGGCGAGGGAGTGTTCGCTATTGTAGCCGGGAAACCGGAGGCAAGTGCACTGCTGCATCGCATTCGATCGACCGATCCAGATGAGGTGATGCCACCACCCGAGTCTCATAAAAAGGCTCTGACCAATACTCAAGCTGAACTGCTGGAGCAGTGGATTGCTGAAGGAGCAAGGTGGGGGGCACACTGGTCGTTTATAAAACCTGTGAAGGCCCAGATTCCCGACGGCCACACACATCCGGTCGATCACTTTATCCAGGAGAAGCTGCAAGCAGAACCACTGAAACCTGCGCCGCCAGCCGCACCACACACTTTGACCCTCCGACTCGCGTTTGATCTCACCGGCCTGTCCCCTTCCCCCGCTGACTATGGAGTGCCTCATACAGAACTGATCGAACGGTATCTCGATTCGCCGCACTACGGCGAGCGGATGGCCATGTGGTGGCTGGATGGCGCACGCTACAGTGACACCGATGGTTACCAGGCCGACTCCACGCGCACCAACTGGCCCTGGCGCGACTGGGTGATCGACAGCTTCAACGGAAATCAACCGTTCGATCAATTCACGATCGAACAATTCGCAGGCGACCTGCTGCCAGACGCGACGCCCGAGCAGAAACTGGCGACATGTTTTCATCGCAATCACATGACCAATGGCGAAGGCGGCCGCGATCCTGAGCAATCGAGAGTCGACTACGTGCTCGACCGGGTGAACACGATGGGGACGGTGTGGTTAGGGCTCACGCTTGGATGCACCCAGTGCCACGATCACAAGTTCGATCCCATCAGCCAGGCCGACTACTACAGCCTGACTGCTTACTTCAACAGCATTGCGGAAGACGGGCGTGCAGGTGGTAACGCGGGCCCCTATCTGAAGTACAGATCCCCGTATGCAGAGCCCGCAGTGATGGAAGCAACCGAGCTGCTGCGACAATCCGAAACTGAACAGAAAAAGCTGAAAGCACAGATTCAACCGGCATTTGAGGGATGGCTCGCGCGGCAAAAGGAGGCAGTGCGCGACGGCTTTGAACCCTGGGTTCCGCTGGCACCTGTCAATTTACAGACTGCCGAAGGGTCTGTCCTCAGTGCAGGAGATGACCACATCGTTTCTGCCGCTCCCAATCCTCCGCACCAGGACGACTACACTCTCACGCTCAAAACACCGCCGCTCGATCGCATCACTGGCCTGCAACTCGAAGTCTTCCCCCACCCTTCCCATACCGGTGCCCGGTATTCCCATTCCGAAGACGGCGAATTCATGCTGACAAATGTGAAAGTAAAGGTACGCAAGGCTGGTGACACACTGGTGCGCGATATTGCGCTGAGTTCCGCAGCAGCCGATGTGAATGGCGAAGGCCGCTACTCGAAAAACAGCAATGTGAGTGGCACTCTGGACGATGATCCCCGCACGGGATGGACTGCACGCAAGGTAGAGTCCGGCGGAGTTCACCGGGCCGTGTTCGAATTTGCCGAGCCCCTGATTCTCGCACCCGGTGAAGAACTGGATGTGACACTGATGCAGAGGTCGCTCGATCCAGGCAGACTCATCGGACGTTTTCGACTGAGCGCCACCAATCAACGTGGATCTGCAGTCCGCTCGCTCGGCCCCATGCCGATGGCTCAACTGCACGAGACCGTGGCGCGTGGTGAAAATGTTAGTGATTCCCTGCAAGCCCGTCTGTTTGACCAGTATCTGGAAGACGACGAAACGTGGCAACAGGCAAGCGAGCGCCACGAACAGGTGAAACGGCAGCTGTCCGAGTCGAAGAAGGCAGCGGGCGAACTGAATGTGATGGTACTGGCGGAGCGCGAGGAGCCACGCAAGACTCACATCCTGCTCCGTGGCGAGTGGGACAAACACGGCGCCTCAGTGCAAGGCGGCGTGCTCCCGGCAGTGCTCGACTTGCCCTCGGGCGAAGTGACCACACGGCTCGAACTGGCACGCTGGATGGTATCGCCAGACAATCCGCTGACCGCTCGCGTCATTGTCAATCAAGTATGGCAACTGCTGTTCGGTGCTGGTCTGGTACGCACGCCCAGCGACTTCGGCCTGCAGGGCGAATCCCCCACTCACCCGCAGCTGCTCGATTGGCTCGCAGTGGAATTCATGGAGAGCGGCTGGGACGTGAAGCATCTTGTGCGCACCATCGTGACCAGCGAAACCTACCGCCAGGACAGTGCAATATCGCCTGAGGCCCTGAAGCTTGATCCTGAGAATCGGCTACTCGCACGCGGCGCGCGGTTCCGCCTGGCTAGCTGGATGCTGCGCGATGCAAAGTTGGCGGCCAGCGGGCTGCTCAACCCAGCGATTGGCGGACCGCCAGTCTACCCGTGGCAACCGCCGGGCATCTGGCAGGATCAATTCATGGGGCGCTTCACCTACCGTCCGACACTGGGGAAAGGGCAGAATCGACGCACGATTTACGCATTCTGGCGACGCACCAGTGCCCCGACTTTTTTGTTCGACAACTCCATGCGAAGAACCTGTGAAGTGGTTGCCCGTCGCACGAACACACCGTTGCAGGCGCTCACTTTGTTAAATGACACCACCGCTCTGGAGGCCGCCCGCTGCCTCGCTGATCTGGCGGTCGCGGCTCATCCTGACAATGCCACAACCCAGGTCAGCTTCCTCTGCAAACGTATCCTGGGACGGATTCCGGCCGACGATGAATTGCCCGTCTTCCTGCGCGAACACCGGCGGGCATTGCAGTTCTACGTCCAACAACCGGACGAAGCGGTAGGGCTCACCCAGGCGGGACAATTGGCCCCGGCAACCGAAGCGCTAGCCGCTCAAACGGCTAGCGCCATGCTCATAGCCAACCTCATCTTCAACCTCGATGAAGCCATTACCCATGAGTAAGGAACTGAGCGCCGCCCTTGAAGAACAAGAGTTACGGGTCACACGCCGGTACTTTCTTGGTCGCGGTGCTGGTGTAGGAATCGGGGCGCTCGCGCTGGGCAACTTAATGCAGGAGGCACGGGCCAACGCCCTGATCAGCATGGCCCCAAAAGCCAAGCGGGTAATCTTTCTCACCCAGTCCGGCGGCCCGTCGCAGATCGAACTTTTTGATCCAAAACCAGGGCTGCGCAAACTCGCCGGCCAGAAGCTGCCGGACAGCGTTCGCGGCGGGCAAAAACTCACAGGCATGACGGCAGGGCAACCGCAGCTCATCATGCCCTCACACACCGCGTTCCTGCGCCTAGGTCAGTCCGGCGCTCCGGTGGGCGAATGGCTGCCACACATCGCCGGGATCACGGACGAGGTCTGCTTCATTAAGTCGATGGTGACCGATCAAATCAATCACGCACCGGCAATGACGAAGTTTCTCACCGGTCACCAATTGCCGGGACGGCCCAGCATCGGCAGCTGGTTCAGCTATGGGCTCGGCAGCGTCAATCGCGACCTGCCGGACTTCCTCGTGCTTATATCGAAGATGATGCGCGGAAGCGATCAACCGCTTTACGACAACTACTGGGGCAGCGGGTTCCTGCCCTCAGCTTATCAGGGCGTGAAGCTGCGCAATGCTAAAGCTCCCGTGTTGTATCTCAAAGACCCAGATGGCCTGCCCCGTCATCTGCGCCGAGGAATGCTCGACGGCTTGGGCGAACTCAATGCCATGCGCCTCTCGCGAACAGGCGATCCCGAAATTGAAACGCGCATCCAACAGTACGAAATGGCTTACAGGATGCAATCGAGTGTGCCTGACCTGACCAATGTCAGCGATGAGCCGGAATCGGTGTTTCAACTATACGGCCCGGACTCGCGTCGGCCCGGCAGCTACGCCGCCAACTGCATACTCGCCCGGCGGCTGGCCGAACGCGGTGTGCGCTTCATTCAATTGTTTCATCCCGACTGGGATCATCACAGTCGACTGAAAAGCTGGTGCACGGCCCGCTGCCGCGACACCGACCAACCCAGCGCGGCCCTCATCAAGGATCTTAAGCAACGCGGCATGCTCGACGATACTCTGGTCATCTGGGGCGGTGAGTTTGGTCGCGGCGTCGCCGGACAAGGCAAATGGGACAGTCCGGATGGCGGACGTGATCACCACCCTCGCTGCTTCACCATCTGGATGGCTGGCGGAGGCATCAGACCAGGCCTGACGTATGGTGCTACCGACGATTTCAGCTACAACGTCGCGGAGAATCCCGTGCATGTCCGCGACCTCCACGCCACCGTCATGAGCCTCATGGGAATCGACCACAGCAGTTTCACCTATCGCTTCCAGGGGCTCGATTTCCGCCTCACGGGAGTCGAAAAGGCGCGCGTCATTCACGAGGTCATCGCATGATGCAGCAAGCTGCTGCGATCATTGCACCACGCGGCAAAACAGACTATTGTTGCCCCTACTGTGAATCCGATAAGCATCCGCTTTCTATGAAACGAAACAGAAACAAATCCCACTGGTTCAGCGCTCTCCTGACTGCGCTGTCGATCTCCGCAGTCCTCTACCCGGCACTCCCTGCATACGCACAGGAAGGGGAAAAGAAAGAGGAAGAGAAAAAGGAGGAGCCCAAAGAACAGCCGATTTTTGCAGACAAGAACCTTGAAGCTGCCGTGCGTCAGCAGGTCTTTGCCAAAAGACAAAGCGATGAGCCGATCTACGCCAGCGATGTCAAAACGGTCTCCACCATCAAAGGCCAGGGCCTGGGAATTGTCAGCCTGGCGGGGCTTGAGCATTGCAAGGCACTGGCCTCCCTCGAGCTGGCGGACAATCGCATCTCCGACATCTCGCCGATCAAAGGCCTGACCCGCATCCAGCTTCTTGACCTCTCTAACAATGAGATCGAGGACATCTCTGCCGTAGCCACGCTCGAAGGCCTGCAGTATCTGGAACTCTCTGACAACAAAGTAAAGTCACTCGATGCGGTGAAGTCGCTCGAACGCCTGTCATCGCTCTACGTATCGCAGAATTCGGTGTCGGATATTTCACCTGTGTTGCAGCTGAAGAAGCTCAGCTCGCTCTACCTTGATCACAATGACATCGAGGACATCACTGGCATCGGCGCGCTGGATCGCGTCGGCAGCTTCGGCCTGCGCGGCAATCGCATCAAGGATCTCACGCCGCTGCAAGGTGCCCGCCCAGGTAGCTTTCTCTTTCTCGAGGACAACCAGATCACCGATCTAGCCCCGCTGATCGCAATGTGTAAACAGGATCTGGAGGGCGAAAAACGATTTGCTCCCTACCTGCAGATCTACCTGCGAGGAAACCCGCTCCGCTCTGAAGCAGCAAAAGCACAACTGCGTGAAATGAAAGAGCTGAAGCTCCGGGTAAAGGATATGTGGAACTGAGTTCTGCTACGTCGCACGGAGCATCATTCCTTTGGAGTGCGTCCGGCTTGACGGCGCTTTTTGCCAGAGAAGGGACACCGCGCTGTCGAGACCAGCGCACTCCAGAGCTCACCACTGCGCAGCAGAGAGCGGGCGTCCGCCCGACGGGACGCCAATTCTACTTTCATAGAAATGACACCACTTCCAGAACTCCTCGCCGCCTATTTGCCCACTACAGAATCACAACGCACCGAGCTTCAACGATTCACCGATCTATTGGATGCCGCTGGTGACGCCGCTTTCGGCCGCGATCACTTCGTGCCCGGCCACATCACCGCATCGTGCTGGATCGTCGATCCCGGTGGCGACTCCTGCCTGCTCACCCACCATCGGAAGCTCAATCGCTGGCTGCAGCTGGGCGGGCACTGCGACGGAGATCCCGATGTAGCAGCAGCCGCTCTGCGTGAAGCGGAAGAGGAGTCTGGGCTCGGCGGGTTCGAATTCATCCAGAGCGGAATCTACGATCTCGACATTCACGAGATACCGGCGCGAAAATCAGATCCCGCACACTTGCACTATGACGTCCGCTTTGCTCTCCGCTCAACGACAGGAAAAGACTTCACCGTATCGGACGAATCGAACGATCTCGCCTGGGTAGCCATCGCTGACCTTGAGGACTACACAACGGAAGAATCGGTGCTACGACTCGCGCGCAACTGGCGGGATTGGCAAGCTATCCAAGCAGCCACGTAAGCTTCCCGGAGGAAGGAGCCACTCGTGACGCCGGATCGTCTCCAGCTCCAGCCTGAACGCGCTCAACGACTGGACGCTTGGCCTCGCCTGTCACCAGAAATGCCACTTCCCGGGCGGCATTAATCACAGGATAAGTGATCGTGATTCGGTAGCCGCCGAATTTCTCGACGTAGTTTTCCATTGCCCACCGTTGTTCTTCGTGCAGCGCCAGAGTACCTGGAAACAACGATGCGGTATGGCCATCGTCGCCCATCCCAAGGAGCAGTAAATCGTGAGACAGAGTCTCCTCACCACGCTCCTGCGCCAGTGTTCGCAATGCGGAATCATACACTCTGGCAGCTTCGCCCGGCTCCAGTTCGCCAGTGATCCGGCGGACATTCTGCTCTGGAATTCCGGCGGTATCGAGCAGCGCGGCTTTTGCCATGCGGTAGTTGCTGTCGGCATGTTCAGGGCCAACACAGCGCTCATCTCCAAAGGTGATGAGCACCCGTGACCAGTCGATTCCAGGATAAACGGCGAGCGCTTCGTACACTGGACGCGGCGTCCCGCCTCCGCACAGGCTCAAAAGGAACGGCAGACCATCCGCCCCCCGCTCATTTTGAACCGCAACGATCCGGGAGCCGATCCAGTCGGTAGCTTCCGTGAGAAAATCCGTCGTATGAATGTTAACAGCCATTCTGGTGAAAGTGTTAGAAATAGTCAGGCGCGTTGTCCGCTTTCCACTTGATATTGCATCCGGTGCTCGGCTTCTGCTTCGAGGCCGGTGGATCACCTGCCAGCATCCGATCCAGAGCATCCCGCAGATCATTACCGGTTACCGGCTTGTCATTTTTTGGCCGGGAGTCGTCCAGCTGACCACAGTATACCAGCCCCAGTTCGCCATCGAACACGTAAAAATCAGGAGTGCACGCAGCCGAATAAGCTTTCGCAATTTCCTGCGATTCGTCGTAAAGATAGGGAAAGTCCCAGCCATACTGCTGCGCGAACAGCACCATCTTGTCCGGCGCATCGTCAGGGTAGTTGGCGACATCATTGGGATTGATCGCCACAAAGCCGATGCCACGTTCCTCATAGTCCGACGCAATGCTGGCGAACTGCCCGGCGACATGAATGACGAACGGGCAGTGGTTGCAAACGAATGCAATGACCAGTCCGTTGGGTCCGCGGACATCGTCCAGGCAGTACAACGCGCCTGCGCCGTCGATCAGGGAAAACTCAGGCGCACGATCGCCCGTTTTCAAAGTCATCGTAGAGGGAACTTCAGCCATACTTTGTCCTTAATCGATCTGACCAACATTGCAACACCCGACCAATTTGAATAGAACAGCAGAGTGAGCCAGCACTTTATCTTAGCACTTGATCAGGGCACGACAAGTTCCCGGGCCATCGTTTTCGATCAAACGAGCCGACCAGTCGCGACTGCACAGAAGGAACACCGCCAGATCTATCCGCGCCCGGGATGGGTGGAACACGATGCCACTGAGATCTGGAACCATCAGCTCGCAGTCGCCGAGGAAGCACTCACTTTGGCTGAACTGGGTGCCAGTGATATCGTCGGCATCGGTATCACGAATCAACGCGAAACCGTCGTAATCTGGGATCGTACCACGGGAGCACCACTTTGCAATGCGATCGTCTGGCAGGATCGACGCACGGCCGCTCTGTGTCAGGAAATGCAAAGCACCGGGCTGGAGCCGGAGTTCGCCCAACTCACCGGGCTGCGGCTCGACCCGTATTTCAGCGGCACGAAATTGCGCTGGCTGCTCGATCATATCGACGGTGCCCGCGAGCGGGCCGAGGCGGGCGAGTTGTGTTTCGGAACGATCGATTCCTGGTTGATCTGGAATCTGACCGGGGGCGCGACGCACGTCACGGATGCCAGCAATGCATCACGTACCCTGCTGTGTGACATCGGCTCTGGGCAGTGGTCGGACTGGTGCCTGGAGCAGTTACACATTCCCCGCCAGATGCTTCCTGAGATCGTAGATTCCAGTGGCATTGCCGGGGAAGCCTCGGTCGGCAGCCTCGCAGGAATTCCTATTGCAGGAATCGCGGGCGACCAGCAGGCAGCCCTTTTCGGCCAAGCATGCTTCGAACCCGGAATGGCCAAGAATACCTACGGGACTGGGTGCTTTCTGTTGCTCAATACCGGCAGCGAAGCCAAGGCCGCTGATCACCTGCTTTCAACCGTGGCGTGGCGTATCAATGGTGAAATGGAATACGCTCTGGAAGGTTCCGTATTTGTCGGTGGCGCCGTCGTACAGTGGCTGCGTGACGAACTCCAACTCATCGGCAGCGCGGAGGAATGCTCAACCTTTGCTGCGCAGGTCGAGGATTCGAACGGAGTGTTTCTGGTCCCAGCCTTTGCCGGACTGGGTGCTCCCCACTGGGATCCCGATGCCCGGGGCAGCATGTTCGGCCTGACTCGATGCGCCAATCGCGGGCACATCTGTCGTGCGGCGCTCGAGAGCATCGCCTTTCAAAGCACGGATCTCATCCATGCGATGGAAAAGGCAGCGGGGATTGATCTCGCCGAACTGCGCGTCGATGGCGGAGCCACCAGCAGTGACCTGCTCATGCAAATTCAGGCCGACATTCTACAAGCCGAAGTGATCCGCCCGGCCTGCATCGAAACCACCGCCCTGGGCGCGGCCTATCTCGCCGGCCTCGCCACCAAGGTCTGGCCGGACAAAGAAACGATCTCCCAGCAATGGCAAATCGCCCACCGATTCTCCCCGACCGCTGATCCCGAACGATCAGCTGATCAGCTCAGAGACTGGCACCGCGCGGTGGAACGGTCGAAGCATTGGGCAAAGGAATGCTGAGGGCTCAGACGGCATGAATCTTTGCCGGAAGCCATTGAATCATTTCTTCTTGATCTTGCTCCACCGCACGCGCTGCGCCTCCCGGATACGGGCCAGGGCTTCGACACTAATTTTTCTGGGCTTTGATATTGGATCTTTTCTCAGTTTGGCACTTTTTTTTGCTCCCGTCTTCGCCGTCGCGATATCCAGCAGGACAATTTCAATCGGCTTCTCAATCGATTCCGTTGCTTCGAACCTTGCGACTCCATCGATAGAGAATCCAAAGGACCTGAGCAGTTTATTGGCAGCGGTCGCCTTGTCCGAATGAAAGACAATCCAGTCAGGTGCGATGATTCCAGCAATCATTGCCTCGAATGCCTTCGAGTGACAGATGGCACGATAGGAATCTGGATCAGAGATTTGCACTGCGGCGAGGGTACCGGAGAAGCATTTTTTTGTCCGGGCCCAATTCTGAATCGCGGTTGCCAGGAGTGCCGGAATCTTGCGGTGTGCCGCATGCGACTTCACCCAATGGATAATCTGCGCCGCTGGGATACCGATGGATACCGCAGCTCTCACAGACTCGGGTGTAATAGCCCATTGTCCACGAGATTGCCTGGCGATGGTCGCGAGCCGATGCGCTTCAATCATCCCCGCCGTGTCAGGATTCGCAATGGTCCCGTCCTCATCGATCTCCCATTGTCCGCCACCTGGCGAACGATGGTCAACCACTGTGTGACCGGAAAACGCACGCTTGACCGCAGCTGCTTTCGAGCCAGGGGCAGCACTGCAAGTGTCGCTGATCGCGCGAACATACGAGGTACCCGCTACATTGTTCCCGTCCTCTTTTTTCTGATGCATGATCAGGCAAACGTTCTTGCGAAGCACCAGGGACTCACGCTTGCCGGACCAATCGGTGAGTGCACGTTCGACAACGGCAGGAATCGTTTCAAGGGCAGATTTTTCGAGTCTTGAGCGAATTTCGTCACACGTCAGTCCTGCTTCAAGCGCCCGATAGACGCTCTCCCGATCGAGTCGAAATTCCAACGCCTCTCCTGATGCTTTCGAGACTCGCTTAAGAAAAGGAGTCACTGCGGCGAGCGCGGCGGGTTCCACTCCACGAACGTGGGCGATCACATCAAAATTTGGCTGCACGACAAGGAACGGAGAAGTGGCGTCAGGCCGATCATCCCGAATCTCGGGAGCTCCGAAAACGAGTCGACCTGGTGCGGTCAGTCGGAAACAGTGGTTCGCTCCAGATTTTCCGCGCTCAACCAATCCGAGAGCATGCAATGTAACCAAGAGAGCGTTCGCCATGGAACCGCCATAGCCGGCCAGCCAATAACCAATCTCGCGCCTAGCATTTCCAACCTCTGAATAGTCTCGACTCGTTCTGTCCTTGGCAGCTTTAAAGTCCGGATTCCAGACGTAGTGGGAGTAGTAGATCTTCGATATGACTTTCTTGGCGTGAGTGTGCAGTTCTAAGAGAAACGATTCCAAATCGACCCAATCGATGGCGCTGTGGGCGAGACGGGCCAGCGCCCAGCTCAACAGTATCCGGGAGGCTTCGGCTTCACCAAACTCTATGCCATCCGGATTGTATTGATCACGCCGGGCCTTTATGGCTCCTATCCCATCCTGCCAAAGACGAATTCCCATCCACGCCCTCACACAATTCCAAAGAAACTCCTCGCTGCTCATCGATGTGATCTTTGACACATCCTTTCGCGCGCGGTGTTCCAAATCGTCCCCTTCCACCAGGTGCAATCCCCGAAGCATCTCGTAGTGAAATGCGTCCACATCCGGCACAGACATTTCTGCCGTAGAATCATCAGCCCCCGCACTGCGCCGTTTTGCGAGCCGGTTTTGCACGGCTTTTGGAATACCACCTCCTTTGAGTGGTTTCCAGCTTACGCTACCGCTGAGAAACTCATGGACATCCAGGAGCTCGATCATTACCTCGGCAGCGGATCGATAGCCATCGGAGCGAACCTTACCAGGCTGGAGGATGTCCTTCTCCGAAAGTGCCAGTGGCTCGGATGCGGGCAAATGCCGACGAAGCCGGGGTGCCAGAACGACAGCCTGTCCCAGTGTCCTCTCCCAGTCAGATCCACCGCGCTGCACCAGCAAGCGGGCCCGCAAGTAGCTCAAAAAATCCCGGCGATTCCACGAAGACTTCGCCGCATCGGAATACCCTCGCGCATAAGCTTCAAGCGAAACCACTAGCTGGCTAACTGCGCCACCATGCCGCGCCACGGAAGCAAGCACGTCGCGCTCGATCTCATCGAGTTCTTCAACCACTCCGGCACCTCTGGATTTGAGCGCGTGTTTCAATCGTTTCTCGACCTCTGCCTTGCGCAGCGATGCAACGCCTTTGCCACCCACCCAAACCCGCGCGGCCACTTTCATATCCTCGGCATTCATCCGATCGACATTCGGAGCATAGGTTCCGCTCTCTGCCAGCACACTGTCCAGTTTTACCGTCTTCACTTTCCTTTGCTTTCCTCAATTTTTGGTGTGTGCCCGCCGGCAATCAAAGCCCGTTCAAGTTCCTCGGCGTTCCCGGGATCCACTAGCGCCACCGTGTCCGATAGCCGCCCCAGTAGGAAACGACGGACTTTGCTATCGCTGGCGAGTTCCATAAGCTGCGGAGCATCGGAGGTTTCCAGAATC
Organism: Verrucomicrobiia bacterium; assembly: GCA_020439995.1. Classification (GTDB taxonomy): domain Bacteria; phylum Verrucomicrobiota; class Verrucomicrobiia; order Verrucomicrobiales; family DEV007; genus JAGROY01. Next base: position 27,409 of record JAGROY010000256.1, read on the forward strand.
GCGGCATGGAGATGGAGCTCGTCTTTCCCCGGAATGATCCGAGGCAGCACTGCGTCAAGTTTGGTTTGCTTCATTGTCAGGACTGGTCTTGTGGAATCTCATCGAGCACTTCGTAGTCGTAGCCTTGTTCACAGAGAAACATCTGGCGATTGAGCGCAAAATCCTGCTCCACAGTATCGCGGCTGACAAGCGTGTAAAACCAGGCGCGATTGGCTCCGGGTTTTGGCCGCAAGATGCGTCCCAGGCGCTGCGCTTCCTCCTGACGCGAACCAAAGGTTCCAGAGACTTGAATAGCCACCGATGCGTCCGGCAGATCGATGGCAAAGTTGGCAACTTTTGAAACGACGAGCACCCGAAGATCGCCGCTGCGAAAGGCTCCAAAAAGTTCTTCACGCTTCTTCTGGCTGGTCGATCCCTGGATGATTGGGCATCCCAGATCCGCAGCAAGCAACTTGAGCTGATCGACATACATCCCAATGACGAGCACTTGCTCAGTAGCGTGCTTTTTCAGGAGTTGCGTGACGATCGCAAGCTTCGCCGGGTTCTCGGAAGCCACACGGAACTTCGCACGTTTGTCGGCGAGCGCGTAATCCATGCGAAGATCCGGATCCAGTGGAAGCCTTACCTCGTAACACTGCGCGCCCGCTATCCATCCCTGACCCTCAAGAACTTTCCAGGGAACATCAGCCTTCTTGGGCCCGATCAATGCGAAGACATCGTCCTCCCGACCGTCTTCCCTGACAAGAGTCGCCGTCAATCCAAGCCGTCGGCGCGCCTGTAACCCTGCGGTGGCCTGAAATACCGGAGCCGGCAGAAGATGCACTTCGTCATAGATGATGAGGCCCCAGTCACGCTCGTCGAAGAGAGCCATGTGGCGGAACGGATCCGCTTTTCTCTCCCGCCACGTCAGGATCTGATAAGTGGTGACGGTCACCGGTCGGATGTGCTTTTGCTGGCCAGTGTATTCCCCCACTTCGTCGGCATCAAGTTCCGTCTTGTCCAGGATCTCGGCGATCCACTGACGAGCGGCGGTGGCATTGTTAGTCAAGATGAGCGCACTGGCGCCAACCTTTTCCATGCATGCGAGGCCGACGACGGTCTTGCCCGCTCCGCATGGCAATACGACTACACCGGAACCTCCCCGCTCTGAACCACCAGCGTGAAAGCGATCGACGGCATCGATCTGATAGTCCCGCAGCGCGAACGTTGCACCCGCCATGGTTGTTTGCTGCCTCAGAGCAACAGCAAGGGGCTCGCCTACACGGTAGCCCGCCAAGTCTTCGGCTGGATAACCAGCCTTCACAAGTACCTGCTTCAGGCGCCCGCGATCGTCCGGATTGATCCTGTAACCTATGCCTGACGCATGTTCACCCAGCACCCCATTGATTTCCCGATTCCTGACAATCAAATATTCGACGGCAGGGTCGCTCGCCGTGAGGAAGAGCTCCCCCTCTACACGCACCAGCCGTAGCTTGCCGTAGCGCGAAGCCCATTCGTTAACCTTGGTATCCACGACCATCGGCACGTCGTAGCGAGCGAACTGATGCAGCACCGCAATCATCGACTTTGCACTGTCGCCACTGGCGCACGCATTCCATACTGAAAGCGGCGTGATGCGATAAGTGTGGATGTGTTCGGGCGATTTGACCAGTTCCGCAAAAGACGCAAGGGCATCGCGGGCCTCGGTGTAACGCGGGCTTTTCACCTCGACCAACAGCGAAAGGTCGCTTTGAACGATGAGTGGGTTGTCGTGGGCAAACTCGGCGGCCATTTAGTGGAGTGTCGTGTCTGACACCTTTTTCAGGTGAGCGACCATCCATCCCGGTAATCACGCTTGAGAAAGCGCTCAGCAGCGGGTGCATTTGGGAATTTCATCTCGGCGGCGTTCCATTCAAGTTTGGTGCCTGCACGGAAGGCGACATTGCCCAGGTGGTTCGCCTCGGTAAGAGGGCCGGAGTAGCCGAAGTGGCAGGTCGTCGGTGCGCCCGTTTTGCAGGCGTGGAGCCACTCCTGGTGGTGACCTATCGATGGCGGTATCGTCTGCTCTGGAGCTTCGAAATCTTTGAACTTCTCCTCCGGCAGCAGCATGTGCTTGCCGTAGTCTGACAGCAGCATACGACCGTCAGTGCCAACGAAAAGCACGCCACTGCCCCACTTTGGAATTCCTCCTTCGTGCCAAGTCTGCGGCTTCTCCGTTCCTTGGTACCATGTAAGAGCAAGTGACCCGCGATCACCACGAGCTGCGTAGGTGTAGCGAGCCCACATGGATGCCGGCGCCAGCTCTGGATGTGGCTCGGGGCCGCCCGCCTCAATCGTAAGCGGCGCATCAAGATCGAGCGCCCAGAAGGGCAAATCGTTCCAGTGGCTTCCGAGGTCTGACATGGTGCCATTGCCAAAATCCCACCAGCGGTACCACTTTGGCCCGGGGAAGTAGACGTCGTGATACGGACGCATCGGCGCGGGCCCCACCCACAAATCCCAGTCAAGATACTTCGGCGGCGTCATTGCCTCCTTCGGACGATCTCTTACATCCACGATGTCACCGTGTGCCTTCGAATCTTCTGAAGATTGCCAGCCCCACGCCCGACCAACCCAAACGTGGACTTCGGACACCTGACCGATCGCCCCCGATTGAACGAGTTCCACCACTCGCCGATAGTTGTCCCCTGCATGAATCTGCGTTCCCATCTGCGTGGCGACGCCTGCTGATCTCGCAGCCTCAGTGATCAGCCGCGCCTCATAGACATCGCGCGACAGTGGCTTCTCGCTGTAGACATGCTTCTTGGCACGCAGCGCAGGCAATACACCGAAGGCGTGTGTATGCTCCGTAGTGCTCACAACCACGGCATCGAAGTCGTCCATCTTTTCGAGCATCCGGCGCATGTCCTGATAACGCCCGGCCATTGGAAAGCGCTTCCCTGCTGCGTCAAGGTTGCGCAGATTCACATCGCACAAGGCAACAATGTTTTCGGTCGCCCCCACTTGTTCCAAATTGTGACCACCCCGTCCACCGGTGCCAATCACTGCGACATTGAGCTTCTCAGTCAATCCCTGCCCGCGTACGATCGCAGGAAACCCGCCAAGAACAGTGCCCGCAAGTGCCGAGCCACTGCCAGCAAGAAAGGATCGGCGGGAGAATGAAGGGACGGCGGGATGCTTGGTTCGTTTCGAGTTCATCGGTTTTGATGCTAACAGAAGATTGTATCCGGCGGCAAACTACAAAACCGATCTGGTGCGACCTCGCGCTTCAGTGCCACCCCTCCTTTAATAATGTTGCGAACAACCTGAAGGGCGTTTCACTGATGATTCGTTCGATGCTCGCCTGGCAAGCCCCCACACTCCACCAGTTGTTTACTCTCCACGCTACCGCCCGAGGGGAGATCGTCCAAAACTGAAAAGAAGCCGATACCATTTTTTCGACTGAGGGAGGATGCGTTTCCCCGTTCGCACTCGAGAAGATTATGGCTGATTACATGTAGAATTTGGTTTGGAAGTAAAACGCTCTGACCTGGATTCGGAGTACCCACACTTCAAGAACGTGATGTTCTTAAATGCCATCGCGTCCTGTGGATGGGGGTGCTTGTGGATTGCACTCAGAGCTGTCACGTCCCGAAAGAGGGCGATTTCGTCGCACCCGACACCCACTGACTAGAATCCGCGCACCAGCGATTTCTAAGGAAGCAACCAGACTGCGTCACGAAAGGAACGATGGAACCGGGAAGCCCGGGATGGAGCAAATCGCTCAATGAGCAATGCTTTCCGATCGATCGGTCAAAATATGTATTTACAAAATAGTCTAATAGATGCATTTTCGATACGTTCATACATTGTAAACACCGATCAAACCGATGAAGCTTTTTCCTCCTTCAAAACAGAGCGACTGTGGAACGGTCCTGAGCAATTGGCTGGTGGTTCTCGTTGTGGCTCTGGCTTTAGCGGGCCTGGCGGTGGCGACAATGACATCCATTGTGGCGAAATCCCGTATCCTCACGGCTCAAGAGCAAATGCGGGGTCTGGAAACTGGAATGCTCAACTTTGTGAAAGACCGGGACGGCCTACCTGAGGCATTCGCTACTAATCCTGTGAGGCGAATTGACAGCGAGATGACATCGGCACTGACCCACAAGCACCCGCAACTCAATCCTGAGGGAAAGCGCTACTGGGATCTGGCGAGAATTTCAGGTAAACCAGCGGGTTTCGCCCCCACTGACCCGTTCGGAGGAATCTACTGGATCATCCTCGATACGGATGGAGACGGCCGAGTGAGGAACCCCGCCGCTCCGGAAGGCGAACACTGGCTGGACAGCCGCGTGCTCGTCTTTAGCGCCGGACCGGACGGTGATCCAACGACTTGGAAGGACAACGTGAGAAACTGGAAATGAGCACTCAATACAGTGATTCCAACTCATTCCGACGCGGATTGTCCTCCGGAAAGCGAGCCCCCTCCCACCCGGAAGGATCTCTGGTAAGCAACGGTCCCGGCGGTGGCGGTTCACCGCTTCGCCGGGGCCCTGGCCGCGCTGGCACGCGGAAAATCGGGATCAGACACGGCAAGCACACAAAATCATTGTTTTTAGCCTCAGAACTTGCCTAACCTGATCGTTCACTCTATAGCAAAGCACCATATTGAACTCCCTATTGTAACCTTATGAGAAAGCAATTTCACTCAAACTGGCATCATCGGTCGCAGGGCTTCACCCTGATCGAACTTCTGGTGGTAATCGTGATCATCGCCACCCTTGCCGGTGTGGCCCTTCCAGTTTACAGCCTCGTGCAGGAAACTGCCCGCAAGCGCCAGACGGAATCCGCAGCCCAAGGCTTGCGCAACGCCATCAAGCAATACCACCTCCAATACAGCGTCTACCCGCTTGATCCAGGTGAGCAAGGCCGTGACACCCCTGTCGAGCAGCCACTCGAAACCGATCAGTACATGCTCGATATTCTGCTCGGAGCAGACGAGCAGTTGAACCCACGCAAGATCGCATTCGGCGAGTGGCGTGAGGCAGGCAAGAGCAAGACCAACGGCATCGTTTACACCGGTGGCGGCGACTCTGGCGAGCTGGTGGATTCCTGGGGCGGTCGTTTCTACATTGCTGTGGATGGCAACAACGACAACAAGCTGGACAATCCTGACAAAGAGAACAGCTCGACCAAGACCCTGCGTCAGACCATCCTCGTCTGGTCAGGCGGCCCTGACAAAGATCCCGACACTTGGGAAGACAACATCAAAACTTGGTAAGGTTAGCTTCCTGCCACTTCCAAAAGCCCCGGCTTTGAGCAACGCACCTTCCGTCACTGGAAGGTGCGTTTTTTATTCATCGACTGATTTCCCTGCAACCCTCCCAGGAACATCAGACCAGCAGGCATCAAAACGATGCGATGCCGCTCTTTCAAATCGATCGACACCTTTCTCAACGCGGCGACAGCGCGCCGACCGCCACTTTCCGGTCGATTTTATCCTCATCGGGCAGGCGTTGGGAAACTGAGATTCAATCGCTGGACAGCCGACTGACTTCCTCGGCAATCCATCCATTACCACGGATTCAAAAGCTGGCCGGGATCAGTTCCGTATTCTTTTGAGAAAATATCGACGGGGCGCCCACTTTTCATCTCATACACCCGGCCATCTGCTTCTGGTTTCTCCATCTTGGCTGAGCCATCGGCTCTGACAATGATTGCCGCCTCTCGGCGCCACACGCCGCCTCGTCTCGTCGGATCATCGATGTAGACGCCTATCGTATCACTAAAGCCATCCATGACGAGCGGCAGATTGCCCTTTGATCCGTTGTTCAGTCCACTGGCATAGGCCCAGTGGTTTTCGCCGCGTCCGAGATTTGCCTTTCCGCGTCCAGAAGCCATCTCACTCCATCGGCTCCCAGTCACCACATATAATCTGTCTGAATCACGAGGGCTGTCCAACTGGCGAAAGGCATCGTTCGAATGGGATGTCGCAGCAGGAAACACCCCATCATGATCGATCGCGTACTCACAAAGGCCGATGTGAATCTGTTTCGCTTTGGCAAGGGCTATTGTCCGTTGCGAACGGGCCGCAATATTCGATCTAAAGATTGCAGGCGACAGGACTGCGATCTCCGTCCCAACGAGAAGGACAAAGGCACATGAAATGCGAAAAGCTGATTTCTGGTCGATCTTCATTTTCGGAATTCTGCGACTTCCAAAGCCCGAGGTTTCAGGCACGTGATCGCCGAGCGATCAATCACCTGACTTTACCACGGATTCAGCAATTTGGCCGGGTTGGTGCCGTAATCCCTGGAGAATATATCGACTTTCGTGCCGTTCGCATTTTTTCCGTAAACACGCAGATCGGGTGCGAGTTTCTCCATTTTTGCTGAGCCGTCGACTCGGACGACGATGGCCTTGCCTTCCCAAATCCCACCCTTGGCGGCAGCATCAGGGGCGTAGATGCCGACAGTCTCCGAGAATCCATCCATAATCAAGGGAAGGTATCCCATAGAATCGACACCGAGATCGGTAGTGTATGCCCAGTGGTTTTCTCCACGCTCAAGACCTAGAGTGTACCCGGGCGGTTGACCAACTTCATTGTCCGGCTTCGTGATACCTTCGGGGAGAGATTGATGCCAGGCACAACCGGACACGTAGAAAATGCGTTCATCTTGAAACTTGCGGCTGAATAGCTGCCGGTATGCGTCATTGGAAATTCGGTCTGCTGCGGGAAACTTTCCATCATGGTCGAGCGCAAATTCTTGCAGAGCCAAATGAATCTGCCGTGCATGTGCGGTCGCTTTCGTCTGCTTGTCGCGAGAGGATGAAGTGACATCCAAGAATGCCACACTCAATAAAATGAGTCCGACGATGATCGAGAAGATGAAAATCCATTTCGCGATGACTGCGAATGGAAAAGATCCAGGAGATTGAATCGGCGCGTCCATGATGTGGCCATGTGGAGATCGATAAAATCGGATCCGTCAGCGCTACCAGGGATTCAGCAATTTGGCCGGATTGGATCCATACTCTTTGGAAAAAATATCAACATTCCTGCCGTTCACCTTTCGTAAACACGCAGATCGGGTGAGAGTTTCTCCATTTTTGCTGCGCCGTCAACTCGGACGACGATGGCTATTTCCCCTTCCCATACACCGCCGCGTTCGTCTGGATCATCGGAATAGACGCCCACCTGATCGGAGAATCCGTCCATCACGAGGGGAAGGTTTCCTTGCGCTTCGTTGGTCAGTCCGCTCTGATAGGCCCAGTGGTTTTCTCCCACGGCGAGGCCTTGCACATAGTCTGGTGGATCGCCGACGTCGTTGTCGGGTTTCGTCTTTCCGTCCAGCATTGCTTTGTGCCAGGCGCACCCGGGAACAAAAAAGATGCGCTCATCCTGGAATCTTTGATCAAACAACTGCCGGTAAGCCGCATTGGAGTGGATCGACGATTCAGGGAATTTGCCGTCATTGTCGATCGCATATTGAGGTGGCCGGAGAAGCGGAG
>JAGROY010000257.1:0-237 GCA_020439995.1 Verrucomicrobiia bacterium
AAGTCCTCGCTGTCCCGACGCTTTTCCGCGACCACCACATCTGCCGTGGAAGGATCTGCTACTCCAGCTCCAGCAACCACCGTTGCCTCATCCAAATCATCGTGATCGAAGTCATCTACCGGATCTTCAAGAGCTTCCTCCTCTATTTCAAAGTCGATGTCGTCTTCACCTTCAAATACTTCAACTGGCGGATCGACATCAGGCTCTGGGGAGGGCTCTCTGACGACCCGAGCTGGC
>JAGROY010000257.1:329-17522 GCA_020439995.1 Verrucomicrobiia bacterium
CAACCGGAGCTGGCTTCTCTGCAACTGGAGCTGGCTTCTCTGCAACGGGAAATGGCTTTTCTGCAACCGGAGCTGGCTTCCCCGCAACGGGAAATGGCTTGCGGACAGCCCGTGCAGGCTTCTCCGCCACTGGTGAATGTGCCGGAGTTACCTCGGGCTCCACCTCCACCGCGTCTTCGATAACACTGTCGAACTCGTCATCCGCGAGAAGGTCAGCATCGTCAATCAGTGACAGAGGCTCCGCGTCGAGCGGCTGGTCATCAACATCGTCCAGCCCCACGGCCGCACTTTCCGCAACCAGGCGATCGAGTTCCTCGTCGTCAAGACCAAGATCCCCCATGAGATCGAGATCATCGTCAAGATCACCATCAGCAGCGTCAAATGAGTCATCATCATCATCGTCGTCATCCTCGAAGATTGAAATGACACCCTTCCCGTGCTTGGTGTCAGCTTTGCCTGCACCTGGATAAGCCGCCTCCCCGGATTTGTCGCTTACCTCTGGCGACTCCTGCTGCTTCGCCTCTTCAGCAGGAGGATCGGGAGTAAGGTCAACTGGTAGAACGGCACGACGGATTGGGGACATCCTGGCGCGCGGTGGCGTTGACGCCGGAGCCACCGCTGGATTACCGGCTTTTGCTGTTGAGAGCAGAGATGCTCCGAACCCGGTCACAGCAGAGGCTGCGACAGCAACGGGCGCACCGGCTTTACCGCCGGCATCTGAATCGGGCTTAACCTCCGATCGACTTGACTGCTGCACCTCGGGCTTTGCGGTCTCAGCAGGCGCTGATTCCGTTGTCTGCTCGTTTCGGAATTCGGAACGAGCACCCTTTGGTGCGCTGTCATCAGTCGTCGGAGGCAAGGGCTTTCCCATAGAAGAGATCACCGTGACACTTAACTTATCTCCAAGCTTCGGATCACTGCCGACACCAAACAAAATCTGAGCCTTGTCACTGACTTCCTTCTCGAGAGATTTCATCAGCAATTCGACTTCGAAAAGCGTCATCGAATCACCGCCACATACGTGAACGAGAACGTTCTGCGCCTCTTCAAGCATCTCACCTTTGTCAAGAAGTGGACTCTTAAGAGCCTTAGCCAAGGCTTCCTGAGCGCGGTTTTCACCCGTAGCCTGACCGAATCCGAACAAGCAGCGGGAATCGTCATTGTCGAGTGCCGTGATCAGATCGTCCATACCGATGCTGATCAATCCTGGCTTCGTTACCAACTGGATGACCGCACGGACGCTTTGGCTGATAATCTTGTCAGCTTCGGCAAATGCTTCTTGAATACCCTGCTTGGGAAGCACCAGCGATCCCATCCGATCGTTGTCGAAAGTGATCAGGGCATTCGCGGTCTTCCGCAGGTGGTTCAAGGAGTTCTGAGCCTGCCCCAGACGGCGGCGGCCTTCGAACGAGAACGGCATGGTGGTGAACGCAACCACGAAGGCACCTTCACTCCTGGCTACACCAGAAATGAAAGGAGCAGCACCGGAGCCGGTTCCACCTCCCAGTCCCCCGCAGACGAAGACGATGTCCTTGCCTTTTACTGCAGTCCGAATGTCATCCTCCGAACTTTTTGCTGCGTCCTCACCCAGATCCGGGTCGCCACCGGCTCCAAGTCCCTGTGTCAGGTTCTTACCCAGTTGCACCTTGGTGGCTGCCACGGAATTGGTCAGGGCACGAATATCGGTGTTCATACACACCAGTTCGGCTTCGGTCATTCCTTCAAGCGCAATCCGGTCGAGGACATTGGCACCGGCACCGCCGATTCCAACGACCGCTACGGACAAGCCACCGCCGCCTTCCTCGCCGAGTTCTTGTTCTCGTTGGTTAAACTCAATCATGAAATACTGTCTTTGTTGGTTATAAGGATGTAGCGACGATTTACGGAAGTAAAACTTTGATACATCCCATTGATCAATACTGGATTACATACGTTATTCGGAAAGATTCAACCGAAAAGCCACGAGAACAGGCGGGAACCACCAAACAAGCCGGTGATTCGATTTGCAAGTTTGGACATCGCAGAACGTTGTGGCCGCTCATTCTCAAGCAGCTGCGCATAACGTATGAGGCCAATTGGGGTGGCAAACTGAGGATTCTCAAAAGTAGCAGTCAAGCCACTGATCGGTGCCGTGTTTCCCCTGTGCACCGGCAAACCGAGCACTGCCTCTGCCACTTCACTCATCCCGTCGAGCTGGCTACACCCTCCCGTGAGGAATACACCCGCTTTGAGCCGATCTTTGTAGCTTCCCTGACTCAGCCTCTTGTCGAGAAGCTCAAAAATTTCCAGACAGCGGGAGTGGATCACCTGATTCATCAGACCACGATCAACATCTCTACCGACAAATCCGGTATCGCCATCGACCCTGATTACCTGGCCTTCGTCGTCGGGGCTAGCAACAGCACACCCGTCGTCTTTCTTCAACTTCTCTGCCTTCGACAACGGTATTTTGAGAACAATGGAAAGATCATTGGTAATGTGGTCTCCTCCAATTCCCAGCGAACCCGACATGGCCACCGAACCATCGACGTAGAGAACATAGTCCGTGGTTCCGCCACCGACATCAACGACAAGTGCCCCCTGCTCCCGCGCATCCTTCGTCAAAACAACTTGCGCAGCCGCGATCGGCCCGAAGACAACGTCTTCGACTTCGAGAGGAATCTCACGCACACAGCGGATCGTATTCTGGATGCGATTGCGAATACCATGGATGATGTGGTAGTCCGCTTCCAGCTTGCGTCCAAGCATTCCCACGGGATTCATCACCAGTTCCTGTCCATCGACAATATAATGCCGGACGATGCTGTGCAGGAAGACGTTCTCTGGAGGGATGGCCACATCGCGAGCCAGCTCCTTGACTTCCTCAAGATCATCGACCGTGATCTCGCTTTGATCGTCAGGGATACGAATACAGCCACGGTTATTCAAACTCTCTACGTGAGGCCCGGTAATGCTCAGGAACACATTGCGAATCATGACATCGCTTTTGTCCTCAGCCCGCACAAGAGCATCATGCAGGCAACGCTGGGCAGTGTCGAAGTCGACGATCTCTCCTTTCCGGACTCCCCTGGAGGGTGCCGTTCCAACCCCCAGAATTTTTATGGAGCCGTCTCCCCGCACTTCACCAACGACTACACAAATCTTGGAGGTGCCGACTTCGAGTCCAACGTAGATGTTTGATTTGGCCATATCACGAACGAATTCGAGGATCATTCTTTACTTCCGAGGATTGAACGAATTTGAGAATTAGAGTTTCGGGGATCTTTCCGGCGCTCAAAACTACCAAGCGCTCCGTCCGCCAGAAGGGCCGCCGGAGCCGTAGATGGACGGGAAACCGGCTCGACAACAATCGGGGCTGGTTCATTCAGCGGTGCCCGCTTCGCCAATGCCGAAGCAGATACATCTCCGTAAATCACTGGAATATTTCGAGTCATCAGCAAATTGATCGAACCTATCGTCTTATTCATGGATTGAGCATGCAACGTAGCAGCTCTCAAGTTTGCAACCTGACGGTCTAAGTCATTCAGGCCGAACGTAACATTGGACTGGTTATTGTATTCCGCAACTATTGAATACGAGTTAGGCGCACGTATCGCAAGAATCTCAAGATTGAGATCATACAAAGCCTGCCTGCTTTTGCGTAATAGGGCCAACCCCACCTGTACCTGCTTATTATCCAACCGTTTGCCAGGAACCAATTCTTGAAGACGCGGAACGCCCACTATCGGCAACCCCATGTATTCTCGCATTAGAGTCTCACATACGAAAGGAATACCCTCTTCATCCAACAGCACTCCACCGCCGGGAGTCTGCCGAACCAGGGGGTGTTGCACTAACGGATCTTTACAACTCAGCCAAGCGATAGCGAACCTCTCCTCAACCGCAATGCGAAGCGTTCCCGGGAACTCCCGCTCGATCTTTACATCCTTGATCTGAGGATGCGCTCTCAGGTTTTGACGGATCCGCCCCAGGTTTACAGCCAGAATACTTTCCCCGCTACCTATACCGGAGAGCCGGATGATCTGCTGAGTAGGCAGGATACCATCCGTGCGCACTTCTAACCGGGAGATCGTAAGCTCAGGATTCTCGAACAGATATTTGTTCAAAAGAATCCGCGTCGTCGCAACGAGCGCAATGATCGAAAGGAACAACGTCGTGCACAGGACGATCGTTCGGAACTGGGCAGCGCGCTTGATCTGCAGTTCCCGAGTAGAAAACGTCTGCACATCGAGAATATGGAGCGGCACCTTTTGCTCACGACCTTTCTTGGGCACACGGCGATTTTCGACCTTTCGTCGCGTGCGTTTTCGGTTAGGTCTATGAGACAGCCAATACATCAATACTCTACTAAACTTTTCCAGTCCGCATAAGTAGCGACATTACCGTAATCTGTTCACACAATTCTGCAAAATCTATCCCTACTGCAGCTGCTGCTTTTGGAAGAAGGCTTGTCGATGTCATTCCTGGGATAGTATTCACTTCTAAGACCCATGGTTGATTATCCTCGTCGAGCAACAGGTCTACACGACTGTAAATCTCCACTCCCAGTGCCTGATGGGCCTGAACAGCGGCCTCAGTGACTCTCTTTGCCGTTTCCTCACTTAGATCAGCTGGAACGATATACTCACTCCCGGCATCCTGATTGCCCGCCATCCACGGATACTTATTGGTCATGTCGTAGAAGCCGCTCTTTGGCTGGATATGAATAATTGGCAACGCCCGCTTTCCAAGCACCCCCACAGTCAATTCCTTCCCAGCAACAAAAGGCTCCACCAGCAGTATTTGATCATATTTCCTGGCGTCATCGATCGCAGCTGGGACTTCGGCGAGGTCACGAATGATGTGAACGCCGACACTGGATCCCTCTTTTGGCGGCTTAATGACAAATGGCGGGGCAAAACTGATAGAATCGCTTCTCCCGACGACAAAAAGTTCAAATCCCGGCGTAGGAATACTCGACTCGATAAAACGCTTCTTACTCAGGATTTTATCAAAGGCGGTCTCACTGCTGACAACCCCAGCGCCGGTGTAAGGAATACGTCTGGCTTCGAGAATTCGCTGCAACTGGCCATCCTCGCCGAAAGTTCCGTGGATCACATTGAACGCAATGTCGACGGGCTCCGGAATCTCAAAATCGTCCCCTGTTACATCTACATCGATGACCGTAGCCCCTTTGCTTTCAAGGGCCTCACACACGCTCCTGGCCGAAGCGAGTGAAACTTCACGCTCAGATCCAGGCCCGCCTTTCAAAACGGCGATTCTTTTGCCAGCAATCGATGGTTTCTTGGGTTCCGAAGATGTCGTCATGGTAGTAGGAGTGGGTTGGAAAGTTAGGGAATATCAGCGAGCGATTCCCCGAGAACTTGAACTTCAGTTTCCAGCTCAATGCCGCGCTCCGCTCTCGCCGCCTGTTGGACAGAATGAATCAGTTCCACCACACTGGCTGCGGTTGCTCCACCATCATTCACGATAAAATTCCCGTGCACGTCGGAAACGCGGGCAGCACCGATGCTGTGATTTTTCAACCCTAACTGCTCAATCAACTGCCCAGCAGGACATTCCTGAGGATTCTTAAAGATACAGCCGGCACTCGCCGCAACCGGCTGACTTTTGCGGCGCTTACCTTTCGATTGCTCGATTGTTTTGTCGATGTCCTCAATTGCGCTTGGACTACCCCGGAATGTTGCTGAGACTACAAAGTTGTCCTCAAGCTCAGGAACATTGCGATAGAATGACTCGATCTCTTCCGCCAATTTCTCTTTGATATTTCCGTTCAAATCGAGGAGCCGCACACTGACCAACTGGTCAAATGTCTGCAACCCCATAGCTCCGGCATTCATGCGCAATCCCCCGCCTACGTTTCCTGGGATTCCCTCCATCCACTCAAACCCTCCAAGCCCGGAATTTCTGGCAAAACTGGTGACTTTCTTGAATCGAGCACCTGCCCCCGCCGTCAGAAGTTCACCTTCGATATGCACTTCTTGAAACTCTCCCTTGGCTGGATGAATGACGGCGCCTCGGATGCCGCCATCAAGCACCAGCAGATTCGACCCTCGCCCAACCACTCGAACCGGAATCGCCATCTCCCGAAGCAGACGAACGACGCGGGCAAAGCCCTCGATCGTAACGGGCTCGATCCAGTAGTCGGCTGGCCCGCCGATCCGGATCGTCGTGTGCTTACTCATCGGCTCGTAGAGCCGAACGACCGCATTTTCCTCGTCCAGGGTGTCAAGAATCCGCTCGACCACTCCCAGGTCTTTTACCAGACGCCCGGCGACCTCATTGATATTCCCCGCTCCAAGAGTCAGGATGGCATCCCCCTCCCGCAGCGCATTCCCTACGAGCAAATGCAAGCCCTGCACAGCACCGCCGCAAGACACCTTTAGCGGCCCCATGCCGTTTTCCTTCACTGCATCTACGATCGTCTCACCGCTCACCCCCTCAATGGGCAATTCACTCGCGGGGTAAACGTCTGACACGATCAGCTCGCTGGCCCGCTCGAATGCGGATCCAAATTCAGCACGGAGCAGCTGCGTCCTGGAGTACCGGTGCGGCTGGAAGGCAACCAGCAGCCGGCGACCAAGTTCAGCCGCCGTTTCAATCGTTGCGCGAATTTCTGTGGGATGGTGACCGTAGTCATCGATCACCATGAAGCGATCCGTATGATACTTCACTTCGAAACGCCGCCTGGCACCGCGAAAACTCTCAAGCGCAGCGCGGATGCGATCGAACGAGACACCCAGTTCCGTGGCAAGCGCGATGACTGCCAGCGCATTGAGAATATTGTGCCTCCCGGGTATATTGAGCACCATTTTTCCCAGCACCACACTTTTGCGGATTACCGAAAATGCAGAGCTTTGACCTATTGTTTCCAGTTCGGCTGCGGAATAGTCATTCCATTCCTCCCAGCCGTAGGAAACCGCGTTGGCCCACTCTCCGCAGACATCCTTTGCTCCGGGGTCAGAACCGCAGTAGACAACCATCCCGCTGGTTTGATCCAAAAGCTTGCGGAATACGGCCTTGATTTCATCGAGCCCGCCGTAATGATCCAAATGCTCGGCTTCGATATTGAGAATCACCGAATGCTCCGGGTGAAAATTCACCAAAGTTCCATCGCTCTCGTCCCCCTCTGCGACCATGTAGCTGCCCTCCGGATCCCAGTGCGCATTCACCCCAAGTACCGGAACTTCAGCTCCCACATAGTGAGAAGGATTGAGTCCGCCACTCCGGAGAACGTAAGCAGCCATCGATGACGTTGTCGTCTTCCCATGCGTACCTGCGACGACGATCCCCTTTTTCTCTCGAAGAATCGCGGCCAGTGCCTCCGCCCGCCGCACACAGGGAATGCCCCCAGCGAGCGCGGCATCATATGCGACGTTTCCTTTTTTAATCGCGGACGAATAGATCACAAGGGCAGCACCGCTAACCGATTCGACAGTATGAGGACAGAAAAACTCCAATCCGGCCTCCTGTAGCCGCCGCGTTTCCTGATTAGTTGCCTTATCAGAACCACTTACCCGGTGCCCAAGCCCAAGCAACAAAGACGCGAGTCCAGACATGCCTGATCCTGCAACTCCGATAAGATGCACTCGATCAGTCCCTTTATTCAACTGGCTCAACAACGATGGCACGAATCTACTACTTTAAGTTACGCCCCACCGCAGGTTGCCTCGATAATATCACAAATACGCTCCGCCGCGTCACGGACTCCCAGCGATGCACATTTTCGCCCCAGCGCTTCCCTGGTTTCAGAATCCCTGATAAGATCGTTCAATACCTTCACCATACAAGTGCCGGTGATTTGACGCTCCTCCAGCAGCACCGCTGCCCTTTGCCGGGCAAAAACTTGCGCGTTCTTCAACTGGTGGTCATCAGCAGCATAGGGATACGGAATCAACACCGCCGGAGTGCCAAAGTACGCCAACTCCGACAAGCTAGATGCACCAGCTCTGGATACCACCAAATCTGTCACTGCAAAGATGTCCTGCATTCTGTGACAAAAAGCAGCCACATGGTGACGAATGGCCGATGCCGCATATTTTTCACGGACAAAATCGAGATCGGCCTCGCCCGAGATGTGAATCACCTGCACCTTGTTAGAGTCCAGTGCGGACAACGCATCGCAAACGGCATTATTAATGCCTCGAGCCCCCTGGCTCCCCCCCATCACCGCCAAGGTCAACAGTTTTGGATCAAGATCGAATGTGCGATAGGCCGCAGCCTTGTCCACTGGCTCCATTAAAGATGACCGCAACGGCGTGCCGACCACCTGGGTCTTATCCTTCGGAAGAAAACGCGCACAATCCTCCAGGCCTACTAGCGCAGTGGTAACGAACCTTGCCGTAAGCCGATTTGCCTTCCCGGGATAGGCATTGGACTCATGCAGAAAAGTCTTCTTTCCCAACCGCCGCCCGGCGAAAACTGGCGGCATCGAGGTGAACCCCCCCATTCCAAGAACTGCATCTGCGCCGAAGTTCTTCAGTATTTTCCTGCAGGAACCCATCGTCCTGGCAAACCGGAATCCAAATTTAAGAATTTGCGGGGAGAACAGTCGCGGCATCCCAATCGCCGCAACCTTTTCGAACCTGAGATGATTGTACCCCTGAGTAGCCAGCGCATCGATATTCTTCTCTGAGATAAGCGCCAGCACGTCATGCCCCCGTCGCTGCAGCGCTTCCCCAACAGAAATCCCGGGAAACAAATGTCCCCCGGTTCCTCCGCAGGCGATGACGACGTTAAGTGGCATGGTGATACTGGAAATAAAAGTGGGTTTGTCAGGGTTTCAGACTCTTGGAGTCATCTTCATACGTAGAATAGTGGCGTGTTCCTTCTCGGGCGCAACGATTCCCTGTCGATAAATATTGAGCAGGATTCCTACGCCGATCAGGCAACAGATCAAATTGGATCCACCGTAGCTGACGAAGGGCAGCGGCAATCCTTTGTTCGGCAAGACACAGGTAGTGACGCCGATATTGAGCACAGCCTGAACGATGAGCAAAGTCACGATTCCAGTTCCCAGCAACTTCCCAAATCGGTCTGGTGCGTTGCCCGCAATGAGCAATCCTGAAATCGTAATCAAAACGAAGCAGAACACCACTGCCAGCGTGTAAGGAAGCCCGAGTTCCTCGCCGACCATCGGAAAAATGAAATCAGTGTGAGCAAATGGAAGGTACAACATCTTCTGTCGCCCCTGCCCCAGTCCAAGCCCGTCGACTCCTCCTGATCCAAACGCCAACAGGGCTCGCCACTGCTGTAAGCCGAGCCCGGTTTTGTGCGCTTCCGGATCAAGGAATGCCATCACACGCGCAAGACGGTTTTGCATCGTGACAGATGTTTGGAAAGCTACTGCCAGCGCGGCAGCACTGGACAGACCGACAAAAGCCATCGCCCCGAGATAGCGCCAGCGAACTCCGGCAGCGAACATCACCACCAGGCCCCCGGTGGCGATAAGGGCAGCACTTCCAATATCCACCTCCGCACCAACCAGGCCCACAATTACGCCAAGAATCAGCAGCGGCATCAAAAATCCCTCAAGGAACTTCTCTCTCCTCGCGTCCGATTTCGCGTACCAGGCAGCCAACATCACCACGGCTGCAATTTTTGCCAACTCGGATGGTTGCCCCTGAAGGGATCCAAGCCCCATCGCTTTACCGCTGATCCAGCGCGACGCGCCATGTACCGTCACCCCGACATTGGGAACAAAGCACAGAATTAGAAGTACGATCGAAAGCACGAACGCGGGTACCGCCAGCTTCTCCAACCAGTGGTAATCCACCGCCGCAAACAGGAAGCAAATAACGCAGCCTGCTCCCATCCAGAAGAACTGACGCTTCACATCGTAGTAAAGGTCAGCACCATCTGCATAGGCATCTGTCGAGAACGCAGAAGTGCTCGACAGCATGACAACGCCGAGCACCACCAGTGAGATGACACTTAGGATAAGGATGTAAGCGCTTTTAGATGCCATATGAGGAAAGAAAAGTGGGGACTAACGTCTGCCAGGAATCTTCAGTTTCTGACCAATCTGAATATTGGTGGGATCGGAAATACCATTCGCCTTGAGTAGCTGATCCACTTTCACACCGTAACGCCTGGCGATGGCAAACGGAGTCTCACCGCGGGCCATTGTATGCACACCACCATCAGTTCCAGAGACGGGACGCACAGGTTTTGGCTCCGGCTTGGAAGCAGGCGTAGGAGCAGGACTCTCAGTAACTGCATAGCGGGGACGAACAGGTTCAGGCTCCACTTCGCGAGCAGAAACGACGGGAGCTCTGGCGATTTCGGGCTCAGAAGACAGTACCTGTTGAAGTTCTGACACTGCCTTCCGCTCAGTCGGCATCTCCTGGCGCGACTGAGAAGAACCTGCTACTGTTCCCGAACTCGCGCCGCCAGCCCCGGCAGTAGCGACCGCAGCGATCTCGGCTTCCGCGATAATCTCGTCAGTTTTTGGAATGAACATCTGGCGACCAGGATAAATCCGGCCACCACGATCGAGTCCATTTTGCCGCTCGATCGTCTCAGGCATCAAGCCGAATCTGTCGGCAATTGACTTAACGGTATCACCAGCGCGCACGATATACGCAACCTTGCCTTCGGCACGCGGATCCCCCACTTTCACGCCTTCCGGAATTGAGTTGACCAATTCATCACCGATCGTCCCCTTTGGATCGTCACTTAGCGCTACGGATCCGCGCCCGTCCGGCTTGAGCACCTCAAAAGCAAGGATACCGCCCACAGCAACGATGTGTAGGACGACTACGACCACAAACGCCCGTGAAAGGCGAATATTGGGCACATCGTAGTCCCACTGATCTTCACGGGAAACGTGAGCAGCAAGGCGATGAGTCTTGCGCCGCGTTAGCCGTTCTCTCAATGTTAGTTTCTTTTTTCTTTGCGTTCGATCTCTCTTCATACTCAGTTACAGCAGTCGGTTTACGTTTTGACAGAAGGCATCGCCTCTTTCCTGATAGCCGCCGAACATGTCGAATGAGGAAGTTCCGGGAGACAAGAGCACCACTTGGCCACGCGATGCCCGAGCTTTCGCCCGCCTCACAGCATCGGCCATGTCACTTGCGATCTCGCAACTGACAGTGCTCCCCCAGCAATCCACGAGACTTTGTGCAATCTCACCTATAGCCACGACGTGACTGCAGGTCTCGTGAACCGTTTTTCGCACCCCACTGTAGTCCAGCCCCTTGTTTTTCCCACCCGCAATGAGAACAAGCGGGGGCCGCAGGGAACGCAGGGAGGATTCCAGCGAATGCAAATTCGTAGACTTAGAGTCATTGATAAACTCTATGTCATCAATCACAGCCACCAATTCACACCTGTGCCTGGGCGGCTGGTAAGAATAGACAGCTTCGGTCATCGCGGAAAATTCCACACCCCTCGAGTGCACAGCAGCCATAGCTGCCATAACATTCTCGGCGTTATGTTTCCCACGCAGGCGGGTTTTTGAAAAGTCGATCAGCTCATCTCCTTTGCAGGAGATTTTGTTGTCGGCGAGAGTGAAATCGGCGTCCAAACCAAAAGCACTGAAAGTCACCTTCTCTGCCGCGATACCGGACGGAACGTCCGCAGCATTGATCACAGTACAATCACCAGCAGTCTGATTTTCAAAAATCCGCAACTTAGCGTCACGATACGCTGCCACATTCGGATGGCGATCGAGGTGATCGGGAGCAAAATTCATCCACACGCTGGTCACTGGCCGAAAGGAGTCAATCAGCTCCAGCTGAAAGGAACTGACCTCGACGGTATGAACGTCGAACACTTCAGATCCGCGAACGACATCGCAGTACGCGAGGCCATAGTTTCCGCAGGGAACAGACTTCAGCCCGACGGCGTTGAAAATTACCGATATCAGCTCGGTCGTGGTCGTCTTACCATTCGTTCCCGTAATCGCAACTACTGGCACTTTGGAGTTCTGGAATCCGAATTCGATTTCGCTGATCAGACTGACTCCAGCGGTTGAAAAGTGCTGTGCCAGCTTGGATTCGGGATCGATCCCGGGGCTTACAACGCAGAATGCAAAGCTGGTAGGATCCTCTACGAAAGCATCTCCTGCAATCTTAACCATGATCCCATCTTCAGCCATCTCAGCGGCAAGACCTCCGAGCGCGTCGCCAGTCCCGCTGTCAGCCAAAGTCACGCTCCCTCCATGAGCGCATGCCAGCCTGGCGGCGGCCTTACCACTGCTTCCTGCGCCTATTACGGCAATCTGTTGACCAGCGTATTTCACTAACGAAGTTTCAAAGTAGCCAATCCAGCAAAGGCCAGAATGAGGGATACGATCCAGAAACGATTGATCACTTGAGATTCGTGCCAGCCCCCCAGCTCGAAGTGATGGTGGATGGGTGACATGCGGAAGATCCTCTTGCCGCGAAGCTTGAAACTCCCGACCTGAAGAATGACGGACATGGCTTCCGCAACAAAAATCCCTCCAACAAGAATGAGAACGACTTCCTGTTTACAGCAGATAGCGATAATTCCAATAGTCCCGCCGAGAGACAGCGAACCGGTATCTCCCATAAACACCTTTGCTGGATGACAGTTGAACCAGAGGAATCCAAGCCCCGCCCCAACCAGTGCAGCACAAATCACACAGAGTTCACCTGCGAACTCATGATGTGGAATGAACAAAAACTCGCGGGCAATATAATACTTCCCTGCAACATACGTAAATACTGCATAGGCCATCGCGACAGTCACGGTGCACCCGGTGGCCAATCCATCGAGTCCATCCGTGAGGTTCACAGCATTGGAGCAACCAACAATTACGATCGCGAAGAAGAACAAACTGAAAATGCCCATATCGTCGATAATCGGCGTTTTCAAAAACGGAACATACAGAGCCCCCATGTAACTCTGGGTGGTGTCATCAGTGCCGTAGTAGAGGAACGCTCCAGCAATCAGGGCCACACTCAGTTGGCCAAGCATTTTAGCACGGGCACTGATTCCATCGGAACTTTTCTTGGTGACCTTTGCGTAGTCATCCATGAAACCCAGCGCTCCAAGACTGATCATCACGAAAAGCACAGTCCAAACGAAAAAATTCGCGATACTCGCGCATACGAGGGTCGATATCACAACACTGCCCAGAAGCAGCACACCTCCCATTGTTGGCGTCCCCGCCTTCTTTCCATGAAGCTCGTTCAACTTATGCACCTCTTCAGCACTGCGGATCGGCTGCCCCAGCTTCAGAGACAGAAGCTTGCGGATTACAGAATCGCCAAACGTGACACAGATCAGAAACGCGAGAATGCAGGCAATCGGGGCCCGGAATGTCTGGTACTTAAACACGTTGAAAGCCTCAAGCCACGGGTACGAATGAACCAGCGGACTTGGCCCTTCAAAGAGCTTCTGATAAATTAGATACATCATAGTGCTAAAGACTTCGGGATGACTTTTTCCATCGCCGAAGAGCGACTTCCTTTTACTAAAATAAGATCTCCAGGCTTGAGTGATTCAATCGACAGTCGGCATTCGTCGTGGGTAGCGAATGGACGGGCATCGATGCCACCCGCATCAGCGAATCCACGCACGATTTCTGCAGCCTCTTCGCCGACAGTGAACACGGCATCCATGCCGTAGTCGGTGACTGCTGCTTTTCCGAGCTCATAGTGCTCGACTGCACTGCCCTCGCCCAGCTCCGCCATCCGACCAAGCACAGCTACTCGCTTTCCAGCACAATCAAGGGACTGCAATGTCGCCAAAGCTGCCCTCATCGAATCCGGGTTGGCATTGTAAGAGTCGTCAATGATGGACAGGCCATTGACCTTTCGAAACTGGAGTCGCCCGCCCGTAATCACCACGCCCGCAAGACCATCAGCAATCGCCTCCGGCGCAACCCCGAGGTGCAACCCGACCGCGATAGCCAGCATCGCATTGCCGACCATGTGCCGTCCAGGCACCGGTAAGTCGACGGGAAATGTTCCACGTTCGTGGACGACATCGAAACTGCTACCATCCCCCCGTTGCCTCAAATTCTCTGCATGCACCTCACCATTGCCAATTCCCGCGAGAATCACGCGCGCCTTCGCCCGACTCGAAAGATTTGGTGTGAAATCATCCGCAGCATTTAGAAATACGCACCCCTCCGCAGGCACAGCCTCAACCAGCATCCCCTTTTCAAGAGCGATGGCTTCACGGGTTTTCATGAACTCGATGTGCGCCGTTCCCACATTGGTTACGACTGCGGCATCCGGCCCAGCGATCGCAGCTAGCGGTTCAATCTCACCTGGGTTACTCATTCCCATTTCCCAGACTCCGCAGTTGTGCTCTGCGTCTGTTCTCAGGATCGTGAGAGGCAGGCCTATGTGATTGTTGAGATTTCCAGCAGTTGCGTTCACCGAAAACTTCTGGCTCAGGATTGCTCGCAAAAAATCCTTCGTTGACGTCTTGCCATTGCTCCCGGTGACGCACACCACCACGACATCCAGCTCCCTGCGGTACCCTCGTGCAAGTTCCTGCAGGGCTGCGAGAGTATCTTTCACCTCGATGAGCGCTGCGGGGAAATCATCCACATTCGTCGGCACCCGACTTACAATACAGGCAGCCGCGTTCACCGCTGCCTGATCCAGGTAGTCGTGGGCATCGAAGCGCTCCCCTGAAAGCGCCACGAACAAGGCTCCTTTCGGCATTGACCGTGTGTCCGTACAGACATCAGTCACGGTCAAATCGGGATCGCCGTTGATCAATTTGCCACCACACAAACGCGCGATGTCTTTTAGCGCGGTCGGCCTCAAATATCCCCTCCGGTTCGATTGTTGCTCCATTCGCGCATCGCACTGGCAGCTACCCGCCGATCATCGAACGGCAGGGTTTCGGTCGCGAATTCCTGATAGGCCTCGTGTCCTTTTCCAGCGATCAGAACAATATCCCCCTCATCAGCCAGGTTGATCGCCGTATTGATTGCTTCCCGTCGATCTACGATAGCGATGTGGCTCCCGGTCAGGCCCGCCTTAACATCAGCGATGATACGCTCGGGATCTTCGCTGCGAGGATTGTCGGAAGTAACCACACACACATCACTGAGCGCGCCCACGGCACGCGCCATGAGCGGCCGCTTTTCGCGGTCCCTGTCACCACCGCAGCCAAAAACGGTGATCACCCTCCGGGGGCTCATCAGGCGGACTGTCTTCAGTACATTCGTCAGTGCATCGGGAGTATGAGCATAGTCGACAAAAACTCGAAACGGCCGCCGCTCCTGAACCAATTCGAGCCTTCCCGGCACTTGTGGAGCATCTCTGAGCGCATTCACTGCCTCCCTCAGGTTGAACCCGAGAATCGACACCGTTGCAAGTGCTGCCAGCGAGTTCGAGACATTGAAAGCTCCAAACAAGGGCATTTCCACCAGAAATGAACGCTCCCCCGCGTGAAACTGGTACGTTGTCCCTGTTTTGGTCGTCCGGGCATTCGAGGCGCGGAACCCCGCGGCCGCACTGAGTCCAAAAGTCACGACTTCCAGCTTGTCTTCTAACATTGCTGCCAATCGCTTGCCGAAAGTATCATCGATATTGATCACGGCCGATCCTTTCATGGCTGCAGTCTGATTGAACAGAGCACGTTTTGCCGTGAAGTAGTCCTCCATGTTGCCATGGTAATCCAAGTGGTCCTGGGAAAGGTTGGTGAACACCGCTGCGGAAAACTTCACTGCGCGTACCCGCTGCTGCATAAGTGCATGTGAAGAAACCTCCATCACTACCGCCGGACATTCATACCCCCTGGCTTCGTCCATCAGCCTCTGCAGGTCGATGGCCTCAGGAGTCGTCCTCTCAGCAGACACGCCCCCGCGTCCTGTATCGTATTTGATCGTTCCAAACAAACCACACCGCCCGGCCGAATGGCTGATAAGGTGGTGAATCAGGAATGCAGTGGTCGTCTTGCCGTTCGTCCCAGTAACTCCGGCGACTTTCATCTCATAAGAAGGCTGCTGGTAAAAAAGGGAGGCCGCCTCGGCCATCGCAATTCTTACACTCGGAACCACCCACCATACTACCGACCGCTCCAAGTCTGTAACTGGTGGAGATTCAGCGACGATCGCGACCGCCCCGAGCTTGATCGCAGCTTCGCAAAACCTTCTGCCGTCGGCCACCTCTCCCGGTACAGCAAAGAACGCGTGGCCCGCATCGACCTTCCTTGAATCGTACGAAAGACCAGCGATATCGGGTTCGCTTGATCCGATTCGTCTGGCATCCGGAAGAGGTGCTAAGAGTTGTGATAAATTCATTATCAAGGAGGACAACGCAACTGGGGGAAAGCGAGAATCCTTTTAAATCAATAGGTCGGTACGATTTGGGTTGAATTCGCAAGTTCCTGACCGGTCGGCTCCGTTGGTTCCACCTTCAGGTATTCCATTGCCCGGCCTGCTATTCTGCGGAAAATAGGCGCGGCTACCGAGCCTCCGTAACGTTTCACTTTACTCACCTTGGGATCATCCACGACCACGATACCGATTATCTTTGGATCGTCGGCTGGAACAAATCCCATGAATGACACCACATAGCGCCCTTCCAGATAGCGTCCACGTTTCGGATCGATCTTCTGGGATGTTCCGGTTTTTCCACCGCAACTGAATCCTGGCGGAACCGCCTGGGTGCCCGTACCTCCGGGAAGACATACTTTCACCAGCGCATTGCGCATCGCGCTCGCGGTGCTGGCAGAGATTGGTCGCCCAACAATCGTTGGCTGGCGGGCTTCCACCACCAATCCCCGCTCATCGAAGATAGCGTCAACAATCCGCGACTGATAGCGGGCACCATCGTTGACGATAGTGGACAACGCGGAAACCATTTGTAGAGGAGTAGCTCCTACCTCATACCCCATTGCTTTTCTTGAGAGACTGGTTTTGCTCCAATGCTTTGGAGAATAGAACTGACCGTTGGACTCCCCCGGCAGCCCTGTCCCCGGCTGCTCGCCAAATCCAAAGCTCTTGCCCATTTCATAGAAGCTCAGTTTTCCTATCTGACTTGCCAGTCTCCAGGCACCAATGTTACTGGACTTGATCAGGATTCCTTCGACTGTAAGTTCCGCGTATGGATGATCATCCCTCAACGGTACCCCATCTATTTCGATCTCCCCCGTGGAGGAAATTGGGATTCTCTGGTTAGGCTGCACCAACCCACTGTTCAGCGCCCCGGACAGTGTCACTATTTTAAAAGTAGACCCTGGCTCATACTGGTCGCAGAC
>JAGROY010000258.1 GCA_020439995.1 Verrucomicrobiia bacterium
TGGCACTGCCGGGCAATGGCGGGCTAGAACGCAAGATGCCGAACGCTGGCGTGCGCTGGGAGTGGTTCTGGCTGTTCCCGGCGGTGATCTACACGCACGTGGCGAAGGGAGTGGGGCACTCGGGCATCCGCAGTCCGCTCGATCGTTTGTGAGCAATTTCTCATATGGTCACTGTGCTTCAACACAGCCAATCAAAACCACGAATTGACCAGCGAGCAAAAGATTGCGAAGAAAGCGGCGCATAAACTTTATCATTGCTCCCGTCGAACCCGGTAGTAGCCTTCCGCAGCGGCATTCTGGCTGGCGTCGGTGTAGCTGGTGGAAGCATCTGCGCTTGCGGCGATTCCGCTTTGCACGGCTGTCCATCCTGCTTCTGATAGCGTAGGATTGAACTGAACTTCGTAAGTCGCGCCCGGGGTGCTGGTCCAGGTGAGAACGAGCCCATCCTGACCACGTGCAGCATCAGCGATGCGGAAGTCAATCGTCGGTTCTTCACCGCCGAGGATGGGGGCTCCGGCTGCAAGGCTGGCGACTTCCTCGGGGGTCAGTGCCCGGCTCCAGATCGCGAGATCATCGATGGCGCCGTTGAAGAACGAGGCTTCGTCTGTGCCGTTCCTGCCAATTCCAGCGACCTGGCCCGCACGAACGATGCCGGTAGGGCCGCCGTGGGTATCCATGAGGACGCCGTTGAGGTAGATACGCGCTTCGCTAGCGGAGCCGTCGTAAACACCGGCGATGTGAATCCATTGATTCAAGACCAATTCAGACTCAGGGATACCGGGGCGCTCGGCTCCAGTCGCGGTCACTTTAAATCGCAGCTCTGCGTTGCCTTTGTCCAGGTAGAAGACGTAAGCGTCGCTTGAAGAGTCATAGATTCCACCGAAACCTTCTGCCTGCTCGCTGGGTAATTCCGTGAGGCGCACCCAGGCGGACAAAGTCAGAGCATCGCCGCCGATGTCGAGTGACTTGCTGGCAGGAACTGTGACAAAGCTATCGACACCATTGATTCCCAGCGCTCCGCCTGAACGGGCATCGGCCTCCCCCAGCCAGAAGCTCTCAGGATCTTCGTAGGTGTATTCCAGGGGGTTCACTCCAGTGGCATCGACTATCGAAGCGGCTTCAGGATCTGCCAGGCCATCGTCAAATGGCCAGTAAGCAGTGAGACCTGCTGCGAGTCCGGTGCCCGCTGGAATCGGTGTGCTGTCAGGATCGCTCGGGTCGGTTCCCCGGTCGAACTCGTAGGAATCCGAAGCGCCGTCGGAATCTGTGTCAGCCAGAATCGGCGAACTTCCGATCTCCAGCTCTTCAGCTTCAGTCAAGCCGTCTTCATCGAAGTCTCCGTCACTATCGCGATCGAGGTTTCCAAAATTCGCGAGTTCCCATTCGTCGAGCAGTCCGTCTGCATCGGTGTCCGCAGGATCAAAAGGCGTGTTGCGAACGAGGCTGCCGATCTGCTGCTCGGTGAGTGGCACATTCCAGACACCCACGTTGTCAACGGCCCCATTGAAAAAGCTGACTGCCTCCGCACCATTTCTCCCAATCGCAGCGATCTGTCCGGGAACGACATCGCCAGTGGGTCCGTTATGAGTGTCCATGAGCACACCATTCAGGTAGATTTTTGCCGTGCCCGCAGCGCCGTCATAGACGCCAGCAACATGCATCCATTCATCCAGCACGAGTTCGGATGCCGGGATTCCAGGCCGTTCAGCGCCGGTGGCCGTCACCTTGAAGCGCAGCTCATCGTTGCCTCGATCGACATACATCACGTAGTTGTCCGATGTTGAATCATAGATGCCGGCAAACGCCTCGAACTGCTCGGACGGAAGTTCCCGCAATTTCACCCAGGCAGCCAGCGTAACTGCACCGCCTGGATCCAGCGTTGCGGATGCGGGCACATCGATATAGGAATCGAATCCGTCAATGTTGATACTGTTGCCGCGTTGCGCTTCGTCGCCGACGAGGCGCGTTCCGTTGGGTGCGGTTTCGCTCAACTTGAGATCATTCTGCGCTTTGACATCATTGATCTCTGTGGAATCGGTGGCTTCATCCATGTTCCAGAATGCAAGGAGTCCATCGGCGACACCGAGCACTGCCAGGCGCGGAAGGATGTCAGCGTTGACCGGATCTCCGCCATCACGCACTTCAAAAGCGTCAGGGTAAGTGTCCCCGTCGGTGTCGGCGCTGAGCGCATTCGTCAGGAGCACCTTGATTTCTTCGCCGTCGGTCAGGCCGTCTTCATCCGTGTCCGCGAGAGTGGGATTGGTCATTGCATCGAGTTCCTCTGCGTTCGTCAACTGATCCATGTCCTGATCGTCTTCACCGTCCTGCTCCAAATTTCCAAAGAACTGGGTTTCCCACTCATCGAGAAGTCCGTCGTCGTCACTGTCGCCGTCCCCCGGAGGCACACCGGTGAAAAGTGTAGCGATTTGTGCCTCTGTGAGGGCCTCGTTCCAGAGTGCCAGATCATCCACTGCGCCGGAAAACGGATTTTCGGCAGTTGCACCGTTTCTCCCGATGGCAGCGACCTGGCCTGCTTTTACTGGGCCTGTCGGAGCATTGTGGGTGTCCATCAGTTCACCATTGAGGTAAATCTTGGCCGTCCCTGCCACTCCGTCGTAGACCCCAACGATGTGCAGCCATTCGCCAGTGAGCAAAGAAGCTGCGGGAATACCTGGGCGCTCAGCTCCGGTCGCGGATACTTTGAAGCGCAGCTCGTTGTTGCCTTTATCCAGATAGAGAACATAGGCATCTTCCACTGAATCAAAAATTCCGCCAAAGCCGTTCTCCATTTCGGCGGGAAGTTGATCAAGATTCACCCACAGTGAAAGCGTCAGCTTTTCGACACCGCCGTTGAGCGATTCGGAATTCGGAACCGGCAGGTAGATGGCGACTCCGTCAACTCGAAGGCTGCCGCGATTCTTAGCAGCCAGACCATCCAGCCAGGCTGCATCGGCGTTGTCAGAAATCAGTGTCAAATCGTTCACTCCCAATGCGTCTTTGACATGATCGGCCAGACCTGAATTCAATTTGTCATCGAAAGTCCACAGCGATACCAATCCGGAATTTAAACCGAGACGTGCAATTCTTGGAATGATAGCAGCATCGTTAGGATCTCCACCGTCCCGCACCTCAAACGCATCGGCAAAGGCATCGGAATCAGAGTCAGCCTTGAGAGGATCCGTACTGTAGCGATTTACCTCATCTCCGTCGTTCAGATCGTCACCATCGGAGTCGGCCAGGAGCGGGTTTAATGGTTCAGCTCGATTTAACTCATCGGCATCACTGAGCCCGTCGCCATCCGAATCGGCGAGGATCGGGCTGGTGCCGGATACATTGACCTCACTGCCGTCTTCCAAGGTGTCACCATCGGAGTCCTTCGACAGCGGATTGCTGCCATGGGTTACCACTTCCGCATAGTCGTCGAGGCCATCGACATCGGTATCGGTCTCTGTCGGGTCGGCACCGGAATCGAACTCCTTGTCGTTTGTCAGCAAGTCGCCGTCGCTGTCGCCATCTGCCGTCTGGTCGAGGTTTCCAAAAAACATCATCTCCCAGTCGTCACGCAAGCCATCGCCGTCAGAATCGAACAAATCGCTGACACCGCCGCCGATCACTTCCTGAATCTCCGTTTCCGTGAGCGCACGACTCCAAATAGCGATTTCATCGATGCCTCCGGTAAAGAAATTGGATGCGTCCGGCCCGTTACGCCCAAGTCCCGCGATCTGGCCAGCATTGACCATCCCGGTGGGCCCTGCGTGAGTGTCTTTCAGTTCGCCATTGAGGTAAATGCGGCTCTCTGCACCATCGTAGACGCCCGTGATGTGCAACCATTGCCCCAGCACCAGATCAGCGGCCGGAATTCCTGGACGCTGAGCGCCGTCAGCCGCTGTGACCTTAAACCGCAGCTCGTTATTTCCTTTGTCGAGATAGATTACGTACTGGTCTGCCTGAGAATCAAAGATTGCTCCAAAGGAACCTGGAATTTCCGATGGAAGCTGCTCCAGATAGACCCACAGTGCCAGCGTGACGGCATCGGTGCCGATGTCGAGCGAGACACTGTCCGTAACCGTGCCGTAGGTGTCGTCACCATTGACGTGCAAGGCACCGCGAAATTTCGCATCAGCACCCGTCAGCCACGGCGACGAGTCGTCCGGCGCAAAAAGTTCCAGAGTATTCGCCTCCTTCAAATCCTCCACGTTCGTGGTATTCTGGCTGACCAACCCATCGTCCAGCGGCCAATAGGAAATGAGGCCATCATTCAACGTCTGCGCCGCCACTGGGACTTGCGCCAGAACGAGCGGAACGCACCAGGACAAAATGGACACAGGTAACTTGGAATGCAGTTTCATAATCATCAGGGATTCAATATCGGAAATCTTTCTTCTCTCCTCCATGCATCAGTAGAGCTTCTCAATGACAACACTGTGGCAATTTCGATGCTTACTGACAATTGAATTATACACATCACTGTGCAGGCCGATGGATTCGCTGTCCGCGCCCGGCAGGATAGTGTCGCCCACCACAACATGGGCAGACCGCAAACCGCCTAGCCACCAGCGTGAGTCGGATACATAAAGCAGATCACCGGGCGATGCCCCCAGCTGGTCGCTGACGGATTGCCCCAGTGAAACGACGGGCAGCTCGCCTTCCCCGCGCGTTTCTGATGGCTGTTCAGAAATCACCAGCGGCTGACCTTTTCCACAAACTCTGCCATCCTCTGTGCCTGGCGATCCTTTGTAGCGACGCAGGGCATCACTGACCGTGCCCCAGACCAGCCCCTTCTGGCGCTCGACCGGTTCCGGTTTTGTAAACAAAGTGACGATCACACCTATTGCAGCGCAGACCGAGATGCCGTAGCAGGCACGCATGTATTTGTACGCCTTCATTCCCGAAAGGAATCCACCGTCGTCCGGCAGAGTCGCGGGAACTCCTTGCGCGAAGGGCGCGATGATTTGTGGATACAAGATCGACAGCATCATCGCCAACAAGCCTCCCACAAGAGTGAACAAGGCTGCCTTTGCCGTGAACCGCCGCCAGAAAACCGAGAGCAAAAGGGTCACCACCAGTGGCGGTGTCACCGAGGCGGTGAAGGCCCCGTGAGCCTCATAGATCGAAGCGAAGTTCATGAACACCGGCACGAGGGCTACCCCGATGAGAGCGACGCTTACGGACGAGATCCGCGCCACTTTGAGCATCTGCTGATCCGTGGCCTGCGGGCGCAAATGACGCTTGTAGACATCATTTACGGTCAGGGCCGCGACTGCGGTAATGAGAGTGTCGACCGTGGACATCAACGCTGCGGTGAGCGCTGCCAGGACGAGACCGAAGACTCCGGGGCGCGCCAGAAGATCGGTAGCAATGTAGAACGCCTGATCGGATTTCATATCTGCCGGGAGATCGCCATGATTCACCAGCGCCGCCGCCACCCAACCACCAGCTGCAACGACCACGGCGGCTACTGACATGAGGCCAACCACAGTAACCAGCGCGGCCTTCCTTGATTCACGCAACGACCGCGCCGCCAGGAAACGCATGATGATTCCCTGGTTCAAAAAATAGAGCATCGCGGAATTGGCGATGCCGTCCTGCCAGAAAATACCGACGCTCGGGAACTTCGGATCTTCGTTAAAGTTCGCAAATGCCAGTCGGTGATCCCGTGGCAGATTCTCCCAGAAAACGCCGAAACCGCCCACATAGTCAATACCGAGAAACAGGATGACGCCTCCCGTCACCAGCAGCATGACACCTTGAAAAAGATCGGTCATGATCACGCTCGTCTGGCCGCCAGCCGTGACGTAGGTGGTAGAGATGACCGCGATGAGAAGCGCCGAAAGAGGGATGGGCCAGCCGAGCAGCGCATTCAGCACCTTCCCCATCGTAAACAGATTCACACCGACATAGCCGATGAGATACACCAGGATGCAGAACGTTGCCCCGAACCGCACTTTTGCATTGAAGCGACGTTCGAAGTATTCCGGCACGGTGGTAACGCGTGAAAAATAGAGGATCGGCAGCCAGCCGAATGCCAGCAGCGGGAACCAGATCCAGTCGTTGAAATACGTCTGGCTACTGGACAGGCCGTAGGCGTAGCCCATGTTTGAATACTTGACGAAACTGTAAGAACCCACAGTCGTGGCGACCAGACTGAAGGCGATAAGCCACCAGCTGAAGCGCTGGCCGCCGAAGAAAAATTCCTTTGTCGTGGTCTTCTTGCGACCAAACCAGGTGCCGATGATCAGAATCAGCACGAAGTAGCCGATCATGATTCCGTAGTCGAGCGCCGTGCCGCGGGCCTTTCCGTCCTCCATGTTCAGAACATCATCTGCACCGCCATTGTAGGGCAGCGCCGGAGCCACCTTCATCGGAGCATACTGCAGATAAGCCTGCAGGCTGAAAAAGAAGCCGATCACTCCGAGACTGGCCAGCAGGCGCACCAGGCCCCGTCCGTGAAGGCCGATGAAGCCCTGGCGCAGCGCGTAGATCAGCCCGATCGCGAAAATCGCTCCGCCGACGACATAGGAGTAAACAAGTGGATCGGTCATGACACACAGCAGAAAATGGGGGTTCCGAACATCAGCCTTTCATACCCTATGCCCGCCAATGAACACAACCCTTAGTGTCGAATGTTATCTCAATTGGATCGAGCCGCAACGAGGGCAGCACCAAACTCAGCCAGGCCCGGCACTACCAAATCCGGCGCCGGAGCATCGGCATCACCTGCTCCCGTCTTGCCATCTCCTGTCTGCACGAATACGCCGAATGCACCAGCCCTGACAGCCATTGCCATGTCCGTGTAGAGCCGATCACCGACCATCGCAACTTGATCAGCAGTCAATTCATACCGCTGCAGCACCGGTGCCAGCATCCTGGGGTCTGGTTTCCCCAGCACCGCTTCAGGAGCGCGACCGGTGGCCGATTGAATACAGGCACAGACAGCTCCACAATCGACCAGCACCAGCGGCGCATCCGAGGGACAAAACATATCGGGATGCGTCGCAAAAAACGGTTTTCCTTCACGCACCCAATAACTGGCGCGGCAAAGATTTTCGTAGCGCAGCGCGGTATCGAAACCGACCACCACAGCGTCGGGCTCGTCATCGTTCGATGCCACTTTGAATCCTGCTGCGGCGAACTCCGCCCGCAAGCTTTCCGTCCCGATGACGTAAATCGAGCGAATCGCAGGCTTCTCACATTTTAGGTAGGCGATGGTTGCGTCGGCGGAGGTCAGAAGCTGCTCCAGCGAAGCATCAATTCCCATCTCCTGCAGATGAGCGACGTACTGAGCGCGCGAACGAGAGCAATTGTTGGTGACAAACGAGTAGCCGATCCCCTGCTCCCTCAGCAACTCGAGGAAAGGCAGAGTGGTGTCAAAAAGCTGACCGCCGTGGTAAATGGTGCCATCCATATCGAGCGCCACATGCCTGAGCTGGCGCAATCTCTCCGCAGTCCCAGCCATTAGTTTGTTGGCGCTGCCACAGACTCACTGTTGGTTTCGGTTGCCGCAGACAGTTGCTGCCTTAGCCACTGTGGTCGGTTCGTAGTAATGGAATCGACGCCCAGATCTGCAAAGCGCTTCGCCACAGCGGGATCATCGACCGTCCAGACATGGAATTCAAGATTCGCCGCCCTGAGCTTTTTCACCAGTGTCTCATCGACCGTCTCGTGCGCATTACTGTCCAGTCCCGATGCCTTCGTTCTGTGCAATGTTTCCATCACTGAACCAAACGTTGGACTCCACTGCCCGTTGCCTTTTGCCGTCTCCTTGTAGCCAGTCAGCCAGAATGCCTTAATCGCCGGCAGCTCGCGGCGGCAGGCAGCGATGACATCAGCATTGAAAGAAATGATGCGCAACTGTTCCGCCGGCCAGTCTTTAACCGTTGCTTTCAACGCCGGAACAATTTCGGGGCCGCACTTGATTTCGATGAGCAACTTCTTTCCTTCTGGAATCGTCGCGAGCACTTCGTCCAGCGATGGCATCCGCACACCTTTGAACTGTTCCCCTTTCCACGATCCCACATCCAGCTGCCGTAGTTCATCAAACGTGCTGTCAGCTACTACTCGATTATCTGCACCGCCAGTGAGCCTTTCAGTCGTTTTATCGTGGGTGCAAATGATCTTGCCATCCTTTGTCAGATAAAAGTCCCCTTCAATCGCATCAGCTCCCTCCTTCCAGGCCAGCTCGAACGATGGAAGCGTGTTCTCTGGTGCTGCATGGGACGCGCCTCGATGCGCAACGATCTCGGGAATGATGAATGATTTCGCCTTCAATTTGGGTGATGCATCATCCGCATTCGCAACAACAGCCGAAAGCACCGTGAACAGTGCTGCACCAGCGACGATGCTCGTGCTTGAAAGAAAGGTTTTCATACTCGTTGGAAATAAACGAGAGGAGGGAGCCTGTCAATCGGATGTCCGCGAACACGATGGAAGCGGACATTCTTTGATCCAGCTTCAAAACAGATTCTTTCGCTAGATACCACTGACAATTCTTGCCTGAGCTGCCGAGCCATCCACATCCAGCAATTCGATACTCAGCGGTTCATTTCCACGCTCTACGCGATCGACGATCACAACGATTTCGTGACGCCCAGCGGGGAGATCGACTTCTCCGAGGCGCGGATCAATCATCGCCTTACCTGCACGCATCTGCAGGGTTGCAGGCAGGGTTGACTGAAACTTTACCGCACCAGCCGTTGTTACTTCGACCTCAAATTTCACCAGACTCAGGCGGCTTTGGTTGAACCCGAAATTCTCGCCAAGGCCTTCCATCGGCAATGTGCCATCCACGCGGCTGTAGGCAGGACGCCAGGGCAACGCTGGATTGGCAATGACCGACTCTGTGAGCCCGGATCTGCGAATCGCTTCGCTCAGTGGTTCGTGGTAGTCGATTGCACGCCAGCGCCGAACCAGCCTCTGTGAAGTCACACGCATCCCGCCCTCTTTCCCTAACATGGACAAAAATTTGACGAGATCGACAAACTCATCCTTGCGCAGGCTGGCGGTCAATCCCACTGGCATCATCGATACCGGGCTGACTTCGCGACTGGCAATACTGTCCGCTGGCACGCGGACTTCGTTTCCAGCGGCATCGCGCAGCACCACTTCCTTTGCATCCTCACGGACAACACTTCCTGCGGCGATCTCACCACTCTTCTGTGTCAGCATCGTCATGTGGTAGCCTTCCTTGATCTTCTTGTTCGGCTCAAGGAGCGACTCGATGATGTAATCCACCGGAGCACTCGCCCCCAGACTGATCATGTCCGGCCCAATGACACCACCAGCGCCGCCGATGGCATGACAAGTCGAACACAGCAACTGTTGCCGACGATAAATTTCCTCGCCCCGTGCGGCATCGCCCTCGCTGGATACGAGTTGCATCATCGCTTTCATTTCATCTGCAGAAAGCGCTTGAACGACTGGAGCGAGATTACCTGCCTTGGTAAGCGCATCGATGAGCTTCTGTGATCGATCTGGACTGGATTCAGCGACGCGTACGCCTGCTGAAGCATCGCGAGAAAGGATGGATTTGCCTTCAAGTGCGGTGGCCAGCAAATTGGCGCCGCCCTTGCGAAAAGTGAAGGCGCGGAACACGCCAGGTATGCCAGGCCCATCCCCACTGGTTCCCGACTCTGTTTGCTTAGAAGCGAACAGCGCAGCAGCTTCAGTTGCAGCCTTTTCAATATCCACAGAAGCGAGGGCGGCCACGGCTGCACATTTCCCCTGCAAGAGAGGCTGGGAACGTCCCTGTTCCACAAGAAATTTCACATTACTCTCGCCTCCTAGCGCAGCAAGCGCAGCGAAAGCATCGACCGTGGCACCCGACCACTGCCCAGATGCGACATCCTTCAACTTCTGCGCCGCGCTTTCCATTTTCCAACTCCCCGCAAGGCTAGCGGCAGCTGCAGCAACCTCATCGTCATGGCCAGGCTTGGGCGTAATCCATTCAAGAATCATCTCCAGTCCGTCACCCGAAGGCTTGATCTGGCGCTGGTCTGCCGCTCCCGCGAGGGCACGGAAGATGCCCGCCTTTTCCCTGGCACGACCGGAATCGTTCAATGCCACGGCTTGATCAAAAAGGAAGCGCACTGCATCTGCGTCGCCAATGTCAGCAATCAATTGCGCAGTTTCAGCACGGCGGTCGTCTGACATCGAGGCATATGCCTCCATCAACGGCTTCAGGGCAGCCGGGTCTTCAGTAGCCTTTAGCACGAATGCCACCGCACTGGCATCGCCGACATTGATCTCACCTTTCTGGTAAGCAGGCAGCCAGACATCTTTTGTTTCGCGCGCTGTAAGCCAGAGAGCAAAGTCGAGATTTGCGTCCAATGGTTGATACTTCAATGCCGCGAATGCCTCACCGATTGCGGCAGCCGTTCCCACATTCCGCAGCGCGTTGACAGCTTCCAGCCGCACTTGCGGGTGACTGTCGTTTACAGCAGTTGCCAGCAGAGCAGTGCTGTCGCTTACGCGGTTGTGCCAATGATAGAGCACGCGCACGGCCGCTGCTCTGATCCGGTGATCTTTGTGCGCCAGCAACTCCCGCAACAGCGGCTCCTCCAGATGATTCACAGATTGGAACGCCCAAAGCGCCTCCAGCAACTGATGCGACCCGGCTTCGTCAGCACGATCGATACCTTTCACCCAACTCTGCAGAGCTGCAATCACTTCATCCTTGTCGCGGGTTCTCAGCTCACGCTTGGCAAAATGACGCGTCCAGTCTTCCTCGGATTTCAATTTTTCTAACAGTGACGCAATCTCTGCTTCGGCGATTTTCGGCTTCTCTACCAGCGGTCGTCCCTTGTAGGTGATTCGCCAGATCCGGCCATGCGTATGATCGCGCCGCGGATCACGGAAGTCGACCTCACCGTGCTGGATGATCGGATTGTACCAGTCGGCAATGTAAAGAGCGCCATCGGGCCCCATGCGCACATCGATCGGTCGGAACGCAGCATGGGAAGTGCGCACCACGTCTTCGACCTGGCGGGAGGCATAACCGCTGCCATCGTCACTGACAACAAAGCGGTTCACCCGGTGTCCGCGAAAATCGTTCGTGATCAGCGATCCGGCCCAGTCGTCTGGAAAATGACGTCCGCTCACGATCTCCAGGCTGCAGTGTTTCGGCTGTCCCGGGTTGAGCCCTTTCATGATGCGCTTCGCATCCGGGGATGTCACCCAGACGCTGCCAGGAAACACGTAGTTGATCCCTTCGCCGTAGGCTCCGTCCGTAGCAAACGATTGCCCCCACGGGTCAAAAATGTGACCCCATGGATTCACGAAACCTTTGCACAGAATCTCCAGCTCCCGCGTCTCTGGTCGGAAGTGCCAGATGCCGCCACCCATCAACCGACGGATGCCCCAGGGAGTCTCGACGTGGCTGTGAATGTAGATCGATTGATTAAAGTAGAGCATCCCGTCCGGCCCACCGCGAAAGGTGTGAATCAAGTGATGCGTATCCTCGGTGCCGAACCCGCTGAGCAACACCGTGCGCTTGTCCTCACGCAGATCGCCATCCGTATCCTCGAGAAAAAGGATCTCGGTCGAATTCGCCACATACACCCCACCGTCGCCCGGCATGAGGGCGGTTGGGATCAAAAGATCCTCCGCAAACACCGTCGACTTGTCAGCCGTGCCATCATTGTCCGTGTCCTCCAGCACGATCACCTGGTCGTCCGACCGCTCGCCTGGCTTAATGTGCGGATACAGCCGACTGCTGACCAGCCACAGCCTCCCTTGCTCGTCCCAGTTCATCTGAATCGGCTTCGCCAGCATCGGATCTGCTGCAAACAGGTTGATTTCGAGCCCCTCAGCCAACTGAAACGATTCCTCCTGGAGCTTCGGATCCGGATCCGGGATCGCGGATGGATCGAGGTTATTCTGCGCCAGGCAGAAATCTGCCGCGAAAGTCAAAAACAAGGCAACGAGGGCACGTTCAGTCATACCCACATTCTGCAAACATTGTGGCAATGCCGCCAGCACAATTTCACATGCGCGAAGTATTGATGGGCTTGTTCCCGACTGCCCTCAGAATGCAGCGAAGCGCTGCCACAAAAACCAAATGGTGGCCGAGCAATTCACGGCGTTTCCGGTTTGGCTTCATCGGGAAGAAAATGGAGGGAGGAAGCGTTGATGCTGTAGCGGGTTCCTTTTGGGAGCGGGCCGTCGTTGAACATGTGCCCAAGGTGAGCATCACAAACGCTGCAGGACACGGCAATGCGCTGACGGAATGCGCCGCCTTCCTCCTTGGTCCAAATGGCTTCCGATGTCACTGGCTGGGAGAACGTGGGCCAGCCTGTCTCAGAGGAATACTTGTCCTTCGATGAAAAAAGAACCGTCTTGCAGCAGGCACACAGGTAGCGGCCCGGAGCGGTGGAGCGGTACATTTCTCCGGTAAATCTTGGCTCGGTCTCGCCGAGACGGGTCACCCGAAATACCAGCTCGGGTAAAAGCTTGCTCCACTCCCCCTCTGTTTTTTCGACCCGCAGATCGTGATTCCGTGAGGCATCAATGCCGCCGTTCGCAGCCTCGGAGGCATTGGGCCCTACGACGTCAAATCCCGGTTCTGCTGAAATCTGTTCGGTGCGCCCCTGCGCCGCAGGTGGGGATTTGTCGCATCCGGCGATGGCCAGCAGTGCAAGGCTGGCCAGCATCCATTTGATCGTAAAAGTGGAAAAACCTGATCGCACAGAATCGATTAGCTGGTTGTCAGGATAAGCCGCTTACTGCCCCCGGTTCAGCAAGTTCTGCAATGTGCCATTCAGCAGCTGTTTGCCTTTCTCTTTCAGGCCGTCTTTGATATCCCCCAATGGATTGTCGATCTTGATCTTTGGTTTGCCAAGCGCTCCCTTCGATCGGAAGTCCAGCGAGATCTGATTTTCCTCCACGATGGGATCCACGAGCTTGCGTGCGACATCGGCAACATTGTCACCCACTCGGCTGCGCACATATTCCTCCACTCCGTCGAGCGCCTTCGCGGTCAGTTCCTTTGCGATGAGCATGTTGCCCCGGAACTCGTGCTCGCTGTCGCCAGTTTCGAGCCAGCTTTGTTTTTCCAGTGTCAATTGATAGTTGTCGAATGGCAGCACTAGCTCGTTGAGCAGGCGGATGCGCTTGTCGCGGTAACCCACCCGTGCCTGCCGGTCTTCACGCAGCACCTCTTTTTGCCCCAACTCCTCCAGCTTGAGTCCGATCTTCTGCAGCTCGTCCATTGAGTTTCCCAGCTTCTCCATCAGCGGCATCGATTGCACGTAGCTGCCCTGGCGAAAGATGACATCGTACTTCATGTCTGGATTCAGATGACCTGTCGCCGCATCGAAGGGAGTGATGCCGCCGCTAATACCGACATGCATCTCGGCATATCGCAGGTTCTGCTCCGGCTCATCCACTGCCACCGTGCAGTCCAGATTCATCACTGCCGTATTCCCGGCTTCCAAATCGTATGGGTTCACATCGATATCGCTGAACGACAAGTCGTGAATCTTGACCTCGATCACCACTCCGCTTTTTTCGACCAGCATTTTCAGAACACCACCATTCAGATGCGCCAGTCGCAGAGTCGACTGCAAGGGCAGCTCGCTGACATGGAATGGCTTTTTCTCCAGCTCTTCCTTTGATGCACCGTCGGCCACGACAACTTCTCCACCCAGCTTGTCATCTTTTCCTTTGTCTTTGTCCTCGCCCATTTT
Organism: Verrucomicrobiia bacterium; assembly: GCA_020439995.1. Taxonomy (GTDB): domain Bacteria; phylum Verrucomicrobiota; class Verrucomicrobiia; order Verrucomicrobiales; family DEV007; genus JAGROY01. The sequence continues at coordinate 13,683 of JAGROY010000258.1, forward strand.
GATGCCATCGACACTGGTAGATTTCTTTTTGAGCGAAGCGAACAGAGGCTTCAGCGAATTCCCGCCGCCGCGCAGTAGCGAGAATGCGACCTCCGGCTCGCGCAGATCCAGCTCGTTCACCTGAAGCCGACGCACTAACAGGTCCCACAGCCTGACTTTAAGAATGACCTCCGGGCAGCGAATGTATGTGGTTCCAATCTCGATCGGCGGACGCTCGCTGAGCTGTGTTGCATTTTCAGCAAAGGAATCGCGCGGGAGGAACGTCACGCCTTTCATGATTACATGAGCAGGCTGGTGCAAAATGGACACATCACAGTCACTGATATCGACCCGGCAGTTTTTCTCCGACTCGATCAGGGCAACGAGAACTTCAGGCTTGAGGCGGCTCTCGAGATAATAGTTAAGGCCGAAGAACGCGGCTCCGAGGAGTAGCAGCGGTACTAGAACGAGCCAGATCAGGAGTTGGCGAATTTTTTTCAAAATGATGATTCGGGTTCAGCGGAAAGTTGACTCATTTCGGTCAGGGATCAGCGCCGCGACACACGACGGAACAGCCAGACTCCCAGAGCAATGAACAAAATATTCGGCAGCCACATGAGCAGATGCGGGTAGGCCCCGGGATCATCTTTGAACATGTCAGCCAGAATGATGAAGACAAAGTAAACAAGTGCGATCACCAGGCTGAGAGCAAAGCCAATGGATGTCTCGCGACGCTGAGCCGAAACGCCGAGTGGCACGCCAATGAGGGCAAAGGTGAAACAGGCCAGAGAAAAACTGATCCGGCGATGCAACTCGGTCCGGTGCGCGGATTCGATCGACTTGTCCTCGATCCCATCGTTCAGCGCTGCCCGGATTTCGTCATTACTCATCGTGCGCACGTTCCGCTCAGTCGATTTTTCGTACAGGCTTTCGAGTGGAATAATCGTCTCGGACATTCCGGTCTGGACGCCCATCTGTACTTTGTTGGGATCTTTACGCAGCTCGTTGTCCTGATTGCGTTCCGCCACAAACGATTTGTATAAAGTGAGATCGATTGCCTTCTCTTCCTTGTTCCAGTCGAGAATGACATTCTCCGCCGACACATAACGGGCCGGGCCGGAGCGCTCGTCGAGCATGACCATTTGAAAATCCTTGAGCTGGTCACCCTCGCGCTCGCCGATGTACATCACGTAACCATCCAGCGCGTTCGTCACCTTCCCTGCTTCCAGCAGCGCCAGCGGGTCTGCCAGCAATCGGTCGAGAAAGATTTGCTTGATGGCCGCTTCGGATTTGGGAGCGACTTTCACATTCACAAATAGACAGGCTGCGGAAAGTGCGATCGCCAGAACAAAAACCGGCACACAAATCCGGAACAGGCTCATCCCGGCCATGCGTAGCGAGACCAGTTCGTTGTCAGCAGAAAGCCGACCAAATGTCAGTAGCACTGCAGTGAGGAATCCCCATGGAATCGTGAAGGGAAACGAGAACGGCAACAAATACATCACGAACTGTCCGGCAACTGACAGCGGCAGGTCCTGCTCCACCATCAAATCCAGCAACCGCTTCCAGATATTCCCAAGCACGAGCACAATGGTCAGCACCAGAACGCCAAAAAGAGTTCCGATGATGACCTGTTTGCCTACGTAGCGGTCAATTATCCGGATCATGATCAATAGATGACTAAAGCCTCATGCTACGGTGCGCCCATCAGTTGCGCAACCCGGGAAATAGGGTTGAACATGACGGCTTTGACATCTTGGCGGGCGTGGAGCCCGCAATCGGAGCCTACCGGCTCACCCGCATCCGGTAGTAAAGCGCGGCCTGCTGTGAATCGATCCGCACCACCACCGCGAGTGTTCCATCGCCGTTGGGCGTTGAACTCAGTTGTGTCGTCGCAGCGGGTGCCCAGTCGATCAGATTTGCAGAGGCTTCAATGGTGAATGCAACATCTGTCGCCACCTGATTGCGCTGATAACCGAACGTCGGTGCGCCATCGGTGGTGCCAGCTGTAACTGGGGCCGCATTGCTGAGGCGCGGCGCAGTGCCGAGAGCGTACTCCAGCAGGTTGCTCAGGCCATCATCGTCTTCGTCGGCAGTGAGGTCGACAATATTGTTGGCCGTCTGCCATTCGGCCAGACCACCTGCCTCTTCCCCTGCGCCAGGAGTGCCTTTGGCGACGGAGCTGGCGCGCCAGTTCTCTGGCAGACTCGGGTCTGGATCAGTCTCCGGGGCAATCAGGACGAGGGAAGCGCCCTGGCCGTCTGCTTCGACTGGCCATGGAGCATTGTTGTCATAGCGGAAACTGGCGATCGTTTCGCCACCTGCGCCGACGAGTTCAACCTGCTCGCCACCATCAGAGAAGCGATTGCTTCCTTCCGTCTGATAAGAGCCTTCAGTCGTCACGCCCGGATAGAGCGACGCGAAGGCATCGGCAGAACCAGCGATGACGGCGAATTCTCCCGGAGCTAGAATACGGCTGCCGAATTCATAATCGATACCGTTGTCAAACCGAACGCCCGACAGCTCGATCGACTGCGTGGTGCTGATGTTCTGCACTTCAACAAACTCGAAATCGTTTCCATCCGCCGGATGATACATGAGTTCGGAGATGACCAGCGTTCCTTTCGTCGCCGGGGCGATCGTGCCAGTCCCGGTGACGGCCACCGTTTTCTCCCCAATCTTGGCACCCTGGAAATCGTATGCTTCCACCGTGAAATTGTTCGCTCCCGGAACCACCGGCACATTGATCTGCCAGGTGTCTTCGTCGATCCATTCCACTTTGAGCGGCGACGGATTACCAGCAAGGCGCAAATTGCGAACATTGACCCAACCCTTCCCCTCGAGCGTGATCGAGGTGCCGTCCACCGATGTGCCGCTGGCCGTTGAGATTTCGAAATCGACTTCAGGGATCCCGCGTGCGATTGCTGTGGTGAATGCGCGAGCCCGTGAGTCGATGGTCCCGGCAAAATTCAGATTCTCCCTCGGTAAAAACGTTGAATAGTGATCTTCCCACGGCTCCATGTAAGCTCGATTGAACGTGGTGGCGATGATGTCCTGAAGGTGCCCAAGATAGGCCCGCTCCCACTTTGGCACTCGCACGAAGTTGCGCAGGTCACCGTTGTTGGTGAGATTGGTGTCGCCCTGGGAAAACGTGAAGTCCATATCCCACGGCAGGTAGAGCCCCTTACCATCCTCGGGCCGAATGTAGAACATGCCGTTGTGCTGCGAGCCGTTTGCATAGCTGTCGCCGATACCAAACAGCACCTGGATGGCCCAGGAGCGCAAACTCATATCCATGTCGAACAACTGATCCATCTCCGCGATTTTCTCATCGCTTGGGTTTGATCCAAATTGACCGATTGCCCGTATTACCTTTATCAGGGCGCTGTAATCGTCAGCGTCGCGGTTGTTTTTCTTCAACCAGTGCCAGCGATAGAGTTCCTTGTCATCCCCACCGATATCTCTAACAGGAACACCAACAACCGAATCAGGATTCGGCCGCTTCAGACCTTCCGGGCCGCCAGTGGTCGATGTCGGGTAGTAGATCAGCTCGTATTCGTACAATGGCCCCTTGCCGCCATCTTGAAACTGGTTGTCCATCAGCTCGTCGTCGTAACGTGACTTCACCAGCATTGCCGACCCGATGTGCCGCGGTGTGGGTGAAATCACCCGAATGAGATCGTCCATCGAACCAACGACACCACCAGCGTGGTAGATGCCGTGCTTCACCATGATTTCCTTCTGACTGAACTGGTCTCCCGCGCCCGAGCGATCGACTCCAACCGTGCGGTGCGTTCCAAGAAACGGCTGCTGCGGGGGAAACGCCACATTGAAACCAACCCGCACTGAAGTATTCCGTCCACGTTGACTACCTTTGAGCCGCACACCGCAGTTGTAGTAAATTTCACTCTCATTGTAGATGACCGTGGCACCGAGCCGGTCGTTACTCATCACATTGGTAGCCTCGTGGAGGAAGTCCGCATCCGCAGCGGTCATCGTAATGCGGAAGTTATTGATATAATCGAGATCTTCCGCATCGCCATCATCGACACGGATCAATGCACGGGAGTCAGGGCCATTGAAGGGCTCCATCGAGGCGGCTCCTTTTGCATCCGTGCCTTCGACATAAAACTGCACGATGGAATCGGCAGACTGTGCGGGAATCGTTCCAACGAATTTCACTCCATTGGCCGATGCCATAGGAACCGTCTGGAAATCTGCACCGTCCACGGAATAGTGAAGTTCAAGTTTAGTGACACCGTCAGGGTCCGCAGCATCCACGGAAACCGTAAACGGGGTATTCGCAGGCGGAACGGCAGGCGAATGAATCAACCCGGCATAGGTCGGACCGGCATTTGCGATAGCGGTCGAGTTTGCAGCGCCAGGGGTTCCAAGATTCTCGGGAACAGGGAGCAAGTTCGAACGCGCGATCCGGTTAAAATACAACCGCGTGTGCAGCTTGTTCGACCCGCCCAGCCAGCGTGCCCGGAACGAATAGCGATAGGTCGCAGAGGCAGTGATCCGTTCCCCGTTCGCAAACGTGGTCTCGGCGTGATTGTGCATGTGTTCGGTCGAGCCCGTTGCATCCATTCGCAAAACATCGTTTCCCGGCTGGCTCGGATCTGAGACGACCTGACCATGCCGGTGCGTGCCGAGCAGCCGCCACTTGTCCGCGTTGCCGCCAGAGAAATCTCCGTTCTGAATCATTTCAATGTTGTCGCCACCTGGATCTTCAATCACGGAAATATCGTCGATCAGAAAGCTTCCCTCATCGAGCAGGCCGAAGATGAATTCGTTATACTGTGTGGGATCGCCATTAAGATTCCGGGCAGTGTCCTCATGCGTAAACGTCTGCCACACGCTCTTGCCCGATTCATCACTGGCAGCCCACGCACCAGGCTTCGAGTTATCGGCATTCGGATCACGCAGTTCCAGACTCGAGCCTCCGCCATCCGCGAGAATCGGCCAGCTACCACCGTCAAAGTACTCGACCACGTCCGCAGGATTTCCACTGGCATCCGACAGAACGAGACGGTCGCCACTTCTCGAAAGGGTACCTCCAAATTCGCCAATGATCGTTGCCGCCGGATACTTGGCTTTGGTCGCCGTCAGGTCTTTTGCAATTACAAGATAGCTTCCCGGTGCCATGGTCGTGCCCTCCGGAAAATCGAAGTTGATACCATCCTCGAGACTCCATGCCGTAAGGTCGATCGCTTCAGCCCCTTTGTTATAGAGCTCGACCCACTGCTCATCGGACTCAGAAAAAGGCCTTCCGGGAGATGCCGGTGAAACAATATTGTCCAGCTCAACTTTGCACCCAAACGCATAGTCGCTGCTTCCTGAAGCGCTCTGATGAACCTCAACAGAGACGCGATTCAGCCCGACTACCAAGGCATCCGCAGGCAGAATATCGGATTCGGTGATCTCCGCATCCCCCCCGGCTGACGCCAGCGTTTCAGAGCCGATCTCTCCGTCCGGCATCGCGAATCGCAGGATCTCAGTGCCATTGACATAGAATACAGCGCCATCATCAACGGTGTGCGTAAGCTTGATTCCCGCCACGTTTGCCAGCTGATCCGCAGTCAGCATGAAATCGCTCTCAAAGTAGAACGTGATCACTCTTGGATCGAACTCGTTGGGATTGGGAAGCTCCGTGACGATCGGAATGGGAAGCACACTGTTGTCAAAACCCAACGGGCCGGGTGCCGAAGTCCAGTCTGCATGAGCCTCGGATGCCCAGCCTGCGCCCCGCGCTGCAAAGGTATTGTCGTACCGCCAGTTGTCGCCGTAGTCGATGACCACCTGCAGCTCCGTCTGCGCCTCGATCGCAGGAATCGCTGAAATCGGCCAAGGGTTATACATGATCTCGTTAATGACGATCGCGTCTTCGATAGTGAAGATGTTAGAACTCCCGAACGTCGGCGTCGTTGGATACAGCCACTCGCCACCGTGCTCGGTTGAACGCCCGCGAAGCCGTCCGGTAACACCGCGCGCATCCTGCAACATTTGGCCCGATGGATCGAACAGAAACAGGCGATCATTGTCAGCGGGCCTGAAGCCGAGCTGGGTCGAATCAAAGACGACAAATTCACCGGCAGCCAGAGTCGCCTGCGGGAGCACGAACGGTGCAGCGCCCGTTGTGGACGCGCGAATTTGAAAGCCGCCGACTTCTAACGGCGCATCAGTTAAGTTGACGAGTTCGATTTGAAAAGATTCGGCATTGAACGGGGAGACCTCATTAAACGCCAGGCGAGGTGGCGCTGCGACACGGGGCACGGCAGCCTCGGTGGCGGCGAGCGTGGCTCCGAAGGCCATGTCTGAGCTGCCAGCGCTCGACTGGTGCACTTCCACTGCAATGACGTTTGCTCCCTTGACTAACGCAGCCGCCGGAATCGTTATCGGGTCCGAGAGTTCCGGCTCCACGGATGAAGACGCGAGCGTTGTGCTGGTGGGCGCACCGGCGGGCATCTCCTCACGAAAAACTTCGACGCCATTCAGGTAAACGACGAGACCATCGTCATAAAATGTCTGGAGGGCCAACGTCGTCGCAGCCGGATCACCATCAAAGTTGAAACTGTGGCGGAAGTAGTAGGCAATCGCACCCAGTTCGATCCGCTGGCCAAAGGGAGCCGGAAGATCGTCACCTGCCCGCTCGGCATACAAGGCACCTTTACCATTCAGCCACGCACTGTCATCAAATCCGACTGCATTCCAGTTCGCCGGCGGCTCTGCTCCAGACTGCTCATACTTCCAGTCGGAGTCGAGAGCGACGATCGCGAAATCGCGCGGCTCTGATCCCGTCCCGCCCGGAGTTCCGCCCACAGTCTCGCTGTGCGTCCAGTTTGACGGGCGTGAGTCCGCCGTCTCCTGGTTGATTTTAACCAACGTCGCGCCCGAACCATCCGGCCCCACCGGCCAGTCTCCACCATCGCCGTAGTTGACCCGTTCCATTACTCGCTCGTTGTTGTTGATGATCCGCAGTTCCTCCCCCGCATTATTCAACCTACCTTCCCAGGGTCCAAGCGCTCCCTTGCCAACCAGGGATGGATGGGAAGGATCCAGCGCGATCAACAAGTAGCCGCGACCCGGAATAATCGTCCCTTCAGGAAAACGATAATCGACTCCCCCCTCAATGCGCCATCGCGACACATCAACGTCCACCCCCATCAAACTGTGCAACTCGATCCATTCCGTGCCCGTTGTCTCATCAGCGGGACTGTAGTTGATCTCATTGAACACCACGATGCTGTCGGCAGCACCCGAGGCTGTGCCATGAACCGCCACACAACAGAGGAAGAAAAGAATTAAAACTGAGAGGGATTTCATCATACAACTTAAGCAGGGAATTTTAGTACCTTCGTTCTAGTGGTTCACGAGCGCTTCAACAAGCCCCGATCACTGGTGTCGCTCATCTGCCATTCATAATCTTGTGTCACCGCTCCGAGAAAATTGGCAGGGAGTCTGCCATGGTAGAAGAATTTACCGGTGGAAAGCATCGTTCAGTCCGCCACGAAGATCATCCTGACGGTGATTCGAAAACATCACAGAACAACGCGATTGACATCACTAGACGACTGGTCTATTTATTTACCAAGAAATGATCGAAGCTTCCACGAAAGAGCGGATCCTGGATGCCGCCGAGGCAATCATGCTGACCAAGAGTTTCCACTCGGTCGGCCTGAATGAAATTTTGCGCGCGGTGAATGTTCCCAAGGGCTCGTTCTATCATCATTTTGAATCGAAAGAGCAATTTGGCGTGGAACTGCTCAAGCATTATGTCGCGGATGCAAGCGCCTACAAACGCAGGATACTGTTGTCCCCGGAGATCGAGATCAATGAACGCCAGCGGCTACTGACATTCCTCGAATCGAGCATCTCTAACTTTTTGGATAACGATGGCAAATGTCCGTGCCTTGTGGTAAAACTGGCTTCGGAAGTGGTGGACTTTAGCGAGCCCATGCGTCAGGTTCTTGCAGATGGCCATGCCGAGTGGGCGGCAATCACTGAGGCTCTGATTCAGGACGGGATTGCCAACGGAAGTATTCACCCGGATGTCAATCCGAAGACTACTGGCAGGCTATTCGGCAGCCTCTGGATGGGAGCGATGCAACACGCCTCCATCGCTCGAAATGCTGAGCCGCTGCGGGACGCCCTCGACTTCATCGCAAATCACTTACTACCCGCGCCCTGAAATTTTTGTTTCAGTCAAATTGATACCGACCCGTCTAATCCAGTCCATCACCAGCAAACTACACATGCAATCGATCGATCTCACTCAACGCCCACCTCGCAGTGCCCGCGTCCGCCTGGGAGGCTACGTCATCCTGCCCCGCATCTTGGACAAATGCCGAGCGGAAATCGCCGGAAACTCAGGCGAGTACCGCTACAACTGCCCACTCGATCAGCGGTTCTTCCATTTTGCCGGAATCGATGCGGAAGCGCTCAAGACGGAAGTCGCCAAAGGTCTCGGAGATGGTGAAATCCTTTGCTGGATCAGTGAGAACGCAGCAAAGAAGCACGAGGAATGGGAAATCGCCCAATGGTCAGCGTTCCGTGAAGCCGCAGCTCCAGGCGACAATGAGAGCCGGGAATTCATCAGCGAACAGGTTGCCGCTGCGGGAGGAGCAGAGCGGGAGGACATTGCCACATGGTTCGACTATCTCGATTTTGACGATCACGTAACCTCTGGAGGCAAAGCCTGAAGAACCTTTCACACTAACACAACACTATTTCTATCATGAACACCCTTGAAGCCATCTACCAGAGACGAGCGATCAAACAATTTGATCGAGATCACCAACTGACACAGGAGGAAGAAACCACGCTGCTCGAAGCCGCCATCCAGGCCCCCACCAGTTTCAACATCCAGCACTGGCGATTCGTGATCCTACGTGATTCAGCATTGCGCGAGAAAATCCGCAAAGAATTCGGGAACGATCAGGCGCAGATGACCGACGCCTCATTGCTGATACTCATGACAGCCGACACCAAAGCCTGGCAAAAAGATCCAGCCCGCTACTGGCAACATGCGCCGAAAGAAGTCGCCGACTTACTGGTTGGCTGGATGGGCCCATTCCATGAAGGGCGCGAATGGCTGCAGCGCGACGAAGCACAGCGATCCATCGGCATGGCCATGCAGACGATCATGCTAGCCGCCAAGAGCATCGGCTACGATTCCTGCCCGATGATCGGCTATGACATCGATGCCGTAGCCAAACTCATCAACCTGCCCGAAGATCACGTCATGGGCCCGATGGTAGCGATCGGAAAGGGAACCAAAGACCCCTGGCCGAAACCCGGGCAATTGACACTCAGTGAGGTCGTCGTGGAGAATGGTTTCGACTAAAACCAGCCCTATATGAATTCGAGACAAAAATCGCTTGTCGACTTCGTTAGCGAGTCGCTTTGATTGGTCAGGAATGGCTCAGCTTCAATTTCAGTGCCCTTTTTGCAATCGTCATATCAACTGCCGCCGAAAGGATGCCGTCACGGGATTCGTACACCCTGAGTGTGGAGCCGAGATCCGCATTTCGATAGACCACCGGGGAACCACAGCTGAGGTCATTCAACCGCCAGCCACACCTGATAGTGCTGTTCGATTGCCGGATGCCAAGCCGTTCCATGTCCGCGCAAATCAGCAGAATCGACGGATTGATTCCTCTGGCAAGCAGGAAGTAATCGACGAGGACAAGCTGAACATCAGCGTCAAGTGGCGGACGAAGTTCCTCTCAGAGCTGCCCTGGGACTACATGCCTAGCATCGGAAACATCAGATTGGAGCGTCGTCTACTGATTCTCATTGCCATCGTGGGCATTCCTGGAATCATCGCGATCTCTTATTTTTTGCTTCAGGAGCACGAAAGCGACGTCTTACTTGAAACGAAACCAGAAGAAAAGCCCACAAATCTACGATCGTGGCCCGAAGCGAAAGACGCCGTAGAAAAGACAATACGAAGCTTTGTCGAAGCTCCCTCATGGCAGGAAAAACTAGATTTTATTTGCTCACCTGAAAGGGTCAAAAATTATGTGCAAGACTACTACGAAAACCAGAAGCCACCGCCAATAGAAATCCGTTCGTTTAGGAAGGTCTTGCCATTGATGCTTGGTGAAACTCCTTTCTATCTCGTAGAGTTTGAAGATGAGGATTACTTAACCCACTCAGTGGACGTCTACGAGATCGACAGGGAATACAAGCTCAATTGGGAGAGCATGGTTGCTTACGGCTCAATCCCATGGTCCACTTTTTGTGAAGATCGTCCAACGTCTCTTCAGGATCTAAGAGTATATGTGATGCCAATCGATTTCTACGAATTTGAGTTCAGCGACAGGAAGCGATACGACTGCTATCGGATTACCCACCGCTCCGGAGCTCCCGCACTATACGGTTACGTTGAGCGCGGTACACTTTCGGGATTGGCACTCAGGTTAGCATGCAGCCACTCTCGGACGCAGCCGGTATATGTGTCGCTGCAATTCCCAGAAGTATCCACGAGGGATGATTGCGTCATTATAGCATCACTTATTCATAACAAATGGGTCATGCCAAAGCAGTTGTTTCAGAAAGAAAGCCATTCTGAGTAAAGACCCTTGGGGCTTTTCCTAACAAAAGACTCTTTCCACAAAACGTAGATGGACCAATTGAAATTTCTGTAGAGCCCCTTTAGGAGCGCTTTCTCTGCAGAAGCAGTAAACTGAAGCCTGACAAAAGAAGGATCGAAGCCGATGGCTCTGGTATAGGTGATAGAATTTCGTACCCAATAAGATCTAAAACACGTAAATCCGTTGTGGAAATACTCACCACCTCCTCATCGGCAAGCGTGGGGTCCATTAATCCCAACCCCAGACTATCTTTTAAATGGCTAGCCTGCTGTCCATCTCCCTGTGTCCGACCAGTCGACAACAGCGCCTCGCCACCAGAAATGCTGCCACTTAGAGTGACCTCATCGAAGATCATAGTTGTTCCTGGAGTCTGGGCTCGCTGGGCCGTCGTGAACTGGGCTGCATTTGAAGGATCGTTTGCGGTACCGTCCTCAAATCGGAAGAGATCCATCGTTCGGATACTGACAGACCCAGCGGTCGAAGTATTCATGAGCGAATCGATCGTGTCGATATTGGAAGTCCATCCCAAAGCGTGACCTATTTCATGAGCAGCCACCGTTTCGAAATCGACCGAACCAGTCGTCACGCCGTCGCTGTTGTCGAAGTCAAAGCTAAAAGAAGTATTAAAAGTGATAGTTGCATCTGCAACATCAGGCACGACTATTCCGAGTGCTTTAAGGTTAGCCGCAGTGGCGGAAAGATTTCCGTTCCATGTCACCGAGTTGCCTCCGCCGACGTCGATTCCTCCGTCAAGAGTTGAGGAAAACTGCGCAGATGTCGGAAGCGAAGCAACTATCCCGTCATCAGCCTCATTAACCGCATCTGCGACTAACGCGTCTCGAAGAGTGTCATACGCATAAACGTAAGCCGTCGAACTGGTCGAGCCAATCGTCGAAGCTCCAAGCGCTCCCATGTCTGCATCGATCGTTATCGTAATTGAGTCAGCAATGAATGCCTCCCACTGCGCAGCCGCACGATTGAAAGCCGCTAAGGCGGGGGCGTTAGCTGCAAGAGTCGTACCAGCGTTGATCACGATGTCGAAAGTACCAAGGTTAGCAGGAGGAGACCACTCTGGAGTTAAGCTGCTGTCGAGACTTACCTCGTTGTAAAAGCGTTCAAACAGAAGGGTCTCGGCCTGCAGTCTACTAGGCAATGCGATAGCTACGAGGCAAGTAACGAGGTAGAGGTGCTTCATCAAAATACAATTGAACTGCCCGGCAAATATGCCGAACATTTCTAAAATATCCACTTCGTAACGGATTGGTCAATCCAATTCCGGCAGAAAACGCAGTCCAATACGAACCCTCACAAAACGGGTCTCGCTGATTCTTCCATCGATCACGTCGAAGACCCTGACCCTCACTTTCTCGAAGCCATCACCCGACACCGACACGATATTTTCCTCGGAACCAAAATCCCATGGCACCCAATGAACAAGGTCGTCCGACACCTCAATTCCGTAGGTCAGGTCGGTGACTCCCTTCAGGCTTAAGCTCGAAGGTTGCGCAATTCTCCTGCTGTAAGAGAGAAACAGTTCCCTTCCGGACTTTTTGAATTCCACGAGCTTAGGAACCAGCGATACCGCATCCGGTACGGCGGGATCGCCGCCTAGCGCATATTCCATGAGATTTGTCAAGCCGTCACCATCTGGATCGGCAATCGGCGTTGCTACTGGAGACTCAAGGCCATCAAATGATTTCACCCACCGCGCGAACGTAAACAGTGGTTCAGAGACTACCACCCGGACACGGGCAAGACGGATAAAACCGTCTGGTGTCGATTCTGGAACCCGGGAAACGACCGTCACGATTTCAGCGTTACTGTCTTCGAGTTTCGGAAGCTGTGAGGCAACTGCAGTGCCTTGGGCTTGAATCCAAGAAGATCCATTGTCCGTACTTGTTTCAACTATGTAGCGAAGATCATGGATCGCATAGTCCCTGCCGATTGCTCCCCGCCCATTGCTTCCAGATAAATCACCGCGCTGCCTATATTCCACGAATAAATCGGCGGATTCTGAGGTTACGTTCTCAACACGGATGACGCGGGGCAGAATTACGTCGCCACTGTCCCCAGAGCTTGGGTCGCCACCGAACGCATACTCGAGCGCGTTCGAGATTCCATCTCCATCTGGATCGTCATCTATTCCCTGAATTTCCCTTGGAATTGACGTGAACTGCTCGATCCATTCATCAAAGTTTCTGTAGTCCTGCGGCTTTGGTTCGCAGCCCCGCACGCTGAATACAACATCGCCATCCCTCGGATCGTCCGTGGAAACGCTTACCGTCGCCTCGTTTGCGAAATCGCCTCGTCCGTGACTGGCAATTGGGGAAGACAGGGCAAAATCGATCCTGTTCCCGGGGTGCAGAATCATTCTTTCCTGAACGGTCGGACTTAATTTCCAGTCACGGGAGCCATCGATCAGAACGACATCTTTGATCGTGAGATCGTGAGATCCCAAACTCCGAATCGAAAAATGCAATTCACAAAGACCTTCCTCTTCGCTCCCCGGACTCGCGGCAACCGTTGAACCAAACGCAATTGGAGCGTCATCTGAATGGGTTCTCAACTCAATGTGCGGCCCCGTCCAGAAGCCGTCAGGAAGAGACACGCTTGTTGACAGCGCAGCTTGGCTTCGGTTGAGATAGGTGCCGCTACCCGTGATCTCATGCTTTAAGGCATGAACTCGGTAGTGATATGAGGACTGCGGAGAAACCATCGTGTCGAGAAAATCCTGCCCTTGGACAAGTTCTGCCAAGTTCTGCCAAGGTCCAATTCCTTCCTTTCTGAAAATTGAGTAGCCCAATACTTCAGCATCCTTTGACGGGGTCCAAGAAAGCCGAACGCCGACGTCGAGTTGTATCGCCGAATTCAAATCATCCGGAGGTGAAACCGGGAGCAATCGGAGAGTGGGATCACCCATCAATGCGATGTGTGTTCCGCGGGCTGTTGAGTCCTCCCCCACCGTATAGCCCGTCCCAACATCACCATTATTGTTCTGGGTCAAGCGAACTGCATATCCAATCGTTTCCCCCAGAGCCATGGGAAACATGTGAACATCCGGCCGACCGATCCAGAGGCTCGCCAGTCCCAGCGAATCGGGGTGTCCGGCCAACGGTGCTCTGAGAAAGTTATTGGGAACATCCCAATCGCCGAAGTAGCTACCGCCAAGCAGATGGAAAACGGCACGGGTCCGCCGCGCCCCAAAATCGACCGACGTGCCGACCCCTGCCATTGACGTATAGCTTCCACTGCCGACAGACAGGGCAAAGAGGAAAAGGTCATCTCCAAGATGAGAAAACAAATGACCAGTGTACGTACTCGCAGGCCCAAACATTGGCGAAAAATTCCTCCAACCGTTCGCCGCGAAGGGCTTTGTCGGTGTAGCAAATTGGTCATCTATCAAGGACAAACGGGGAAGCTCCGAATAGTCGCCCATGCGATGCCGAAAAGCATGATTTCTGTCCAAGTACCGTTTAAGAAGATCGATCTCCCCTTCGTCAATTAGAGTCATGTTCGCGAAGTCAATCCTCCCTGTCTCAAGCTCGACATCGCTCGGAAGCAAGGACGCATCGAACTTTCCATCCCCGGGCACATTCCATGTAGCTGGCCGACTCGCTGACGTTACACTCACCAGCTCATCTGTCCATTCACCGTCGAGATCTGCGTAGTAAGTGTCTGCGGGCCAAGCCCCTCTATGTTCTGGAATATGACCGTCAGGAGCGTGGTCGCCAGAATAGGGCACTGGTACTCGTCCAAAAAGAATCAAGGCCCGCGCAGGCACTCCCCCATCGTCATTGGCTGCCCTGATCACTGCTTTCACTTCTTGAGGAGAAGCGCTCTCGCTCACCTCCCGCTTGATGACCGACCACCCGTCTCCAACGAGATCTTCGCACCATCGTTCCAACTCGGCTTCCAATGCGCCAGCAACCGAGTCAGTCACAATCAAAATCACCCGCCCACCTGCCAATAGTTCAACATTGTAACCCGCAAGCAGATACCCTGTGGCCCGCCCAGGGGCTGATGCAAACTCGCGTACGACAGCGTATTCATAAGCAATGCCGGGAAGCGCACTTCCATCAATCCATGACGTCTCCCCGTTCGTTAGCGATGCCATGGGAGCGCCCCAAGTGTTCCCGCCCTTTAGTCTGCGAAAGACATCCTGTCGAATAGTCGGGATTCTCGTTTCTCGCCACTTCAATGTGATCACGGGCCAATGACCTTGTACTTCAGCCACGATTTCCACGGCACGATCCCTTGCCTCATCCGCCACAAGCGCAACCGGAATGGACACCAGGGAGAGTGGAACCCAGCGGAAGAAATTCTTTAATGGCGAAAGGATGCGCATTGTCAGCCAACCGCGTGATACTAATAGCGTCTTGCACTCTAAGCAAGAGACAGGTTTCCCCTACGCCAGCTCCCCGATGCCAGCATCGCCCCGGCCCGCTCGCGGGCTTCGGTGTCTGCGCCCAGGATCTGGTCAAGTGTGGGATGCTTGATGTTAGTGTGCGCGTCCATGACTGCACTTACCGTTTCCCAGATCCCTGTGAAGCCAATGCGTTCGTGAATGAATGCATCGACAGCTACTTCGTTGGCTGCGTTCAGTACGGCGGGCAGGGTACCGCCTTCTTCTCCAGCACGGCGGGCCAGATTCAAGGCTGGAAAATCGTCTACCCGCGGGGCTTCAAAATCAAGCTTGGCGAGCTTGGCAAAATCGAGTGGCTCCAGTGAATTGCTTACGCGTTCCGGCCACGTGACTGCATACTGAATGGGAAAACACATGTCTGAATGACTGAGCTGCGCGAGCACTGATCCATCCACAAATTCGACCATCGAATGCACAATACTCTGCGGATGTACGATGACGTCGACGCGGGCCATCTCGACGTCGAACAACCACCGAGCTTCGATCATTTCGAGTCCTTTGTTGAACAGCGTCGCAGAGTCGATGGTGATCTTGCGGCCCATCTCCCAGGTGGGATGCTTGAGCGCCTGCTCAAGCTTCACATGCGCCAGTTGATCAGCAGGCAGGGTGCGAAATGGCCCACCACTGGCAGTCAGAATAATTCGGGTAACCACTGCCGGGTCCCGGCCTTCCAGACATTGAAAAATCGCGTTATGCTCGCTGTCAACAGGCAGCACACGCCTGCCGCACTCCCTCGCTGTCGCCATCACCGACTCCCCTGCCATCACAAGGATTTCCTTACTGGCAACGGCGATGTCTTTGCCTGCTCTTAACGCGGCCAGTGCGGGACGCAGGCCCGCCGTTCCGACAATGGCGATGAGCACCATGTCCGCTTGCGGCAGAGTTGCCAGCTCCACCAGCCCGTCTTCGCCAGCCACTACATTGCAATCGCTGCCTAACAGACCCGCCAATTGCTCAGCGCTTGCTTCGTCGGACAGGCACACGTGCTGGACGCCCGTCTCCCTTACCTGCGCTGCGATCGCATCCACACTGCGGTGTGCCGCCAGCCCGATCACTTCCATTCTCTCGGGAATGTCGCCAGCGACCTTGAGAGCGCTGGTTCCAATCGATCCAGTGGAGCCAAGGATGACGACGCGTTTGCGCGATGGTGTTGCCGAAGGCATGCTGTATATTGATTCAGGACAGGTAGTGAAGGATGAAGTAAAGGAGCGGCGCAGTGAACAACACGCTGTCGACCAGATCAAGTGATCCACCGATCCCAGGAAGAACATGCCCTGAGTCATCAGCACTCAAGGCCCGCTTGATGACAGATTCTGCCAGATCCCCCAGCACGGCGGTGAGTGCCAGTGCCAGACTGATCACTGTCACATTCACAGTATTTAGAAGCGGCATATGATCACCGAACAAGGCCAGCAGACAATGCCCGGCCACCAGAGCGACAATCATCGCCCCGCCGAAGCCTTCCCACGTTTTCCCCGGACTGATGTGAGGGATCATCTTGTGCTTCCCGATCAGTGACCCCGTACAGTAAGCCCCCATATCAGTAAACTTTGTCACGACCAGCAGAAACAGGACGTAGAAGGCACCACTGGATACACCCTCTTCAGAAATCACCAGCAGGCGTGTCACGTAGGAGAACAGCAGCGGAATATACACCAGTGCCAGGAATGGCCCGGCGACACTCCACATTGCACTGGGGCCTTCCGGCTTGCGCGTGAGCGATACGCAAAACAAGGCGAAGATGGCCACGAAGAGAGCCATGCCGTCGATGTGAAAAAAGTCCGGATTCCGGCTTGTGTAAACGTACCAGAAAGTCGCTCCAAAGTAGACGGCAGCGATACCGATCGATACCAGGTGGAACTTGCCGTCGCGCTCCTTCCCTGGAAGCATGCGCAGAACTTCAACAAACGCCGACATCCCCAGCAGCGCGATCATTGCAAAGAACAACCAGATATTCTGGAACGCGATCGCCGAACCGATGATCAGCCACAGAATAACTGTGCTGCCTGACCGTCGGATGAAAATCTCGCGTTTGGACTGCTTCTTGTTGGCATCTGCCATATAAAATGTAGGAAACGGCTAGGGGTATGGGTTCACCAGGGCCAAGGCAAGGACAAACGTAGCGCCCGTGAACGATGCCTGACCAAAGCCCTGCGCTGGCGCTCAATTCAAACGCGTTACTCACTAAAAATCATCCATATACAAATTCGTAAACGATCTCACTATCGTTTATCAGAATGCCGCTGCATCAGGAAAATTGCGTCAACCACGCCGCTCACAGTATGCTTAACGTTCATTTCATAGTTGCTGCGTAAATTACGCAAATGCGGTAATCTGCGCTGCAAACCGGATTAAGCGCAAGAGATCGTTGTTCAAGTAAACTCCTGCTGTCCAATTTATGAAGCTGACTGATTCCAAGATCCTCTCGTTCGTAGCAGCCACGTTCGCTGCCCTACAGTGTATCACTTCTTCATCTCTGGCCGACTTCTCAAAGGCTCCTGCGGTATTCGAGTCGAACGCGGTACTTGTGCACCTTGATGAAGGGGCCAGGCGGGTGAGGTTGCGACATTGGGATGCGCAGTCTGAAACCTGGCAGCTGCTGCAGATGGCACACCTGAACGGCAGCGCTGGCTACATCAAGCTACGCCTGCCAGACGGGGCGACTGTGGACACGGTCAAAGTCGAGGTCAGCGACTCGGACCCGTTTCCCTATTCATTTTACACTGGGAAATCATCGTTCGGTCAGAGCACCGAGATCAATGGTGCTATGAACGGCCCAGCCAGGGCAAATGGTGCCGTCGATTCTGCTGAAGACGCTGCACCGGACGCGGGTGGCGGTGCAGAAGTTGTGGAATCGGACATTTGGAAAATCACTGACGACCGCCTTTACTATTTCAATCAGTTGCGCGGACTGCAGATCTTTGACCTTCCCACAGGTGAAGAGGGCCCCGAGAAAATTGCCAGCCTGCGCATGCCGGGAGTGGGCGAGCAAATGTATGTGCTCGATGACCGCTACACCCTGCTCCTCGCCGCGTGGCGCTCATGGAACCAGTCGGAAATCGTGCTTACCGAATACGATGACGCCAGCGGCCTGCGTGAAGCCCGTCGCTTTCCCCTGCCCGGTTCGATTGTCGAGAGTCGGCTGGTAGGCAAGCAGCTCTACGTGGTAACCCGTTTCAGTGACTACACCCGCATCGAAGTGCCGGGAGAAGCGGGTGGCGACGATACGATCGAGCAATGGGTCTACAAGACGGGACTCGACCTCTCGGTCATTGATTTTACCGATCCCGCGAATCCAGTGGAAAAGCCAGGGTTGCAACTGGCTGAGCAGGACTCATGGGGATTTTACAATGCCCAAGTCGCCGCCACTTCGACCCACCTTCTTGTTTCGACAGTCACCGCATCGGATTATTATAATCAGTCGAAATTGTTCGTGATCGATATCGCAGATCAGAATAAACAACCGGCTCTGATTTCGGAGATTCCTCTGAAAGGCTGGATCGCCGACAAGTTTAAAATGCGTGTGGTAGATGATGTGGTCACCACTGTTTCGCAGATCAATGACTGGCGGGAGCGGAGATTCGAAACCGTCGTGGAGACGTTCCAGCTGGACCCTGCTCTCAAAGGTGGCTACGAAAAACTGGATGATGTTTCGATGGGCCTGGGCGAGCAGCTGTTCGCCACCCGGTTCCATGACGACAGACTTTACGTCGTTACCTTTGAGCAGATCGATCCGTTCTGGGTCGTCGACCTGGGGGATCCGAAGGACTTGAAAGTTCTCGGCGAGCTGGAGGTGCCCGGGTTCTCGCGTTACCTTGAGCCGTGGGGCGACAATGTGATCGCCATCGGCGTCGAAGATCGCGTGGTCACCGCAAGTTTGTTCAACGTGGCCGATCCGACAAACCCCGCGCTGCTGAGCCGTGTTAAAATTGGAGAAGGCTACTCCTGGAGCGAAGGAAACTACGATGAAAAAGCGGTGAGCTTCAATCCCGACAAAGGAATACTGCTCGTCCCCTATCAATCCTACAACGAGGGAGAAGTCTGTCAGAACGTGCAGATCATTGATGTCGCGGAAACCGGACTCACCAAACGCGGCGAGATCGAGCACCAGTTCACCCCGCGCCGTGCGGGCCTTTGGCGCGACAACATTGTTTCGGTATCAGGCAGGGAAATTCTCATTGTCGATGCGTCGGATCGTGATCACCCGGCGACATTGAGTGAAACGGTCATCGCCTGGAATGCTGACCGCCTCCTGAAGGCCGGCGACCACCTCCTGCAAATCGAGGAGGGTTACTACTGGGACGATCAACCGCACAACGCCCTGCGCGTTACCACCGTGGCAGATCCAGACACGGTACTGTCGGAACTTGCGCTGGACGATGGCACCATCATCGGTGTCGAGCACCGGGACGGGCTGCTGCACATCCTGAGCACCCGGATGGACTCCATCACCGAAAATGATGCCGAAGGAAACCCGCAGACGCGCTCGGAGCGGGCGCTGATCACGTCCGTCGTTGATGTCTCGGATTTCACTGCACCCAAACTCCTTGGGCAGGCGCGGAAGACTGACGATACCACCAATCAGTGGTACTACGGCACCGGAAACATGAAAGCCCTGTGGCTCCCGGGCGGCGCAATCGCATGGGTGACCAGCGACGCTGGCTCCAACTGGTGGGGGCGCTGGGGATGGATTGACGATGCAGTAGACGTCGCCGGAGACATTGCATTTTTCTACCAGCAACAGGCGGAGGTGCACATTGTCGATGTTTCCAACAGCAGCGCACCGGCATTCCTTTCATCAACAACTGTCAGCGCCCCCGACTCCTGGTCGTACAGCCCTGGCTTCCTGATCGGCGAAAGCCAGATCGGATTCACTTACGAAAACAGCCAATGGATCGAAGCCGACCAGCGTTACCTGCAAAGCCACAAGTTGAGAGTGATCGACGTGACCAATCCAGCGGCACCCGTTGTCTCAAAGGACATCAGCATTTCAGGCAAGCTTGCCTCTGTCACCGCGATCGACGGCGGAACGGTATTGCTCACGGAGAGCCAGCAATCGGCGACGGAAATTACCCCCGCCGAACGGTGGTGGTCGGACGGCTATGTGCAGGCCGCCGTCTACGATGGAGTGAACGTCTTCCTTCTGGACGAAGCAAAGATTGAGAACGGCGCTTATTCTACTACTGCCTACAGCGGCACGACGAGTTTTCGTCAGCTGAACACGGAGACGAATGGACTGCACCTGAAGGGCCTTGTCTGGGACAGGGAATCGGCCAAGTTTGCCCCGACCCCCATCATTCCCGTCGAACAATGGACCAGCCAGCTCGCCATCGTCGATGACCTGCTACTCGCCTGGGAATATCCGTCGACGCTTAACGTGATCGACGTCACAGCTCCGCTTGTGCCAGGTGATCGTAAAAAGTTCGACTTCGGCTACAGCATCTGGGGGCAGCTCGATCGATCACACGTCGAGCGGAACACAGGAGCGTGGATTCCGACTGGCAGCTACGGCGTCGAGTTTGTCGACTTTGGATCGGAACTGCTGTTTGGTTCTCCTGATGCAGGGGCACCACTGCGCGACGCCCGCGATGAAGCAGAAGAGTGGACGGAAGTGAGCACGTCCAAGCTGCGCATCGTTTCCGCTGACAAAGCCGACTTCATGGGTGCTGTCGACGACGTCCAATGGCGCTACATTCCAACGCCGGAGACGATTCCGTTTGGAACATGGATAGCCGAACAATTCGACCCGCCCGTCTCTACCGATCCCTCCATCATCGGCCTCACCGCTGATCCAGATGAAGACGGCGTTAGCAATGGCTTGGAGTATCTGTTCGGCAGCGATCCCGCAGTGGCCGACATCACGCGAGAGGCCATCTCCATCCGTTTTACCCCGGATCAAACGATCACCGCCAGCTTCCCCTTGAATCCACTCGCCTCTCGGATTGCCTGGAGCTTCGAAAGCTCCAGCGACCTTGAAACCTGGAAACCAGGCTCAGAATCTGCCATCACTCAAACCGGCCTCAATGGAGAAATCACACTCGATCGTAACAATGGCGGCGAGGAATACATCCGGCTGATCGTTGCGCCTTAGTGATGGAATTGATTCTTCCAACACGAGTTCAGGCCGCAACTGCCTATAACCTCAGTCTTCTGGATGGAAGATCTCCTCGATGGGCTTTCCAAACAAACCCGCGAGTTTGAACGCCAACGGCAGGCTTGGGTCATATTTACCAGTCTCGATTGCATTGACCGTCTGACGCGATACGCCCAGCTGGGTCGCGAGGTCGGCCTGAGACCAGGAGTGCTCGCCACGCAAATCTCGAAGTCTATTTTTCATCGGTAACGGGCCGTGGCTGAAGCCGTGCCAAGCGTCCAGCAGAAGAAAATTGTGATATAGGTGCCACCAAACTCCGGCCCATGGGGATAATTCTCAAAACCAATGCCATTGGCGTTTAGGATATTCATCGTGGTGCTCACCAGCACCGTCCCTGCCAGCGCAAAGGCCCAGGCTTCGAGCTGAATCCGACGCTGGAGTTCATCCAATCGTTTGAACGAGCGCCAAAGTGATCGCAGGCAGGCAGCTCCTGGAACCAAGGGGACAAGAGTTAGGCCGACCCGAAACTTGGGATCCCATTCGGGATTTGCCTGCAGAGCAAAAAGGATCACCAGATAAATCACTGTGGCCACGAAGAGCCATCCATTCGCTTTCATGGACTGCTTGAATTTTGCGCTGCGCGATTCACGTAATCCGAGTTCAGTAGAGTCTTCTAAATGCATGGCACAACATGTAAAGCGACCTTGTCATTTGTCAAGCACACTTGACATAATTCCTTTCAACGTTGGCACCTCCAGCTTCCAGGCGCCGCAAAACTACCTCTGGAATTTTTACCAGCCTCCGCTTCGGGAGGAGGGCATGGCTGGATACCTTTGTTGGTTTCGGCACGAAGTACCACGAATCGCCTTGAATGAGTCAGGCATTTCCGGCAGTTTCGGATTTATGAAACGCCGTTCGTTTATCACAAAATCCGCCATCGCCACTTTTGGTTTTCAATTTGTCCCGAGCCATGTGCTGCGGGCGCAGGATGGAAAGGTCGCACCCAATGACCGGCTCCGCATTGCTGCCATTGGGGTCGGAGGCCGAGGTGCTGCTGATCTGGGTGGAATGCAGAACGAAGACATCGTCGCTCTCTGTGATGTGGATGAAAAGAATGCTGCTGGCAGCCACCAGAAATTCCCGCAGGCGAAGCGCTATAAAGACTACCGCAACATGTTCGATGCCATGGCGGACAATATCGATGGCGTGCTGGTAGCCACACCGGACCACTTCCATGCAGTGGCGGTCCTGGCGGCGCTCGATGCAGGCAAGCACGTCTACTGCGAGAAGCCACTGTCTCATACGATCGCAGAAGTGCGGGCCATGCGCAAAGCAGCACTGGAAAAGGGAGTGATCACGCAGGTGGGCAATCAGGGCCACTCATCGGACAGCATTCGCTTTTTCGTTGAGCTGGTAAAAGCGGGCGCGGTTGGCAAAGTACAGGAAGTGCACGCGGGCTGTGACGCTTTCAAAGAAGTCTACTGCCAGATCGCGAAGGCACCGGACTTCGCGCAAAAACACGCTATTCCTGACACACTCAGTTGGAACCAATGGCTGGGCCCCGCTCTCGATCGCCCCTACCACCCGCACTACCTGCCATTCAGCTGGCGCGGTTACTCCGCCTTCGGCAGCGGCTGCATCGGCGACTGGGTTTGCCACGTGCTGGATCCGATTTTCTGGGCATTGGATCTGGACATGCCCACTGCGATCACGGCGGAGACCAAGGGTTATGACCCGAAGATTCACAAAGAATTTTACCCTGCCGGTTCGCGCATCACCTTCGAGTTTGCAGCCAAAGGCGACAACAGCCCGATCAAGATCATCTGGCATGACGGTGAGTTCTCGATACCTGCACCGGAGGAATTGGCACAGGACAATCGGAAAGTCGTTGGCACCGGCGCCGTAGTGATCGGCGATGCAGGCAAGATCATGCACGGCTCACATGGAGCCGGTGGATGCCGGATCATCCCCGAGGCGAAGATGAAAGAGTTCCCGCGCCCAGAGCAATCGATCCCCTGCGTGCCTGCAGGCGACCATCAGAAAGACTGGCTCGACGCTATACGCGCCAACAAACCAGCTGGCTCGCCATTTGAATATGGCGGAGCATTGACCGAGATCGGCTTGCTGGGAATGATCGCCATTCAGCGCAGCGGTACCCGACTGGAATGGGATGCCGAAGCAATGAAGTTCACCAACGATTCCGAAGCCAACGCCCTCATCGATCCCGCCTACCGCCAGGGCTGGAAGAAGCCGTGGATCTAAGAAATCCCGTTCCCACGCGTTGAATGATGAGCTGCAGCTGGGTCTTCCTCCGGCCATGATGCTCTATGCCGATGCACCTTGACCCGGTTGCCTGCTCATCTACACTCCACATTATGGATTTGCCCCCCAACCTGCGCGCTCTGGCGCTCATCACGCTGTGCCTGCCACTCTTCGTGGCGTGCGGATCTATGAGTGCGGGTGACGACGATTCGGATTCCGGGCCTTCGAAACTGTCGGACCGCATTTCCAATCTCGACCGCACGAAACAGTTCGACAAGAAAACGCTCGATCTCAACAAGGAATACTCCAGTGGCGGCACTGCTCAAAACTACGAGCGGTCACAGTTTCAAGGGAAAAGAACCAGCAAGCTCGATTCTGCAAATGTGAGGGGCAGCTATGCCACGAACCGCTACAACACCGAACGTTTTCAGGCAGCAGGAGCCACTGAGCAGAAGAAGACTCGATTCCTGTTTTTCGGAGACCGCGACAAAAAACAGAAAACGAGCACGTTGATGGACAGGCGCTCCCGCGATGATGGTTCCGCCCGCTATACCACGCGCAACTTCACTGACACCACCAACATTAATGCCCTGATTGGCGACCGCAGCGAGCGCGACGTTTCCAGCAGGTACTTTTCAACTGAATTTCCCGGAACGGGCGGAATCGGCGCTGCATCGCCAACGATCATCCGAGAGTCAACACAGTCAGAGGGCGACATCCGTGCGCTGCTGAATGACGGCTGATGCAAGAATTTATTCCCCCTGTGAAATGCAGAATCCCGCCATCGGCACACCACCGATGACGGGAGGAACACACAGAAGGCAAGATCTACTGGGCAACGAGCCGGTAGTAAGCTTGGCCTCCGCCATTGGAGACAGTGATACCGTTGTTCGCCATTGCTCCTGAAACTGTAAGCGAAGTTGTCCAGTTTTTCAGATCCGTAGATGACTGGAGAAGGAACTGCTTGCTGGCATCGGCCGAAGCGCCTGCAGCTCGAAGCACGAAGGATCTGGTTCCCGGCTTCAGCGTAAGCTCCATGACAGGCATGCTCGAAGGACTGCTCGAGCTGGGGCTGGTACTTCCGTTGCTGCCGTTGCTGTTTCCACCGAAATTGGCTCCGCCCGCGTTGTTAGTGTTGGGGCCCGTGTTACCACCGGTGCCCCCAGTCTGGCTGCCAGTGGCGTTGGCTGGTGCCCACATCGGGCTTACACTGCCTTGCACGCCGACGGGAACGAGATCGCCTCCTCCCGAAGGAATCATCAGGAGCTGTCCCGTAGCAGGGGTGATTCCTTGCAATGGAATGCCGCCCGCGACCTGCTGGGTGCCCATCCCGATGATCAAGCGATTGCCATCCGCTGACCAGGAGACGCCGGTGGGAAACTGGCCCTCATTGAAGTTCCACAACACCTGCTCTCCTGTGCCGTCCGAGTTGATGGTGCGCAGCGACACTTGGGCAAGTAGCCGACCATTGAATCCAGGAGAAGAGTAGAAGCGCTCGACAGAACGGAAGAATGCAATTTTGCGACCACTGGGAGAGCTGGCAGGATACAGATCATTTTCATAGCCATTCTCGAGAGTGCTGTTGAACAGGTCGGACCTCGAATACGCGCCGGGATTCGTGATCTTCCTGACACGTCCCTGGGCTCCTGCGTCCGTGATCGGCGCGAGTGCAACGATAGCAGTCGTGTTGGCAGGTGCGCCTGTCCCCTGCTGCTGAACACCCACCGCAACGGGAGTGATCACCTCGCCAGTGTTCGGCAGCCAGTCGACTCCCATCAACTCACTCAGCGAACCGTCGCGTTGCTGGCCGATGTAGATCGAGGCAAGAGGTTGGCCATCTGCCACTCCATAGACCATCAGTTGGGGAACGGTGCCGACACCATTCGTAGTCAATAGCCCGTCAGGCCCAACAGAAACACCGCCAGTTGACTGAATGCTCAAACAAACGGCGAGCGCCCTCCCATCGGGAGAGAACGCTTTGTCTGCGGGACGCCAGGTGGTGGAAGCCTGGGTGCGTTGATCGAAGAGATCATTATTATCGATAATCTTGCGGGTGCCGCCTGCTACCAAATCAAGCAAGTAAACATCCTGACTCAGCTGCCCAGGTCTGCGGTCATCAGCAGCAGTCACCGCAACAAATCTTCCGTCCCTGGAAACGGCGGGAAGGTGCGCTTCATTGAGCCCAGTATTCAACTGAACATCGCCTCCCTGAGTCATTGCGAACAGCGCCGCGAAACCGTTGTTGTCGAACCGATTGTAGAAGATCGGCGTCTGGGCACCCACAGATGCTGGGATGAAAAGAGCGGCTGCGCTCAGGCTAAGCAAAGTGGCGGCGGTGGTATGGTGAATTTTCATACCCGTTCCTTCACCATTGGCAGGCAATTGTGACCTGCCTCAATGAAAAAAAAAGGAATCTTTATGAAACAATCGCGATCGTATCTTCAGAGCTGACGACACGCGTCCTCGAAGCCACCGGATTGAAACGCACAGCTAGAGCCGCGATATCGTCACTCTGGGTAAAGCCGTTGGTGAACGATTCCACGTCTGCAATGACAGCCTTGACGATGTCTTCGGCACTGAACGCTTCCGTTGCAATCGTCTTCAGGAAGTCCTTCAATCGGTCGTCGCCATAGTAAGTTCCGTCCTCACAGAAGGCTTCGGTAATTCCATCGGTGTAGAGGAACAAGTAGTCGCCTGGCTCCAGAGTGATCGTGTTTGCGACATAGTCGATATCATCCATGGCACCGAGGAACGGCCGGATGTCTGGTGAAAGCATGGTTACCTC